>NZ_JADGHH010000226.1 GCF_019689535.1 Pigmentiphaga sp.
GTGCTATGAACTCAAACACGTGCTGGTCGGGGAACGCGGGCATCCCGTCTTCGGTACGCGGCCGTTGACGCTGCAAGCCATCGCCCGGCATCCGCTCATCACCTATAGCGAACAGCACCTCATCGGCCGCCGCGTCAACGAGGCTTTCGAATCCGCAGGGCTGGCCCCGCAAATCGCCATGCGCGGCACGGATGTCGAAATCATGAAGAGCTATGCCGCCGCCGGCCTCGGCCTCGCCGTGATTCCCCACATTGCCTACTCCCGCCACCGCGATCGAAGCCTGGACGCCCGTCCGGTCGATCATCTATTCCCGACCAGCACCGTGTACGTGCTGGTCCGGCGCGGTGCCTACTGGCCCCGCCACTTGTACGAATTCATCGGCAAGCTCGCGCCCGGCCTCACGCCGGCCTCGATCGACGAGGCACTGCTACGCGCGGCCCCTCCGACGCACTGACGACAGCCGGTTCAACCCAGCCAATGAATGCTACACTCCCGCTCGGGCCGAGGCCGTCAAGCCCGATGGTCCGGTTTTCCGGTGCATCGACGGGAAACCCAGCATTCATGCGGGTCGCGGCGGTTGCCGGTTGTGTCGCTCGCCATAGTTCAATGGATAGAACGGGGCCCTCCTAAGGCTCAGATGCAGGTTCGATTCCTGCTGGCGAGGCCATGCGCATGCTGTCACGCCCGGATGTGCGCCGCATCGCCCAGCGCCGTTTCGAGCGGAGTAATCATGGACCTGTTCCGCGTCAAGACCATAGACAGCATGATGGAGCAGCGCCGCCAGGCGGGCCTGCGCAAATCCTTATCCACCTTCGATCTCATCATGCTGGGCGTGGGCGCAGTCGTGGGGTCCGGCATCTTCATACTTACGGGCGCAGGCAGCCTCATTGCCGGCCCTGCCCTCTCCCTCTCCTTCGTGCTTGCTGCCGTGGCGTGTTTCTTCTCGGCCCTCTCGTATGCCGAGTTTTCTTCGTCGCTACCGGTCTCCGGCTCGGTCTATACGTACGTCTATGCGACGTTGGGCGAACTGCCCGCCTGGCTAATCGGGTGGATACTGATATTGGAATTCGGCCTGGCCGCCTCGGCCGTCGCGGCCGGATGGTCGGGGTACCTCCAGTCACTCATCGCCAGCCTGGGCATGCACCTGCCGGAGGCCTTGCGCGCCGCCCCCGGCGCGATCCCCGGCCGCGACACCCTCTTCAACTTGCCGGCATTCCTCGTGCTCTTCGCGGTCACCGCGCTGCTCTCCGTCGGCATACGCGAATCCAAGCGCGTCAACAACATCATGGTCTTGATCAAGATCGCGGTGATCGTGCTGTTCATCGCCGCCGGTGCAATGCACGTACGGACCGAGAACTGGACACCCTACATGCCCTATGGCATGAGCGGTGTCTTCGCGGGCGCGGCCCTGATGTTCTACGCCTTCATCGGCTTCGACGCGGTCGCTTCCTCGGCCGAGGAAGTCCGGAATCCACAGCGTTCGTTGCCCCTGGGCATCCTCGGCTCGCTGTTGATATGCGCTGTGCTGTACGTACTGGTGACGCTCGTCATGACCGGCATCGTCCCCTACCGGGATTTCGCCGCCGACCCCGATCACCCCGTTTCGCTGGCATTGCAGCGCACCGGCCAGATGGGGCTGGCGGGCGTAGTCGACATAGGCGCGATCCTTGGCATGACGACCGTCATCCTGGTCATGAGCTATGGCTTGACCCGCATTCTCTATGCCATGGCGCGCGACGGTCTGCTGCCCCGCAGGCTGTCCGTCCTGCATCCCCGCTTTGCGACGCCGTTCAGCCTCACTTGGTCGGTGGGGCTCGTGTTCGCCCTGATCGCGGGCCTCGTGCCGCTCGCCGTACTGGCGGAACTGATCAACATCGGCACGCTGACCGCCTTCTCACTCATCTCCTTGGCGGTCATCGTGCTGCGCAAGACCCAGCCCGACTTGCCACGGGGATTCCGCTGCCCCGGCGTGCCCTTCGTGCCGCTCGCGGCGGTAGCCTGCTGCGTATTCCTCATCGCCCACCTCAACCGCTTCACGTGGGTCGCGTTCAGCCTGTGGGTGCTCGTGGGCCTGGCGGTGTACTTCCTCTACTCGCGCCGGCACGCCGTGCTGGCGCAACCCGCCGGCAGCACCGAGGGCTGAGGCCCCGGAAGGCAGGCCCCGCCAGGTAGGGGCCCGCGCCACCCTCACACCAGCTGGGGCACCTCGAACGCCCGGACCGGCGGAACCTCGCCTTCCCATTTTCGTATGTCCACCAACGCCGACAACGCGCTGGGCGCCTGGGTCAGGCGCGACGTGCCCACGTCCACGGTCAGCACGTTGGGGTTGCCGTGTCGATCCAGCGCCGCGCCATCAGGGTCGAACCACGCGCCCGTGGACATGATGGCCACGCCGGGCATCACGCCCGCGCTGACCACGGCCGCAGCGATGCACGCTCCCCGGTCGTTGAACACCCGGACCAGGTCGCCGTTCGCAATGCCCCGGCTGACGGCGTCCTGCTCCGACATGTGCACGCGTTCGCGGCCGTGGATCTTGGCCGAGACCGAGACCTCGCCGGCGTCCAACTGCGAATGGAGCTTGTCCCCGGGCTGGGAGGTCACCAGGTGCAGCGGGTAACGCGCCGACGCTGCGGCGCCCAGCCATTCCACCGGCTCGACCCAGGCCGGGTGCGGCGGGCAGTCGTCGTAGCCGAAGGCAGCGATGCGTTCGGAATAGATTTCGATCTTGCCGGACGGCGTCTGGAGCGGGTGGGCTTGCGGATCCCGGCGGAAATCCTCGAACAGGACGAATTCGCGCGAGGGCTCCGGCAGTTCCAGGAAACCAGCCTGCCAGAACGCCTCGAAGTCAGGAGCATCGAAACCCGCCTCGCGCCAGTTCGCGGCGAGCTCGCCATAGATGTGGCGCAGCCACTGGGACTCGTCGCGCCCCTCGGTAAAAGCCGCTTCATAGCCCGCCATGGCGGCGAGCTCGCGGTAGATGTCAAAATCGTTCCGGCTGTGCGCATGGGGCGGCAGGGCCTGGTGCATGGCCAGCACGAAACGGTCGCGCGAGGACCCGCCGATATCGTTGCGCTCGAGCGTGGTCGTGGCGGGCAACACGATGTCGGCGCGCCGGGCGGTCGGCGTCCACCAGCTCTCATGGACGATGATGGTCTCGGGCCGGCTCCATGCCCGCATGAGCCGGTTCAGGTCCTGGTGGTGATGAAAGGGGTTGCCGCCTGCCCAATACACCAGCCGGATGTCGGGATAGGTGTCTCGCTTCCCGTTGAATTCGAACGGCTCGCCCGGATGCAGCAACATGTCGGCGATGCGCGCCACGGGGATGGAGCGGCCGGTGGGGTTGCGACCGGCGCTCATTTCAGGTGCGGCGACGCCGGGCCTGGGATTGCCCACCCCGTTCATGGAACCGTGGCCGAATGCGAAGCCGCCGCCGGGCAGGCCGACCTGCCCCAGCGCCGCGGCCAGCGCGATGACGGCCCAATAGGGCTGTTCCCCACGATGGGCGCGCTGCAAGGACCAGGTGCAGGTGATCAGCGTGCGAACGGAAGCCGCCCGGCGGGCGAGCTCGCGCATGACGTCCGCCGGCACGCCGCATATGCCGGCAGCCCACTCGGCGCTCTTGGCCGTGCCGTCGGCCTTGCCAAGCACATAGTCCGCGAAACGGTCGAAGCCCGTGCAGTGGGTGCGGACGAAGCCGGCGTCATGGCGCTGCTCGGTCAGCAGCGTATGCACCATCGCCAGCATCATCGCGGTGTCGGTATTCGGCCTGATCGGAATCCAGCGCGCCGGCAAGCCGTCCGGTACGTCCGCCTGCGTCGGGCTGATGACGACGAATTCGATGCCGGCGCGGCGCGCGCGCTCGAGCCAGCGCGGCGTCGAATGCTCGCCCGCGCCGCCCGACGTGATCTGGGTATTGCGCAAGGGCAGCCCGCCAAAGGCGATGAACAGCCGCGTATGCGCTTCTACACTCTTCCAGTCGGTGACGCGGCCGGTCACGGGCGCATAGGTTCCTATCACGTGCGGCAGGAGGAACTGCGCGGCGCCCCAGCTGTAATTGCCCGCCTGCATCACGCAGCCCCCGCCGGCGTTCAGGAAACGGTGCGTCAGGGTGCGCGCATGATGCAGGCGGCCCGCAGAGGACCACCCGTAAGAGCCGCCGAAAATGGCGGCGTCGCCGTGTTGGCTCCGCACGCGCGCGAGCTCCTCGGACACGAGCTTGAGCGCGACGTCCCAGTCCACTTCGACGAAGGGTTCCGAGCCGCGGGCCGAGCCGTCGGACCGGGCACGGTCGCGCAGCCAGCCTTGCCGCACGGCAGGCCGGGCGATGCGCAGCGGCGAATGGATCATGCCCGGCATGGACCGCAGGATGGGCGACGGCGCGGGATCATGGGGGAATGGTTCGCAGGCGCGCAGACGCCCCCCCTCCACGACGGCCGTAAAGGCGCCCCAGTGCGACAGGGAGGGAAAACGTTGGGTCTCAGGCATGGCACAACTCACGAACGGATGAGGACACCGGAATAAAAGCGGAGCTCAGACGTAGTCCAGCGGCAAGGCAGTCGTGTACTTCAGCTCTTCCATCGCGAAACTCGAACTCACGTCGAACAGCTCCACGATCTGTATCAGCTTTTTGTACACCATATCGAAGCCTTGGATGTCGGGCACCACCACCTTGAGCAAATAATCGATCTCCCCGCTCATCCGGTAGAACTCCACCACTTCGGGCATGTCCCGGACGCCGGCCGCGAACTTCTGCAGCCACTGGAGATCGTGGTGGTTGGTCTTGATCGCCACGAACACGGTGACGCCCACGCCCAGCTTGCGACTATCGAGCAGGCACACTTGCTTGCGTATCACCCCCTCCTGCGTCATGCGCTGAATGCGCTTCCAACATGCGGTGGGCGACAGGCTGACCCGTTCGGCGATCTCATTCACCGAGAGGGTCGCATCCTCCTGCAGGATAGAAAGGATATTTCTATCTTTTTTGTCCATTGGAAATTCACAACCATTCTAGATCCTGGTAGAGAAATAAT
>NZ_JADGHH010000227.1 GCF_019689535.1 Pigmentiphaga sp.
GTGGCAGCGGTGCTGGTATCCCTTCCAGGTGCGCGTTTCCCCTCCCGCCGCCCATTGCCCGGGCATCCACCACCTCGACACCTCCACCGGGTTGGCCGGGTCCGCCAGGTCGAGGATCATGACGATGTTGCCCAGATAACCTTCGACCTCGGGAGAGATATAGGCGTAGCGGCCGTCGAAGGTGAACCGGTGTATGCCGCTTCCGTCGCAATGCCACATCGCAAGCTGCCGGGGCTGGGACCGGTCGCGGACGTCGAATATGGCAAGGCCTCCCCGCTCTTTTGCCAGCGTCGCGTCGGTGATTTCCCGGTTCACCAGCATCAGGTCGCCATGTACCTGTACCTTGTGCGAATGCAGCCCTTCCGCGACCGGCACCGTGGCGACCTGCCTGGGGCGGGTCGGCTCCCGTACGTCCACGATGGTGGTGCCCGTCGGCCCGGTGATGTGGCCGATGTAGGCGAACCCGTCCTTGACCACCACCTGTCCGCCGCCGGGACATGGAAAGACGGCGAGTTCGCGCACTCCTTTCGCACTAAGCATGATGCTTTCCTGAAGAAGTCTGCCGACGAGCGGCTTCAGTTGACATATTTGCCGGTCTTGGCCGCGATGCGCTTCCAGTTCTCGACTTCGCTCGCGATACGCTGCATCACTTCGTCGGGCGAGGCTTGTCCGAAGGTGACGTCGATGCCTTGCGTCGCCAATTTGGCGCGCACGTCGGGCGTGGCCAGGGCCTTGGCGAACTCCTCGCGCAACCGCTGGGCAACGTCAGGCGCCGCACCCTTGGGCAGGAAAAGCCCGTACCAGATGTTGGCGTTGAAACCCGGCACGCCGGACTCCGCGACGGTGGGGACCTCGGGTAGCTCGGCCACGCGGCGCGCGCCGCCGACGGCCATGGCCTTGATTTTCTTGTCCCTGATCAAGGGCAAGAAAACCGTGAGCGGGCCAGAGGTCAGGTCCAGCCGGCCGGAAGACAGGTCGGTCATCGCATTGCCGGCGCTCTTGTAGCGCACCGACAAGAACTCGAGTCCCGCCGCGTCGGCCAGTAAATCGAACACGAGTCCGGAAGTGCCCCCGGCGGAAAATTTCCCCGGGCTCTTCTTGATCTCCGCCATGAGCTCGGGGAAGGTGTTCCACGGAAGGTCGGGACGGGCGACCAGCAGCACCGGCGATTCGCCCACGGCGCCGATGGGCGTGAAGTCTGTCAGGATGTCGTACCCAGGCTGCCGGAAGAATCCCGCGTTAGACGTATGGATGCCGCTCAGCAAGCCGATGGTGTAGCCATCGGTCGGGGCCTTGGCCAAGAGCGCCGCGCCTATGTTCCCCGACGCGCCGGGGCGGCCTTCCACCACGATCGGTTGTCCAAGCTGCTTGGACATCTGTTCCGCCATGATGCGTCCGACGGCCTCGTGCCCTCCGCCCGGTACGGGCATGATCATCTGAATGGGACGGGTCGGGTAGTTCTGTGCCTGGGCGGCGGGTGCCGCTGCCAAGGATGCGGCGGTCAGCAGCATCGCTGCCCACGGGCGGGCGGCGGTACTCCGGGCGTGTGCCATCGAGTGTCTCCTTTGGGGTGCGACCGCCCCGGGTGCGCGAATCGGCCCCAGGGTTCTCGTTTCACTTGGTCGTGCGCGTTGGGCGCGGGCCTATTGGACACCGGGTACTAAGGGAAATAAAGACAGAAAAACTTTTGGACTGATAGCGAAAAGTGATTAGTTTGGCCGGATGCCCGGCTTCGCTCGCCCATGGCGGAAAGCCGTTTCCGGGGCCGACCCGGAGACGACGAGGTGGCGCGGCGTGCGCCGGCAGGCGGGACGCCGGGGCGGTCCCGGAGGGGTCGATGCGCCCTCGGCGCCCCGGCTTCGGGCGCGCCGTTTGCCGGCCTGGGAAATCGGGCTTAGAATTGCGTTCCTGCCGCCATGCGGCAGCGCTTCCGTCCCGGTCCTGCCGGGGCGTCCTGCGCGGGTGTAGTTCAATGGTAGAACGGCAGCTTCCCAAGCTGCATACGAGGGTTCGATTCCCTTCACCCGCTCCACTTCAACTTTCCATGGTGTTCCAGGGACGTCCATGGAGTGTTGCAAGTCATTGTCACGGTTCGATTTTTTAAGAATCTTCGATCCAGTGACGTCCAGCGAAATCCACTGACAGCCGGTCAAAACCGGTACATTAGGTGGTACATCGCAATGCGGAGCTTCCCAGTTCCGCATTGTTGCTGGGGGAGCCGGGGCCCGATGGGAAACATGGCACTCAACTCGCTTTCAAGGAGTTGGGATCATGCTTTCGGACCTCACGGTTCGCCAGGCCAAGGCGACCGGCAAACCGTACACCCTGGCCGACACAGACGGCCTTTCCCTCTTTGTTTCAGCCACCGGTGCAAAGGCGTGGCACTTCCGCTTCTCGTGGGGCGGCAAGCGCGACCGCATGTCCTTCGGCACGTATCCAGCGCTCTCGCTGAAGGACGCCCGTACGCTTCGCGATGAAGCCCGCTCGCTGCTCGCCAAGGGCGTCAATCCGCACAGCGAACGCAAGCGCAGGCGGCACGCGATCGTCCTGGCCGGCGAGCACACCTTCATGGCCGTCTACGAGCAATGGCTGGCTCATCGCCGGCTCTCGCTGGAGGAAGGACGGCAGACCAGCCTGGAGCAGATCGGGCGCGTCTTCAAAAAGGACGTGTTTCCGTCGCTGCGGCACCTGACCATCTACGAGATCACCCGCGCGCACCTGCTGGACATCATCGGCAAGGTGGAAAAGCGCGGCTCGCTGTCGGTGGCCGAGAAGCTGCGGACCTGGTTCACCCAGTTGTTCACCTACGCCACGGTGGCGATCCCCAACATGGGCGAGAACCCGTCCAGGGACCTGGAAGTGGTCGCGTTGCCTTTGCCGCCGGTCGAACACAACCCGTTTCTGCGCATGCACGAACTGCCGGTCATGCTGCAGACGCTGCGCAAGTACCGCGGGCGCCTGAACACGCAGTTGGGTTTGCGGCTGCTGATGCTCACCGGTGTGCGCACCGGCGAGTTGCGCTTCGCCACGCCCGATCAGTTCGACCTCGACCGGGGCCTGTGGATCATCCCCGTGGCCAGGCTCAAGCAGCGAAAGCTGTTCACCAGGAAGAAGCGCAAGCGCATCATCGACATCCCGCCCTACATCGTGCCGCTGTCGGTGCAGGCGCAGGAGATCGTTCGCCACCTGCTCGACAACTTCAAGCCGGCCCAGGTTCATCTCATTCCCGGCGACTGGTGCCTGAAGAACCCGATCAGCGAGAACACGCTCAACGCCGCGCTCAAGCGCATGGGCTACGAGGACCAACTCACGGGGCATGGTATCCGGGCGACGATCTCGACGGCGCTGAACGAACTCGGGTACCCGAAGAAATGGGTGGACGCCCAGCTCTCGCATGCCGACCCGGACAGGATCAGCGCGACCTACAACCATGCCGAGTACGTCGAGCAGCGTCGCGTCATGATGCAGGACTGGGCCGATCGCCTGGACCTGTTCGAGCAGAACGAGGTCGAGGTTGCCAGCCGGCATCTGACCATCACGCTTCAGGGCCTGCCGACCATTGCCGGCCAGGCGGCGGTGCAGCCGCCGGTGCTCGACCTCACCGCGCCGCAGCTGATCGTGACCGCGCCGGCGCCCGACCAACCCGAAGCGCCGGCATCGGTGCAGCGGCTGTCGGCCGTGCGCATGCCCGAGTACGCACGGCCGCGCCTGTCGGACGCGCAGCGTGAACGCCTGCAGGTGCTGGAGATCTTCGAGGCGCCGCACAACCTCTCGGTGGCGGACTACGCCAGGCTCGCGGGCAAGTCGCGCCGCTGGATCACCTACGAGATCCAGGCCGGCAACCTGCTGTCGATCCACATGGGGCATCGCGGGCAGCGAGTGCCAGACTGGCAACTCGATCCGCTCAAGCGCAGGCTGGTCCAGTCCGTCCTGAAGCAACTGCCACGGGGCATCGACACCTGGGACATCTACCACGCTCTCCTGCGCTCATATGAGGCCCTCGGGACACGGCCGGCCATCGAAGCCGTCAACCCAACGAACCTGCACCTTGCCGCGCGGCTGGTGGCCGCACAGTGCATGCAGGCGAGCGAGCCAGTCGTGACGACCGAGTTTCCTGAGCAGGTCCGGCAAAGCGTGCAGCGGCTGGTGCGCGAAGCCGTCGCTGCCGATGTCGCCGAAGCGACGCCCGGAGACTGATCAAGCCAGGGTCGCGCCGAAGTTCGGTCAGGCGCTTGCCTGGAGCGATTGGAAGAACCGCTCCAGGTGGGTGCTGTCCGTATTTCGACGGCTCAGGAAGTAGGTGGTGAGCGTCAGCACGCCCTCTTGCAAGGGACGCTGGACAAGGCCAAGGGAACGATGGCCCTCGATGCGGGCGGCGGGTGCCAGGCAGACGCCGTAGCCGGCGGCCACCAGGGTCATCATCAACCCGAACGATGTGGCCGTCGTGACGTCCGAGGGGAAGACGCCGGCCGCCGTCAGCAGCGTGTCGATCTGCCCGCAGTAGCCCACACAGTCGCGGGCATCCAGGGCGATCCAAGGGTGGTCGGCGGCCTGCTCCAGGGACACTGACGCGAAGGCCAGCAAGGGGTGATGGGCAGACACGGCCAGTGCCAGCGCATCGCGCCAGACGGGGCGGACATCGATGCCTTCAGGGGCTGCGGGCGACTGGCAGAGGCCCGCCTCGAAAGCCCCCGCGAGCAGTCCTCGATGCAGGTCCTCCAGGCGTTCTTCATGAAGGCGAATGGGGTGGTCCGGATGGCGCCGGCGATGTTCCGCCATCGGCACCGACAACCGGGGATAGGCCAGGCAGTCCGACAGGGCAATGTTCAAGGGATCGGGAGCGATCATCGTGTCACTTGCACAACGCCGACACTGGGAAAAACCGGGCGCGACCGGTCGATGAGATAAGTTTAACGTGGTTTAGATTCGCTTTGCGCGTGACGCTTCTGTTGATGCAGAAGCGATCGGTGCAACGCGGGAGACCCGCAGGGACAAGAACCTATGAAAGCTGTCTGTTATACACAA
>NZ_JADGHH010000035.1 GCF_019689535.1 Pigmentiphaga sp.
TTGCGTTGGGGCTTGGCTGCCGGCGCTTGATCTGCATCAACCGCCCAGGAACGCACCATGGCGCAGCGCGCTTCATCCGTGGCAGGATAAAAATAATAAATATTTTCAACTACCCGGAGTGTGTCGGCATGGGACGTGACACCTGCAGCATCCTGCTTGCCAGCGACCTGAGCGCATGTGGCGACCGAGCCCTGGATCGGGCCATCGACATTGCGCGCCGGCGCCGATGTAAGCTGATCGTGCTGCACGTGGTCGAGGAGCCGTCCTTTGCCGAGCGGCTCCGGTCGCCCGAGAGCCGGGATGCCGAGCTGCAGGCCGCGGAACGGCTGTTGCTGGATACCGTGGGCGAGGTCGACGTGCCGATGGAGCTGATCGTCGAGACCGGTCACCCGGTCGAGGTGATCGAGCGCACGGCTCGCTTGCGCCAATGTGACTTGATCGTGACGGGTTCGGGCCGCAATGGCGGGCTGGGCCGGCTGCTGTTGGGTTCCACGGCCGAGCGGTTGGCGCGCACGGCGGCGCTGCCCATCCTGATCGTGAGAAAGCGCCCGCACCGCCCATACCAGCGCGTGCTCGGCGCGACCGATTTTTCCGAAGGGTCGCGCCAGGCCCTGAACGCGGCCCGCGTGTTTTTCCCGGATGCGCAGCTGACGCTGCTCCATGCCTATCCGATGCTCAAGGCCGATCCGGACCCGGCGGAGATCGAGGCCGCGCAGGGGCAGGCGCAGCGCGCCGGAGACGCGTTCGTGTCGCGTCATTTCGCGCGGGGCGGCGCGGCGCCGAAGCTGGTCCTGGAGCGCGGGTTGCCCGAGCGCGTGGTGCCGGATTACGTCGCCCGCCATCCGACGGACCTGCTGGTGGTGGGCACGCACGGCCTGACGGGGCTGCTGCGCACGGCGATGGGCAGCGTGGCCGAACGGCTCATCCAGCTCTCGCCTTGCGACGCCTTGGTCGTCAGGACGGTGCCGGTCGAGCCGCTTGCCTAGCGCCGCGGCGGGAAGGGGGCGGTATTGCAACTGCGAATAAGTCGCATTTGTGATATCGTAGCGATCTCTTAGTCTCGCCACACGATTCCTTCGAATGAGTGCCACCTTGCATTGGAATGCGCCAGCCTCGACCGGGCTGCGCGTTGGAGCAGGCGCCGCGGTGGTCCTCTTGCACGCTGCGGTGGTCGGCGCGATCTTCGCGGCGCAGCCCGATCAGCACGTGGTCGAGCCGGTCGAAACAATAGAGGTACGGTTCGTCGAAATCGCTCCCCAGGTGCAGGTGGCGACGGCGCCGCCCGCACCCACGCCTCCTGCTCCCGAACCCGAGCCGGCGCCCCGGCCCGTGCCCGAACCGCCCAAGCCCAAACCCAAGCCTAAGCCCAAGCCTGCGAAGCCGGTTCCGAAGCAGGAGATCAAGCAGCCGCCCCCAGAGCCGCTGCCTCCGTCCGAAACCGCGTTGACGACGCAGCCGGCGCCCGAGCCCGAGCCGACTCCGGCCGCAGAGCCGGCGCCCGTGGCGGATCCGGCACCCGCGCCGGTGGCTTCCTCCGAGCCGCCTTCCGGCAAGCCAGAGGCTTCCGACCGCTCGGCGTCGCCGCAGGCGCCGGTTTCCAACGAACCCAAGCTCGTCGGCCGCATCGAGTACCTCGGGCCACCGCCGATGCCGGAGTATCCGCGCGCGTCCCGCCGCCTGGGCGAGGAAGGCAAGGTGCTGGTGCGCCTGCTGATCAATGCGCGCGGCCTGGTGGATCAGGCCACGCTGGAGAAATCCTCGGGCTTTCGCCGGCTGGACGATGCCGCGCTGGAGGCCGCCAAGCGTGGACGTTTTAAACCCTATACGGAGAATGGCGTAGCGATGGCTGCCATCGCCATCGTGCCGTTCGATTTCACACTCAGGAACTGACATGACCGAGACCCCTAGCCTGGGCTTTGCGCACTTCATCTCCCAGACCGATGGCCTGGGCAAGGCGCTGTTCATCATTCTGGTGCTGATGTCCCTCGCGACTTGGTACCTGATCATCGTCAAGGCCGTTTCGAACATGCGCTCGCGGCGACGCGGCGAAAAGTTCCTCGAGCATTTCTGGAACGCGACTTCGCTCGAGGCCGTGGATCGCGAAATCACGACGCACGGGGCGAACGATCCGTTCTCGCACCTGACCAGCCACGCAATCTATGCCCGCCAGCATCACGCCAAGTTCGGCGCCGCCAAGCTCGAGGAGGCGGGTTCGCAGGCAGATTTCGTCACGCGCACCATGCGCAAGGTCATCGACGAGGAAACGGCCAAGCTCGAGAACGGCCTGACCCTGCTCGCATCGGTCGGATCGACCGCGCCGTTCGTCGGCCTGTTTGGCACGGTCTGGGGCGTCTATCACGCGCTGGTGGCCATCGGCCAGGGCGGCAGCGCCACGATCGACCGGATCGCGGGCCCCGTGGGCGAAGCGCTGATCATGACCGGCCTGGGCCTGGCGGTGGCCATTCCCGCGGTGCTGGCCTACAACTTCTTCACGCGCAGCAATCGCGTGCTGCTGGCCCGCCTGGATGCGTTCGCCCACGACTTGTTCGCGTTCCTGACCACCGGCCAGCAGATCGTGACCGACAGCAACGTGCGTGCGCTCAAGGGCAAGGCCGCCGAGACCGTGCACGGGTAAAGGGAGTCATCCATGGCTTTTGGCAGTTTCAACGGCGGCGCGGGCAGCGGGGCGCCGCAGTCCGAGATCAACATGGTGCCGCTCATCGACGTGATGCTGGTGCTGCTGGTGATCTTCATCATTACGGCGCCGCTGCTTTCGCATGCGGTGCGCATCGATGTGCCGCAGGCGACTTCCTCCCCCGTCGATGCCGATCCGGCCAAGATCGACCTGGCGATCGACGCCGAGGGCAAGGTTTACTGGAACGACTCACCGATCGCCCTGGAGGACCTGGCCGCGCGCTTTGCCACCGTCGCGAAGGACGAACCCCAGCCCGAGCTGCACCTGCGCGCGGACAAGGCCACGCGCTATGAAGTCTTGGCGCAGGTCATGGCCGATGCGTCGCGCGCCGGGCTAAAGCGCATCGGTTTTGTTAGCACGCCCGAAGCGGCGGCTCCCAGCCCGGCCCGTTAGGGCCGTTCCGGGGCCGGCCCGGTCCCCTGCCGCCGGCCGCGGCGCACTGCGGCTGCCGGCACGCTGGCGGGCCCTCGCTGGCATTCGCCCGCGCATGGGTTTACGCTAGCGATTTTTCCGCTTCATTGCGCCGCACCCGTGCCGGCGCTTTTCCCTCATGCGTGTATTGGTCATCGAAGACGACGCCACCCTCGGCGGTGCGCTGTCTGAGTTCCTGGGCGACCAGGGGTATGCCGTCGATCTCGTTTCCAGCGGGGAGCGTGGCTCGGCGGCGCTCGCCAGCCAAGCCTACGACCTCGTACTGCTCGATTTGAACCTCCCCGGCGAAGACGGCCTGACCGTCCTGCGCCGCCTGCGCGCGAACGAAAATCCTGTCCCGGTACTCATCCTGACGGCGCGCGATGCCCTGGAAGACCGGGTGGCTGGCCTGGATGCGGGCGCGGACGACTACGTCACCAAGCCTTTCGAGCTGCCAGAGCTGGCGGCCCGGGTGCGGGCGCAGATCCGGCGCCGGACCGGGCTCGCCAACCCCGTCATGGAGGTCGGTCCGCTGAGTTTCGACACCGTGGGCCGGGAGCTGCGCGTCAATGGCGAAAGGATTGCCCTGTCGGTGCGCGAGCTGTCCGTGCTCGAGATGCTCATGGCGCGCGCCGGGCGGGTCGTGACCAAACGCCAGATCGTCAACTCGCTGTCGGCCTGGGATGCGGACTTCAGCGAAAATGCGGTCGAGGTCTACATCTATCGCCTGCGCAAACGCCTCGAGAAATCGGGCGTGAGCATTCAGACAGTGCGCGGGTTCGGATACCTGCTCGAACCCGATGCCGCAGCGCGTTGAAGCCCAGCCCGCAGTCCGCAAGCCTGCCCTGCACCGGCGTTCGCTGGCCTGGCACTTGCTGGTGCGGCTCTTGCCCGCGGTGCTCGCGCTGGCAACAGTGGACATCGTCGTCACCTTTGCCCTGACGCACAAGCTCAACACCCAGTCGCACGACCGCGCGCTGATCAACACCACCCGGGCCCTGGCGCGCCAGGTGGTCCTGACGCCCCACGGACCGCAACTTGACCCATCCTGGAACAGCACGCGCTTTCTGACCCCAGACCCGGACGAGCGCACGTATTTCCGCATCAGCGTCGACGGCGCAGTCATCGCCGGCACCGCGGCATTGCCTGCCGCGCCGAGCTTCGAGGAGCGGGAGAGTGCGGAGGCCGAGCCCGGGGCGCTGCTGTCCCTGGCGGACGCCATCGACCGGGCGGTGCCGACGCTCTACGATTCCGTGGTGGAGGGGTTGCCCGTGCGCGCGGCGGCGCTGCATTTCACGGCCGACGGTTACTTGGTGGAAGTCACCATGGCCGAGACGCTCAACACGCGCACCCGTTTCATTGAGGAGATCATCTCTGCACTGGTGGCCGGGCAGTTGCTGCTGATCACCTTGCTCGGCTTCGTGATCGTGACGGCCGTACGCTCGGGCCTGGAGTCGGTGAGCAAGCTGTCGGACGAAATCGAGAGTCGCAGCATCGATGACCTGCAACCCATCGCCGGCGAAGACGTCCCCGCCGAGTTGACACCGCTGATCGCCAAGATCAACTCGCTCCTGGCGCGGCTGGACGAAGCCGTGGCGGCGCAGCGCCGCTTCATCGGCCATGCGGCACACCAGCTGCGCACGCCGCTGAGCGGGCTGAAGCTGGAATGCGAGCTGATGCTCTCGCGCCCGCTGCCGGACGACGTGCGCCAGCGCGCCGAGCGCATCAAGGGCGTCGCGAACCGCATGATACGGGTGGGAGAGCAATTGCTGGTGCTGGCGCGCATCGATGCCAGCGCGCGTCCGCGCGATGCGTTCACGCGGCTGGACCTGACCGAGATCACGCGCGAATGCGGCGCCTACTGGATCCCGGCCGCGCGCCAGGCGCAGATCGACATCGTGCTGATCGCGCCGGACGAACCGGTGTGGGTGGACGGCGATGCCGTGCTGCTGGAGCAGATGCTGGGCAATCTGATCGACAATGCCATTCGCTACCATGGCCGCGGCCCGGGGCAGATCGTATTGCGTGTGAACGATGCACCCCCGACCCTGATCGTGGAAGACGATGGCCCGGGGATCGCGCCGGAAGACCGCAAGCGCGTGTTCGACGCGTTTTATCGGGCCAAGAATGCGATCGCGGGCGGTTCCGGACTGGGGCTGGCCATCGTGAAAGAGATTGCAGAGGCCCATGGCGCGCATTGGGATTTGCGCAGCCGGCCCGATTTCGCCGGGACGCGCATCAGCCTCGTGTTCCCGGGGCCCCGCATCGGCGCGCACCTAAGCCGCATGCGCAAGCGCCCGGCCGCGCCCGACTGGTGACGCGCGCTGGGCGCAGTCAGCGGATGACGGCGGTCTTGAAATAGGGCACGGCGATGCCGACCAGGCGCTCCATCGGGCCTGCCAGCACGCCGAGCGTGAGCGCGAGCAGCAACAGGCCCGCCAGCAGGGTGACGGCGAACCCGAGGTTGAAGATATTGAGCTGCGGCGCGCTGCGAGAGACGAAGCCCAGCGCGATGTTGATGGACAGCACCGCTGCCAGCACGGGCAACGCGATTTGTACGCCTCCGGCAAACACGATGGCGCCCAGGTTCGCCAGGCGCAGCCAGTCCAGGTTGTCGAGGGGATGGGGCGTGACCGGGATGATGCGGAAGCTCTCGCCGAGCGTGAGCAGCAGCGTCAAATGGCCGTCCGTGGCGAGGAAGGCCAGCATGGCCACCATCATCAGGAACGTCGCCAGCAGGGGCGAGGGCGCGCCGCGCTGCGGATCCAGGAAGGACGCGAACCCCAAGCCCATCTGCAGTCCGATCAGGTCCCCCGCCAGTTCGAACGCCGCGAACACGGCTCGCAGGCCGAACCCCATGGCGGCGCCGACGATGATTTGCTGCAGGAGCAGCAGCATGCCCGTGCCCGAGAAGGCGTCCACCGCCGCCGCGGGCGTGGCGGGCGCGACCAGCAGCGAGATGAGGAAGGCGAGGCCGATCTTCACGCGTTGCGGCACGGCGCGATGACCAAATACAGGCGCCGTCTGGACGAGCGCCAGCGTGCGCACGAATGGCCACAGCAGCGCGGCGATGGCGGCATGGACCTCGGCTTCGGTGAAACTGATCATGCGGGTTGGCCCGGGCGCGCGCTAGCCCAGCATGAAGGGGATGTTTTCGAACAGGCGGCGGATGTAGTCGGTCATCATGGACAGCATCCAAGGGCCGGCGATCAAGGCCGCCGCGAAGATCGCGACCAGCTTGGGCACGAATGACAGCGTCATCTCGTTGATCTGGGTGGCGGCCTGCAGCACGCTGATGACAAGGCCTACCACCAGCGCCGACAGCAAGAGCGGCGCCGCGAGGTAAATGGCGATTTGCACCGCTTCCTGGGCCAAGGTCAGAATTCCGGCGGTGTCGTTCAAGACGGATCTCCTGGGGATGGGGCGTGGGCATCGCACCCGGGGCGGCGCATCATCCGAAACTTCCCACCAGGCTGCCGATCAGCAAATTCCAGCCATCGGCGAGCACGAACAGCATCAGCTTGAAGGGCAGCGAGATCAGCACGGGCGACAGCATCATCATCCCCATGGACATCAGCACGCTGGAGACCACCAAGTCGATGACGAGAAAGGGCAGGAAGATCATGAACCCGATCTGGAAGGCCGTCTTGAGCTCACTGGTGACGAAGGCCGGCACCACGATGCGCAGCGGAATCTCGGAGGCGTCCGAGACAGGCTTGGCATCGGCCAGGCGCATGAAGAGGGCCAGGTCGGATTCGCGCGTCTGCTTGAGCATGAAGTCCTTCAGAGGTGCCTGCGCCCGGTCGAGGGCCTGGGGGAAATCGATCTCTTTGCGGTCGAAGGGCAGGTAGGCTTCTTCATAGACGCGGTCGAACGTGGGCGTCATGATGAAGAAGGTCGTGAATAGCGCCAGGCCGATCAGCACCATGTTGGGTGGCGAGCCCTGCAGGCCGAGCGCGCTGCGCAACAACGACAGCACGATGATGATGCGCGTGAAGCCGGTCATCATCAGCAGGACGGCGGGCAAGAAGCTCAACGCCGACAGCACGATCAGCGTTTGCAGCGACAAGGACCACGTCGTGCCGCCCCCGGGCGCAGGGCTGCTGGTCAAGGCGGGAATGCCGGCCTCTTGCGCGAAGGCCGGGCCGGCCATGCCGAGCAGGCACATCAGGGCAAGCGCGCCCAGCACGGCCGGCGCGCGCATCCATGCCGGGCTGCACGCCCGCGTGCGTAGCAGGCGCGCGCAAGGCGCATGTGCCGAAAGCCAGCAGAAGTCGGAAATGCGGGTCATGGCTTGCCGAAGCGGGCGAGGAGGGCGCGGAAATCCGGCACCGAGGGCGGCGCCGCGCTGGGGGCGGGCGGCGCGGCTTCGTCGGCGCGCGGCAAGACGGCAAGCGGACGCACGTGACCGGAGGAGACGCCTGCCACGATCCATTGGTCGCCCACTTCGATCAGGACCACGCGCTCGCGCGGGCCCACCATGAGCTGGCCACGCAGCTTCAGGTGCGCAGCGGCGCCCGCGTGCGGACGCTGCAGGCGCCGCAGCAGCCACGCGCAGGCGAGGATCAACCCCAGGACCGCGACCAGGGCCAGCAGCGTTTGCAGCGCGGAGCCGGTAGAGGGCATGGCGTATCAGCGGTTGAGGCGGCGGAGCCGTTCGGAAGGCGTGACGATGTCCGTCAGCCGGATGCCGAACTTGTCATTGACGACCACCACTTCGCCTTGGGCGATCAGGCAGCCGTTGACGAGCACGTCCATGGGCTCGCCGGCCAGGCCGTCGAGCTCCACCACGGACCCCTGCGCCAGTTGCAGGATTTGCTTGATCGGTATGCGGGTGCGTCCCAGTTCCACGGTCAGGGTGACCGGGATGTCCATGATGATTTCGATGTCGTTGACCGTCTTGGGCGAGCTGCCCGCGTCGGTGAACTGTTCGAACAATTCATCCGCCGGCCGCACCGTGCCGCTCGCGCCGGCCTGGGACTGCTCGGCCAGCGCAGCCGCCCAGTCGTCGTCGACACTGGCGGACGACGGCTCGGGGATGTGTTCAGGATCCGCTTCCATGTTCATCTCCTAGATTGTTTTCCGATTGCAGGGTGGCCAGCACCTTGCCGATGCGGATCGCGTACTGTCCGTTGCTGACGCCGATCTTGCAGTCGAAGATGGGTATGCCGTCTACATAGGCCGGTAGCGTGGGGGCGATGTCGATCGGGATCACGTCCCCTTTCTGCATGTTCAGGATGTCGCGCAGCGTCAGCTCGGTCTGCGCCAGGTTGACCACCATCTCGACGTCGGCCAGCTGGATCTGCTTGGACAGCATGCGCAGCCAGCGCTTGTCCGGCTCCATCTGGTCGCCTTGGACGGGGCTGTACAGCGCATCGCGGATCGGTTCCACCGATGCGTACGGAAAACAGATGTGCAGGTCGCCGCCCGAGTTGCCGAACTCGATGGAGAACGTGGAACAAACGACGATCTCGGACGGCGTGGCGATATTGGCGAACTGCGTGTGCATTTCGGCCCGCTGGTACTCGAAATGCATGGGATGGACCGCGGCCCAGGCCCGGGCATACTCGTCGAGCACCACGGCCAGCATGCGCTGGATGATGCGCTGCTCGGTGGGCGTGAAGTCGCGCCCTTCGACGCGCGTGTGGAAACGTCCGTCTCCGCCGAACAGGTTGTCGATGACCGAAAACACCAGGCGCGGTTCGAAGATGAAGAGCGCATTGCCCCGCAAGGGCTTGAGCGAGACGATGTTCAGGTTGGTCGGGACGACGATGTTGCGCAGGAACTCGCTGTACTTGACCAGGCGCACCGGCCCCACGGAGACCTCGGGATTGCGGCGCAGGAAATTGAACAGCCCTACGCGCAGCAGGCGCCCGAAGCGGTCGTGGATGATTTCCAGCGACGGCATGCGGCCGCGGACGATGCGCTCCTGCTTGGCGAGGTTGTAGGGGCGTATGCCGCCCGCAGGCTCTTCTTCCTGCGGCAGATCGTCCGGCTCGCCCGTCACGCCCCGCAGCAGCGCATCGACTTCGTCTTGCGATAGAAACTCACCGGCCATCGTGGGCGCTCCGGGCGGCGTCGGAAATAGGCGTCATCGGCATCACGGCGCGATGCGGTTACTGGATCACGAAGTTGGAGAAATGCGCAGCGTAGACGCTGTTGCGGAACTCCGGTGCGATGTACTTGCGGGCGATGTCCACGATCTGGGCTGCCAGCGCCTGCTTGCCTTTGAGCGTGAGCAGCTCGGCCGCGCCCTTGGACGTGAGCAGCATCAGGATCTCGCTGCGCACGGGCGGGACGACGGCCGAGAGCGCGGCGCCCGCCTTGGCATCGCCCACTTCGATGATGACGCCGACCTGCGCGAAGCGGTCGTGGTCGCGCTCGTTCAGGTTGGCCGTGAACATTTCCAGCGGCACGAACACGTGCTTGGATGGATTCGACGATGCCACGGCCCGCTCGATGGTTGGATCCTGGGCGGCCGGACGCGGGCCCGCGTAGGCGTAGGTTTCGAAATCGGCCAGCTGCTTGTTGTGGATCAGCAGCACCGCGACCATGCTCGCGATGACGATCAGCAGAATGAGTCCTGCCAGCACGAAGGGCCAGGTTCTGGTGCGTTTGACAGGGGCGACGGCCTCGGCCATGAACTACATCTCCGGATGTCTGGGTGAAGGGCAGCAGGCTGCCCCAAGCTGGATTATCTAGAAAAGAAAAAACGGCTATCCGTGGAACAGCAGGGGAAATCGCGCGTTTAATGGATGGACGTGGCGCTGGCGCTTCGGTCCGGGCACGAAATCGCGGCGGGCCCCCGCCCCTGGCCGCATGGGCCTACGCGTAGAGATCCACCATGCGGTTTGTCGACGCGATATGCACGCTGCGCGCCGGGCCGGCCGGTGGCGCGCCGGAAGCGGATGTTTCGTGCGCCTCTGTGGCCGAGGTGTCATGGGACGCTCGCGCATCCGCGCCGCGCTCGCCGAACTGTTGCGCTGCCATGAAGCCGCTCTGCCGCTCGCTGCCCACCGACGCCTGGCCCAGGCTCAGGCCGCCCGCGGCCAGCGCCTCTTTTAGGCCAGCGATCGAATTCTCCAGCGCCTGGCGGGTCGATTCGTGATTGCTGCCGAACACGACGTTGGCCACGTCTCCGTCCAGCCGCAGATGGATGGTGATGGGGCCGAGCGCTTCGGGATCGACGCGCAGCTGCGCGGTTTGTAGGCCGCCCCCGGCCATCCAGCGCAGCGCGGTGTCGATGCGCTCCTGCAGTGCGCCGGGGTGCAGCGGTGCCGGCGCACCCGGCACCGTCGGTGCCTCGCCCCGCGGCGCAACGTGCTGCGCGGACGGGTGGGTGTTGCCCGCTACAGGCACCGTGGCCGTTTCCTGCAGCACCTCTGCCTTGGGCGCGGCCGGGGCGGGCACCCCCTCTTGCGCAGGCAGGACCGGGGCGGCAGCCGGCGTCGCTCGGCCGGAGGCCCCCGCGCCCGCCTCGGCGCGTGCCATGCCGGGGCCGGGCGCATCGTCGGCCGCCGCGGGCAAGACAAGCCGGGACGGTCTCATGGCGACGCCCGCAGCGGCACCGGGCTGGGCAGGTCCGGCTTCGGCCTGTGGTGCCTTGCCGCCCGCGGTGGCCTGCATGGCGTCCGCGGCCGCATCGACGGCAAGCCCGGGGCCGGCCTCGTCGGGAGGCAAGGCCGTGCCGGGCCTGGGTGGGGCGACCGGCGCCGCGGGCGGGTTGACGTAGGCCGCCCACGGCGTGGGCCAGGGCAGGCCCGGCCCCGGATTCTGTGCCACGAGGGCGATCTCTTCCGCGGCCTCGGTTTCGCCCGCGTCGCCCGCAGCGGGCGCGCCGGGATGCATCGCGCCGTCGCCCAAGGGGCGTTCCAGCGACGCTTCGGCCGCTTCGAGCTGGCGGCTGAAATGCTCTTCGCCGCGCGCGGAGGCCGGGGCGGGCGAAGGCAGGGCGACCGGCAGGGCCGAGGTGGCGACGGGCAGGGCCGAGGTGGCGACGGGCAGGGCGTTCATAGGGCGTATCCCGTGGGCGAGCCGAAACTGCGGCGGTTGGCGAATTCGTCGATCTGCTTCTGTATGCGCTTGGCTTCCGTCGCCTGCTGGCGCTGTGCTTCGCGCTGGGCGAGGATTTCCAGGGACTTGCACTTGCGCTCTTCTTCGAAGAAAGCTGCGCGGGCGGCGTTCATGTGCTCGGCGCAGCGCGCGACTTCGCGCGCCTGCTGCTCGACCGCGTCGGTCAGTTGCTGGATGAAGCGCGCATAGTTGCCGACCAGTGTTCCATCCAGGCCTATGCCCGCCTGGTTGCGCATGCGCGACTCATAATCGGCCCGGTAGTTTTCGATCAACACCAGGCGCTCGCGGGCGCGGGAGTGCGCCGCGGCAGCTTGGGCGAACTCCTGGGCGGCGCGGTTCTTGCGGGCTTCGGCCAGTTCGATCAGCGTAGAGAGAGTGGTCGGTGACGTCATGTCGGGCCCCTGGGGCGGGTCAGGCGCCGCCGCCGAATTGTTCGGCGATGGCGGTCATCAGGGTCAGGCTTTCGGCGAACGTGGCGCGCGCCTGCATGTCCTGCTGCAGGAAGCGGCTGATGCTGTCGTACGCAGCGATGGCCTGGTCGAGTTCTGGGTCGGTGCCGGGAACGTAGGCACCGACCTGGATGAGGTCGCGCGAGCGCTGGTAGCGCGAGAAGAGTTTCTTGAGCGTGCGCGCGTGGCGCTGCTGCTCCGCGCTGACGATGTTGTGCATGGCGCGCGAGATCGACTGTTCCACGTCGATGGCCGGGTAATGGCCGGTGTCGGCCAGCGCGCGGTTGAGCACGATGTGGCCGTCCAGGATGGCGCGGGCCGAATCGGCGATCGGGTCTTGCTGGTCGTCGCCCTCGGTGAGGACGGTGTAGAAGGCCGTGATGGATCCCGATCCGTGCGTGCCGTTGCCGGCGCGTTCCACCAGCGCCGGCAGCTTGGCGAACACGGAGGGCGGATACCCCTTGGTGGCCGGCGGCTCCCCGATGGCAAGCGCGATCTCCCGCTGCGCCATGGCATAGCGGGTGAGCGAGTCCATGATCAGCAGCACGTTCTTGCCCTGGTCCCGGAAATGTTCGGCCAGCACCGTGGCGTAGGCCGCGCCTTGCAGCCGCATCAGCGGTGCGGCGTCGGCCGGCGCGGCAACCACCACGGAGCGTGCCAGGCCCTCTGGGCCCAGGATCTGGTCGATGAATTCCTTGACCTCGCGCCCGCGTTCGCCGATCAGCCCCACCACGGTCACGTCGGCTTCGGTATAGCGGGCCATCATGCCGAGCAGCACGCTCTTTCCCACGCCCGATCCGGCGAACAGGCCCATGCGCTGCCCTCGCCCGACGGTGAGCATCGCGTTGATGGCGCGCACGCCCACGTCCAGCGGCCGTTCGATGGGCTGGCGCTCGATGGGGTTGACCGGGCGCGCGGCAAGCGGTGCGCGCTGGACTGAGGCGATGGGGCCGAGGCGGTCTAGCGGCCGGCCGGCGCCGTCGACCACGCGCCCGAGCAGCGCGTCGCCCACGGGCAGGTGCTTGGTGAGCTCCTCGGGTGCGCCCTCGTCGAGGTCTTCGTTGGCGGGATACGCCGGCGCGGGACGCCTGAGCTCGAGCGGCATGACGAGCGAGCCCGCCGTCAGTCCATGGATTTCGGTGGAGGGCATGAGGAACAGGCGCTCGCCGTTGAAGCCGACGACTTCGGCCTCCACGGCGCGTTCTTCTCCCTGGACGATCCGGCAGGTGCTGCCGACCGGCAGCTTCAGCCCCGTGGCTTCCATGACCAGCCCGGCCACGCGGGTCAGGCGGCCGGCCGCCGCGATGGGCGCGGCCGTGCGCACGCGTGCAGTGCAGCGGTCGAGGAACCTGGCGAGGCGGGCGGCCCGATCATGCATCGTGACCGCTCCAGGGCGCATCCTGGCCCAGGGCCGCGAGCGTGCGTTTCCAGCGGGTGGGCAGGGTGGCGTCGATGTCGGACTGGTGCGTGACGACGCGGCAGCCGCCGGCCTCGATGCCAGCGTCTTCGAGGATCTTCCATTGTCCGAGCTCGAGCTCTTCGCCCAAATGGGCGCGCACCAGCTGCACGTCCGAAGGGTGTAGCAGCAACTGCTTGCCGGTTTCGCCGCCCACGAGCTGGTTGAAGGCGTCGCGCACCACGGCCAGTACCACGGTGTTGTCCACCGAGAGTTCGTGCTTGACCACCTGGCGCGCGATATCCACGGCCAGCGTCACGAGGCGCGGGGCGAGCTCGTGCTCGAAGCGCGCGAAGACCTCCGACGCAGACTGCGCGATGGCCTGCAGCCTGTCGGCTTCTTTCCTGGCGGCGGCCGTGCCGTGGTCGTAACCGGCTGCATAGCCTTCGTCGAAGGCGGCGGTCTTGATGCGCTCGATCTCGGCCGGGTCTACGGCAGGCGCCAGCGGCTCGGCGGGCGCCTGCACGGGAGCCTCTGAGGCGGGCTCGGGCTGCGCAGCGGCTGCGCGTGCGGCGTCGGCCGCAGCAGCCGCTGCTGCTTCGCGTTCGCGGCGCTCGGCTTCCTGCTGCGCGGCGAGCAGCGCGCGCTGGATGGCGAGCTTTTCCTCGGCGGTCTGGGGGCGGCGCCGGGCACCGGCCTGCAGCGAGTCGCTGGGGAAGGGCTGCGGCCGCCAGACCGGCAGGTGGCGGGCCTCTTCTGCGCGGAGAATGCGTCGGGGCGGCGCCATGGTTTCAGACATATTGATCCTCGCCAATGCCGTTCACCGCCAAGTCGCCGGACTCGGCCAGCCGACGTGCAATCTTGAGGATCTCTTTTTGTTGGGCTTCGACTTCGGACAGCTTGACGGGGCCGCGCGCCTCCAGGTCTTCGCGCAACTGCTGCGCGGCGCGCGAGGGCATGCAGCGGAACACCTTGGCACGCAGCTCGGCGCTCGCGCCCTTGAGCGCAAGCACGAGCGATTCGGGCGTGACTTCGCGCAGCAGCAGCTGCATGCCGCGGTCGTCGGCATCGATGAGGTTCTCGAACGTGAACATCTCGTCGATGATGCGCTGGGCGAGGTCCGCATCGACCTGCTTGACGACGGAGAGAATCTGGTGCTCCGACGTCGAGCCGACGTAGTTCAGGATTTCCGCCGCGGTCTTGATGCCGCCCAGCTTGCGGCGCTTGATCTGCTCATTGCCGGAGAGCATCTTGAGCAGTACGTCGTTCAGCTCGCGCAGGGCCGAGGGCTGGATGCCGTCCAGCGTCGCCACCCGCAGCAGCACGTCGGCCCGCACGCGCTCGGGCAGGTGGTTGACCACTGCAGCCGACTGGTCGGCTTCGAGGTGGACCAATATGGAGGCGATGATCTGCGGATGCTCGTGCCGGATGAGGTCAGCGACGCTGGCCGGATCCATCCACTTGAGGCTTTCGATGCCAGAGGTGTCGCCGGTGTGCAGGATGCGGTCGAGCAGGAAGCCCGCCTTGTCGGCACCCAGGGCCTTGGTCAGCACGCTGCGCAGGTAGGCGTCGGCATCGGCGCCCAGGCCCGTGTGCGCGCTGATGTCTTCCTCGAAGCGCTGGATCACCTTGTCCATGGCCTCGCGGGCGATGCCCTGCATGCCGGCCATGGCCGTGCCCAGCTTCTGCACTTCGCGCGGCGACAAATACTTGAGCACCTCCGCCGCCTCTTCCTCGCCCAGGCTCAGGAGCAGGATGGCGCCGTCGTTGACGCCTGTTTCGGTATCCATAGTGACTGCGTTCGTCATGTCAGCATGCGCGCGGCGAAGGCGCGCCGGCTCGCGATCGGTATGAAGGGGGCGGCTGCATCCGGGCTCCCGCGGCGATCAGGCTTGTGCATCATTGACCCACTGGCGGATGACGTTGGCGACGATCTGAGGGTTCTCGCGCGCAAAGCGGCGCACGCGCTCGAGCGGGTCTTCGGGCTGGTCGTCCTCGGCCGGCGCGGTCGGCCCGGCAGCGGCGGGGTCGAGGCCCGCGAAGGCCGGGGCCGCCGGCTCGGCCGGCGCCGTGAGCTGCTTGATGGCCGGGCGGATCACGCCGATGATGAGGTAGAGCACCGCGAGTGCCAGCACCAGCGCCACGCCGATGTCGCGCGTCAGGTCGATGAATTCGGCCTGTTGCCAGAACGCCGGTTCGGGGGCGGGCTCGCCGGCCGCCTCGTTGAAGGGAATGTTGATGACGGAGATGGAGTCGCGGCGCTGCGGATCGAAGCCCACGGCTTCGCTTACCAAGGCCTTGATTTGCGCCAGCTCCGCCTCGCTGAGGGGCGTCGCGACGGCCTCGCCCTTGACCACGCTGGTGCGGTGGTTGACCACCACGGCCGCCGAGAGGCGCTTGATGCGGCCTACCGGTTCGCGCACGTAGCGCACGGTCTTGTCCAGCTCGTAATTCGTGGTGTCGGCGCGCTTGAGGTGTTGCGCCGACTGCGGAGGCGCGCCCGGCGCTGGCGGGTTGGTGGGTGCACCGCCCGTGGTCGGGGCGACGGCCACGCCGGGCGGCGTGTTGCTGAGCGAGCCCGGCACGCCGCCGTCGAGGCCGGTTGCCGGCTCGCGCGACTCCGAGCTCTGGCGGCTGCGGATCGCGGCCTGGTCCGGCGAGCCACCGTTCGGGCGGTAGATTTCGTCGGTTTGCTCCTGGCGGCTGAAATCGAGGTCGATCGCTACCTGCGCGCGCACGTTCTGCGCGCCGACGATGGGCGAGATCAGCTCGGCGATGCGACGCGTGTACTGCCGCTCCAGGGTGCGCAGGTATTCGAGCTGCGTGGCATCCAGTCCGTTCGGGTCGGCGTCGTTGGCCGACAGCAGCGTGCCGGTCTGGTCGACCACGCTGACCGCGCCCGGCGCGAGGTCGGGCACCGAGGAAGACACCAGGTGCACGATGCCGGCCACCTGGTGGCGTTCGAGCACGCGGCCGGGCAGCATCTGCACCAGTACCGAGGCGGAGGGTCGATTCTGTTCGCGCACGAAGATGCTGGGCTTGGGGATGGCCAGGTGGACGCGGGCGCTCTTGACCGTGCCCAGGCTTTGAATGGAGCGCGCCAGCTCGCCTTCGAGCGCGCGCTGGTAATTGACCTGCTCCTGGAACTGGGTCAGGCCCAGCCGGCCGTTGTCCATCAGCTCGAAGCCGACGTTGCCCGCGCGCGGCAGGCCTTGCGAGGCCAGCCGCAGCCGCACTTCGTGCACTTGGTCTGGCGGCACTAGGATGGCGCTGCCGCCGTCGGCAACGCGGTAGGGGATTTTCTGCTGCTGCAGGGCGGCGATGATGGCGCCGCCGTCTTGGTCGGAAAGGCCGCTGAAGAGGACGCGGTACTCGGGCGCGCGGTTCCACAGCAGCGCGGCGATGACGATCGCGACGAGCATTGGAATGCCCGCGAGCAGGGCCAGCCTATGGCGCGTGGGCAATCTGCCATACGCCTCCAGGAGCCTGTTGTGGGGCGCCTCGGCGGCGGGCGGGTTCTGCGTGTCGTCGGACATTGAGTGAAGCGGATTCGAATGCAAAAAAGAAGCCGGGCCGCCCTGGCGGGCGCCCGCCCATTCTCCGGCTTGTATTATTTGGTGGAGAGTGTCACGGCCAAGGGGAGAATAGGCGGCATTTGCCCCGGTACTTCGCGGGCTGGGAAATGGCGGCCGGGGCTATCATCCGGCAGTCAGCCACCATGGATATGCAGATGGACCGGATTCCCCTCGTGCCGGCCGCCACCGCGGCCCAGGAACAGCCAGGCATGGCGCGCGCTGCGCAGATGCTGGCGAGGCCCGACTCGCTCATGGCGGGCGGTTCGGCGGCGCCGGCCACGGGTTCGTTCTCCAATGTGCTGGTCGACGCCATCCAGAGCGTGCACCGTGCCCAGAGCGAAGCCACGGCCTTGCAGAAGGCCTACCAACAGGGCGATCCCGAGGTCGGCCTCGAAGCCACCATGATCGCGATGAACCAGGCCAGCCTGTCCTTCCAGATGCTGGCGCAGGCACGCAATCGCGTCATCGCCGCCTATAACGAAATCATGAACATGCCGGTCTGAGCCGCGCTCCCCTGGCGCAGCGTCGCCGGCAGCCTGCCGTCCAGTTACGGTCGCACCGGGTTCCGCACGGCCGGCACGCCGCCCGCTCAACCTGGCGTTCCCGACGGTTTCATGCGCCGCGCGGCGGCTTCGTCCTGCTTGTAGACCCAGGCCAGCACTTCGGCCACCGCCGCGTAGAGCGACGGCGGGATGCGGGCGTCCAGGTCCACCTTCATCAGCAGGTCGATCAGTTCGCGCGAGCTATGGACGAACACGCCCGCTTCCTTGGCGCGGCGGAGGATTTCCTCGGCGATCAAGCCGCTACCCTTGGCCACCACCACGGGCGTCTTGCGTTCCTTTTCATAGCGCAGTGCGACGGCGAGGCTGCGCTTGGGATCCTCTTCGTGGCGAGGGGTGGCGTCTTCGGGTGTGCTCATGAGCGTGCGGGGGAGCGGGAGGTGGCAGCGATGCGCAGGTCCGACATGCGCAGCCCCTGGCTGTCCAGCGCCTGCTGCAGCTCGAGCCCGCCCGCCGTCAGCTGCGCCTCTACCTCGCGCAGGCGCTGGCCGCGCAGGGACTTGGTGTCGGGCCGTATCGTCACGCGCGCATCGATGCCAGACAGGGACACGTCGACCTCGAGCTTGCCCAGGTGGGGTGTCTCCACCTGAACGCGCACGCGCCAGGCGAGCGGCAGGTCCGGGTCGTGGCGGCTTTCGGCGTCGGGTTCGATCTCGAGCTTGAAGGGGCGCTCGCCCCACGCGCCTTCGAGTAGCAGGCGGCCGCTCGCCAGCAGCGCGATCTGGTCCTGGACCAGCGGCCGCACGTCGGGCGGAATGGCCGCCAGGGCGGCCTGCAGGCCCTTGGCGGCGTTCTGTTCGGGCGTCGTCGCGGGCTGGGGCGCCGGCGCGGGGACGGCTGCATCTAGCGTGGGCCGGGGTTGCGGGCCGGGCGAGAACGCGGCCTGCGGTTCGGCGCGCAAGGCTTCCAGCGAGCGCCGGCCTTCGCGCCATTCCTGCAGGTGCGACTCATAGAACAGGCCCGAGTGCTCGACGGCCTGCTGCATCTGGTGGGCCGCGGCGGTGGGTGGCGTGCCGGCCGGGATGTGCAAGGAGGCGAGCGGCACGCCGCGCTGCAGGCCGCCGCCCTCGCTGACCAGCGCGAAGAGCAGGCGGGCCGAGCCGCTCAACTGGATGCGTGCATCGCCGGTCGTGGTCTTGAGCTCGGCCAGCGCCGGCAACGGGACGGGGGCGATGCCGCGCGTGGCCGAGGCAGTGCCGGGGCGGTCGGCCTTGCTGCCCGTGGCCGGTGCAACGTTCGATCCCGCATCCCGGCCGCCGCGCGCTTCGCGTTCGCCTGCGCCGCGCGGCCCGGCCTTGTCTATTCCTTGCAGGAAGGTAGCGTCGTCCAGCAGGCGCAGGATGACGCTGGCGCCGACGCGCAAGGGCTGGCGGGTGTTGACGAGATAGGGCTTGCCGCCGATGTCGACCAGCGCCTCGCTGGCGCTGTGGGCCTGGAGCACGGTGGCGCGCACCAAGCCGTGCGGCAGGTTGCCGCCGGACTGCCGCGCGCCGGAAACGTTGAGCAGCCGCGCCAGGATGGCTTCGCGCGCTTGCTCGCGGTAATGCTCCCAGCTCTGCACCGGCGTGATGCCGGTGATCGCTTGCACTTGCCGGCTATCGACCAACCCGGTCTCCCGCCGCCGTCCGCAAGGGAGGCGTATCGGGCGCGAGGCGGTGTGCCGGCGCAGCTGCGGGATGGGAGCCGGGCGACATGCTCGCGCAGGTCAACGGAAGGGCGAGTACGTGAAATGCCGCTGCCGGTTCGGCCGCAGGATTTGTTCCAGCTCCTTCATCCAAGGCTGGGCCAGGTCGCGGATGGCGGCATCGTCGGCCAGCACCTGCTGGATCAGCGCAATGCAACCCTCGCGCTCGGCCTTGGGCAGCGACTCGGTGCCGGGCGTGGACAGCTGCCGCACGTAGTCCGTGCGACGCGCGCACTCGGCTTCGTAGGACGCGACTTCGTCCCAATCCCCGCGCCGTGCCGCCGCCAGCATGGCCGAGCTCAGCTCAGCCAGTTCCATGTAGGCTTGGCGCAGCGCGGAGCAGGTCGTGGCGGAACATTCGTCCGAGGAGCAGGGCGGCGCGGGTGGAGTGACCATGTTCGGAGTCTCCGTGTGGGCTCAGGCAGCGGCCTGCGCCTTGGGTTCGATGGATGCCCAGGCCTCGCGCAAGCCGTCGAGCAAGCGGGCGATCTCTTCCAGGGCCGCGGCATCGTTGTCGATGCCGGCCTGCAGCGCGCGTCGGAACATGTAATCGTACAGCGCGTCGAGCTGGCCGGCGATCTCGCCGCCGGCCTTGTGGTCGAGGCTGGCACGCAGGCCTTCGTCGATGATGCGCGTGGCGCGCGACATGGCCTGCGCCTTGCCGACGGCATCGCCGGACTCGATGCAGCCCTGGGCGCGCCGCAGTGCAGCGAGGGCGCCATCGTACAACATCAGTATGAGCGCGTGCGGGCTCGAGGTCGAGACCCCGGTTTCCACGCCCACGCTGACATAGGCGCTGGCGCCGAAGCTTGCGAATCCAGACACGGCTTTCTCCTAATCCTTCATGACGAACGCAGGTTCTTGAGCGCTTCGAGCTGCTGCGTCAGGTAGCTGGCCGTGCTGTTCATCTGCGCGAGCAGGGTGTCGAGCGCCGAGAACTGCGCGCGGTACCGGGCTTCGATCTGCTCGAGCCGCTTGCTGAGCTGTTCCTGTTGGGTCTGCAGCGACTTGGTCGAGGCATTCAGGCCGTCCAGGCGCGAATCGATCAGGCCGTCGGATTCGACCATGGCATCGAGTTGGGCCTGGAAGCGCGCGGTGATGCTGCGCCCTTCGCCATAGGCTTCGTCGTCGAACAGCCGGGCGACGGCGCCAGCATCGGTGGCCATGGCCTTCTCGAAGCGGGTGGCATCGAGCTTGAGCGTGCCGTCGGACTGGAAGCTCACGCCCAGCGACGCCAGGGACGTGTACGCGCCCGTGGCGCCCTGCACCGGGCTGAAGATCTCGTTCCGGATGCGGGTCATCACGTCGCGCGTCAGGCTATCGGCGGCGAGAGGCCCGGCAGTGCCGGACTCGCCCTTGGAGGCGCCCGGCGTGTTGACGGCCAGCGCATTCACCGTGGAGAGCAGCTTGTTATAGGCGTCCACCATGGACTGCAGCGCGCTGCGGGCCTTGGAGGCGTCGTCCTTGACCGTGATGGTGGTGGTGCCCTCCTTGGCCAGGGTGAGCGTGACGCCTTCGAGCGCCGTGCTGACGCTGTTGCGCGCGCTCGTCATCACGATGCCGTCGATCTTGAATTCCGCGTCGGCCGCGTGCTGCAGCCGGCTCATCTGGGCCGCGCCGCCGGCGCTGTAGTCAGGCGCGCTGGCCGGATCGTAATCGAGGAAGGAAAGGGCCTGCCCGTCGCTGCCGGCATCGCCCTGGGTCGTGATCCTGAAGGCATGCCCGGCGCCCGTTTCCTTGGCCGTCAGCACGAGCCGGGCGCCCGTGCCGTCATGGATGATCGTGGCGGTGACGCCGGCCTCGGCCGCGTTGATGGCGTCGCGCACGCCTTCCAGGGTGTTCTTGCCGGCTTCGATGGTGACGGTCTTGGCCTCGCCTTCGCCGGGAATGAATTCGCCGTTTTCCACGCTGCCGAAGGTGAAGGTGATGGCGCCGGCCTGCACCTGCGCCGTGCTGCTTTCCAGCCCGGCGCTTACGGCTTTCTCGGCCTGGGCGAGCGAAACGACCTCGAGCGCGTACGTACCCTTGGTGGCGGCGTTCGTCGCCGTGGCGGTTGCGACGTCCGAGGCCGAGGAGCCTGCGCCCGCGCCGTTGAACTTGTCTGGCGTCAGTCCCTTGACCGCGTCGCGCAGCGAGGAAATGGCGCTGCGCAGCTGGCCGTAGGCCGAAATCTTGGACTGGATGCTGACTTCCTGCGTCTGCAGCTTGGCCAGCGGCACCGATTCGGCCGCCATGAGGTTGGACAGCAGGGTCGTCAGGTCGAGGCCTGAACCGATGCCGAGGGCAGATCCTACGCTTGCCACGATGGACTCCTAGGGAACGACGGGGCGCCGCTCAGGCCTTGCGGCTGAGCAGCACGCCCTCCAGTTTGTCGAGCGAACGGGCGAGGGCCAGGGCCTCTTCCGAGGGAATCTGGCGGATGACGTCTTGCGTGTCGCCGTCGATGATCTTCACGACCACGGTGCCGCTGTCTTCATCGATGCTGAAGGTCAGGTTGCGGCTGGCCAGCGGGATGTACTGGTTGAAGTGATCGACGGCAGCCTGCAGGGATTCCAGGTCTGGCACCTGGGAGGTGGCGGGCAGCGTCGGATCAGCGTCCTTGGCCGCGCCGCGCGGCGATACCTGGGCGACGGGCAAGAGCGCCGCGCCCATGCTGGGGCGGGTATCTGCCGGGTTGCCGAGGGCGGAAATGCTCATGAGGACTCCGGGGCGTAGGCGGCGAAGCGCCGGCGCAATCAATGACTATGCCTGGGTTATCGGGGGAAAGCGGCGGAACTTGAGGGCGGCGTGCGCCGGCCGGCGAAAAAAAAGCCCGCCTTGGCAAGGCGGGCCCGACGGACGGCCGGGCGGCCGTCCTGGGGAGGCGTCGATCAGCCGCGCAGCAGCGTCAGGACGTTGTTCGGCAGCGAGTTGGCCTGGGCCAGCATTGCCGTACCGGCCTGCTGCAGGATCTGGGCGCGGGTCAGCGCCGCGGTCTCGGCGGCGAAGTCGGCGTCCAGGATGCGGCTGCGGGAGGCCGAGAGGTTCTCGGACGTGGTTTGCAGGCTGGAGACGACGGAGCTGAAGCGGTTCTGGATGGCACCGAGGTCGGCGCGGGCGTTGTTGATCGTCGTCAAGGCTGCATCCAGGGCCGTCAACGCGTTCTCGGCGCCTGCGGCCGTAGAGATGTCGACGGCGCTCAGTGCAGTACCGGTTTGTGTGATGGCAGTATCGGCGATGGTGAGCGCGCCGGTGGCGGAGAAATTACCCGTCACTCCAGTCGGGGCGACGTACGTAATGTCCAGCTTTCCGCCATACGTGTCTTCAGCCGCGAGCCCCAAATGGGTGAGCGTGGCTCCGGTGCCTGCATCGGCAAAGTTATCGATGGTGATGTTGCGCCCATCGGCAGCTTCAAGGGCGACGCCGTTGCCGGTGTCGACTGCACGCACTCCGGTGACGGCAGACTGGGCGTTGATCGCCGCAACGGTGTTCTCGCGGTTGGCCGTGGCATTCGCGCCAACCGCAACGTTGATTTGCAAGCCGTTCAATTCGAACGAGACGGTACCCGCGGTGACCGCGCCGACGGCCGTGCTCTGGTCCGCAGCCGCAACCTTCGTGGCGTTGGCCTTCGCGGTCAGGCCGGCAATGCCGCCGCTGTTCAGCATGTCGGCCAGGGCCTTGGCGTCGTTGGCTACGTTGCCGGTCACGGAGCCTGCACTGCCGAAGGTGAACGTTTGAGAGGCCACGGTATCGTCAGCGGTGGCCGAGAGATCCACGGTCGTGATGATGCCGTTGAACTTGCCTAGCGCGGATGCGCTGGCGTTCGCGATATTCTCGATCGAGATGGTTTGCCCTTTGTTGGCGCCGACCTGGAACTGCTTGGCAGTGAACGTGCCATCCAACAGCTTAGTGCCGTTGAATTCCGTGTCCTTGGCAACGCGGTCGATTTCGGAGATCAGCTGCGCGACTTCCTTTTGCAGGGCGGCGCGGTCTTCGGCCGAGTTCGTGGCGTTGGCCGACTGCACGGCCAGCTCGCGGATGCGCTGCAGGTTGTTGCCGATCTGCGAGAGCGCGCCTTCGGCCGTCTGCGCCAACGAGATGCCGTCGTTGGCGTTGCGCATGGCCTGGTTCAGGCCGTTGATCTGGGTGGTCATGCGCTCGGAGATGGCGAGGCCGGCCGCGTCGTCCTTGGCGCTGTTGATGCGCAGGCCGGTGGAGAGGCGCTGCAGTGCGGTGTTGACCGCGTTCTGCGAGCTGGTCAGGTTGCGCTGCGCGTTGAGCGAAGCAATGTTGGTGTTGATGACTTGTGCCATGACTGAGCTCCCTGAGGGTGAGTCATTCCTAGGTTCCGGGCCGGGGCCCGCCAAATGCATCTGCGGCCGGAGGTCCTTCCGCAATTGCCTCTTGGCCTGGCCGGCGGACGGGGACGGTGGTGCCGCATCGCCGGCGCTCGCTTGCGTCATGCAAGCGCGGCCGCGTTGAGGCAGTTAACGGGGGAGGGGAAGCGAAACTTTAGGCAGGAAGGGCGGGGAAACGAAAAAAAATACCGCTAAAGTTTCGGCGAATCCGTCCGACATGGCGCCGCTGCTCGCAGCCCTGGATGCGGTGAACGGGAGGGGCGTCGTGCTGGACGCAGGGGAGGCGGGCGCCTTGAATG
>NZ_JADGHH010000228.1 GCF_019689535.1 Pigmentiphaga sp.
CCCCGCCGTCTCGCGCCGCCCGGGGACCCACATGCCCGACGCCTTCGTGATACTAAGCGGTGCCTCGCGCGGCCTTGGGGCCGCGCTGGCGATGGCAGCGTGCCGGCCCGGCACGCTGCTGGTCACGCTGTCCCGCAGCGAACCCCTGCTCGTGGCCGATCACGCGCGCGAGCACGGGTGCGTCCACGTACACCATGCGGTCGACCTCTCGGACCCGGCGCAGGCGCAAGCCGTCGCCCAGGACATCTTCGCCGGGCTGCCGCGCGACGCCCGCCGCTACCGGCTCATCAACAACGCTGCCACCGTAGAGCCCATTGCCCAGGCCACTGCGCTGGACGCGGCTGCCGTGGCCCACGCGCTCCACTTGAACGTGGCGGCCGCCATGCTGCTTACCGGCGCGTTCCTGGCCGCCGTGCCCGCGAGCGCCGACCGCCGCGTGCTGAACATTTCTTCCGGCGCAGGCCGGCGGCCCATGCCAGGCTGGAGCGTCTATTGCGCCACCAAGGCCGCGCTGGACATGTACACGCGCACCGTCAAACTCGAGCAGCAGGCCACGGGGCTACGCATCGCCTCGCTCGCGCCCGGCGTGATCGATACCCCCATGCAAGAGCGCATACGCGCCACCCTGCCCGACGCATTTCCCGCCGTCGAGGACTTCAAGGCCTTGCACAGCACCGGCCGGCTTGCTGCGCCCGCCACGACGGCCGCCCGCATCCTCCACTACCTGGAACGCGACGATTTCGGCGAAAACGAAATCGACGACATTCGACACTACTGATTCCCTAGCCATCATGACCGACAACCGGCCCAACGCCAACGAACCCGCGCAAGACGACAACCAGATCATTGCCGAACGACGCACCAAGCTCGCCCGCCTGCGCGAAGCGGGGCCGGCTTTTCCCAATGATTTCGTTCCCGCCGACCGCGCCGCCAAGCTCCACGAGCTCTACGACGCGCAGGACAAGGAGGCCCTCGACGCAGCCGACGTCCAGGCCAGCGTGGCCGGCCGCATGATGCTCAAGCGCGTCATGGGCAAGGCGAGCTTCGCCACGCTGCAGGACGCCACTGGCCGCATCCAGATCTACCTGAGCAAGGAATTGGTCGGCGAAGCCGTGTACAACGCCTTCAAGCACTGGGATATCGGGGACATCCTCGGGGTGCGCGGCAAGGTCTTCAAGACCAACAAAGGCGAGTTGTCGGTCCAGGCCACGGAAGTGCGCCTGTTGACGAAGTCGCTGCGCCCGCTGCCGGACAAGTTCCACGGCATCGCCGACCAGGAGCTGCGCTACCGGCAGCGCTACGTCGATCTCATCATGACCGAATCGACGCGCAACACGTTCGTCGCGCGCAGCCGCACCCTGGCCTCGATACGCCGCCACATGACCGAGGCCGGCTTCCTGGAAGTGGAAACGCCCATGCTGCACGTCATCCCGGGCGGCGCGGCAGCCAAGCCGTTCACGACCCATCACAATGCGCTGGACATGCCCATGTACCTGCGCATCGCCCCCGAGCTCTATCTCAAGCGCCTGATCGTGGGCGGTTTCGAACGCGTGTTCGAGCTGAACCGGAACTTCCGCAACGAAGGCGTCAGCCCGCGGCACAACCCGGAATTCACGATGATGGAGTTCTACGCAGCGTATGCCGACTACCGCTGGCTGATGGACTTCACCGAAAACCTGATCCGGCAGGCTGCCATCGATGCCACGGGCAGTGCCAAGCTCACCTACCAGGGACGGGAAGTGGACCTGTCGCGGCCGTTCGACCGGCTGACCATCGTCGAAGCCATCCACAAATATGCCGACCCCGGCTACACCGACGAGCAGTTGAACGACGAGACCTTCCTGCGCTCGGAACTCAAGCGGCTGGGCGCGGACGTGAACGGTCCGCAGCTGGCCCGGGCGGGCCTGGGCGCGCTCCAACTGGCGTTGTTCGAGGAAACCGCCGAAGCCAAACTGTGGCAGCCGACGTACATCATCGATTATCCGGTGGAGGTCTCGCCGCTCGCCCGCGCCTCCGACACGCGTCCAGGCATTACCGAGCGTTTCGAACTATTCATCGTTGGGCGCGAGATCGCCAACGGCTTCTCGGAGCTGAACGACCCGGAAGACCAGGCCGAACGCTTCCGCAAGCAGGTCGAGGCCAAGGACGCCGGCGACGAGGAAGCGATGTACTACGATGCCGACTACATCCGGGCCCTGGAATACGGCATGCCGCCGACCGCAGGCTGCGGAATAGGCATAGACCGGCTGGTGATGCTGCTGACCGACAGCCCCAGCATCCGCGACGTCATTCTTTTCCCCCACCTGCGGCGGGAAGACTAATCTCGCCAGCGCGAGCGGCCCCGCCTACCACCGCGGGGCGGGCAGCCGCGCCCTTAGCCGCTGCGCGCGGCCTCGATCGCCGCAACGTCGATCTTTTTCATCTGCAGCATCGCTTCAAAGACGCGCTTGGCCGCTGCACGATCCGCCCGCCGTTGCCCACGATGGCGTCCCAGAGGCGGTCGGTTTCCTCCTGGTCCTCGGTCGAGACATGAAAGGAAAATGCCTCGGTCTGCGGAACACCTGGACCGCCGTTCAAGCCCATGCACGGAATGCCCAGCACGGTGAACGATACTGTCAGGATGTCTCCGGCCTTGCCGGCCGGGTAGTCGCCGGGCGCGTACATCACTTCGCCCACTTCGCTGCCAGGAAAAGTGCGGGCATAAAACCGCGCCGCCTCCAGGGCTTCCCGCTCATACCAGATGCAAACGGTGTTCTTGCTGAGCATGACGTTCTCCCTTGCGACGCGTCAGTCGGGGATATCGGGTTCGACCAGCTTGGCCAATTGGGCGAGCGATTCCTGCCAGCCGAGGTAACACATCTCCACCGGGATGGCCTCGGGGATGCCGGCTTGCACGACGTCCAGGTCGGTGCCGCAGGTCACCTGCCGCAGCGACACGGTGACCTCCATCTGCCCCGGCAGCCCGGGGTCATCGAAGCGATCGGTGTAGCGGATCCGCTCGAACGGCGCCAGCTCGAGATACTCGCCGCCAAACGCATGGCGGCTGCCGGGATATCCCGCCCGCATCCTCCCTCGGTCCGGAGAGCCCGGCTGCACCCTGTTACGCCGAGGACTGCGCGCGAAGATACTCAAGCACCGCCCGCCTGTCGCCCGCAAACACGATCCGCGAACCCTTGAGCCTGCGCTGATAGTCGTACATGGGATCGTAATACTCGAGCAGCAGCGCCCGTATCCAATCCCGATGGAATTCGACGCTTCCACTGCGCGCCTGCTCGGCCAGCGCCGCATCCATGAGCGCGGCCACTCGCCTATGGCGGTCGCCGCCCAAGCGTCTCGCGATGTTGTCGAGGCTGCCGCGCAGGCGTTCGCCGAAGCGCCGCTCGCCCTCCTCTTCTCCGTGCACGGCCGCAAACTCGGCACGCAGGTCGACCACATAGTCTTTCAGGATGCGCTCCACGCGGCTCTCGAGGGCGTCTTCGAGCCAAACCAGCGGCTGGGATTGCATGCGCTGGTAGAGCGCAAACGGAATACTGCAACTGCCGATGGCGTGACTCTCGTCCTCCACGACCAGGCACGCCGTGCCCGCGTCGCGCTTTTTCAGCAAGTCGATGGCCAGGCTGTTTTCGAACCCGATCTGGGGCGGCTGGGCGGTGGCTCGCTTGCCGAAACTGGAACCGCGGTGATTCGCGTAAGCCTCGAGGTCCAGGCCGTTTTCCACCTGCCTCACCAGTTCCGTCTTGCCCGTGCCCGTCATGCCGCCTAGCACGAGGAACCCGCATTGATGCGCCGCATCCTCGATGGCCTGGAGCAGGAAGGCGCGCATGGCCTTGTAGCCGCCGACGACGCGCGGGTATTCGATGCCGGCCTCTTCCCTGAGCCACTGTTGCGCGATTTGCGACCGCAACCCGCCCCGGAAACAATAGAGGCAGCCGTCGGAATGGGCGCGCGCAAAGGACGCCCAGGCTTCGATGCGCTGCGCCTTGATCGCCCCCTGGACCAATCGGTGCCCGAGCGCAATGGCGGCCTCCTGCCCTTTCTGCTTATAGCAGGTGCCGACCTGCTCCCGTTCGGCATCGCTCATGAGCGGCAAGTTGACGGCCCCGGGAAAAGCGCCCTTGGCGAACTCGACGGGCGCGCGCGTATCGATCATGGGCACGCCGCGCAGGAAAAGCGAACGGTAATCGTCGATCTCGCCGCGCATCAGACCACTTCCACCGCGTAAGGCCCGCGGTCGATGAGCTCGCCGATGGGCTCGAGCTCCAAGCCCGACTCCCTAGCCACTTCCAGGAACGCCGGTTCGCCTTCCGGTGCGACGGCGACCAGCAATCCGCCGCTGGTCTGGGGATCGCACAAGAGGTCGATCCGCTCCTGTGAGAGCGGCGCGATCCGCGCGCCGTAGCTCTCGAAATTGCGCGCCGTCCCGCCCGGCACGCAGCCCTGCGCAAGATAATGCTCGACCCCCGGCAGGCGCGGCACCTTGTCATATTCGATGCGCGCGCTCACGCCGCTGCCATCGGCCATTTCCACCAGGTGCCCCAGCAGGCCGAAGCCCGTCACATCGGTCATCGCCTGCACGGCGGCCAATCGGCCGAATCGGCTGCCCGCCCGGTTCAGCTTGCACATCCAGTCCCGGGCCAGGTTGGCGTCCTCAGGACGCAGCCGGGCTCGCTTCTCCGCCGTGGTCAGGATACCTATGCCCAGCGGCTTGGTCAGGTAAAGCTTGCAGCCCGGCGTGGCCGTATCGTTGCGCTTGAGCCGGCCCTGGTCCACCACGCCGGTGACAGCCAGCCCGAAAATGGGTTCCGGGGCATCGATGGAATGACCGCCCGCCAACGGAATGCCCGCTTCATCGCAGGCCGCCCGGCCACCCCGCACCACCTCGCGCGCGACCTCCGCCGCACCTCGCCCCAGTGCTTGAATTCCATATCTTATGTCTTATATAAGATATAAGAG
>NZ_JADGHH010000229.1 GCF_019689535.1 Pigmentiphaga sp.
ATCCCAAGCGCTACCAGGCGCCCCATTTCCATGATTTTATCATGCATATGGGCGTGCTTCATCCCCGGTTGCCAAGGCCGCCTAATGGCTGCCCTTAGGGAAACAGCACTGAGTCAAGGACGTTGATGACGCCGTTATCCACTTCGACGTCGGGCTCCAGCACTTCCGCCTCATTAAGCAGCACTGCCCGGTTCTTTCTATGGATAGTGAGGGTCTCGCCCGCTTCCGTCTTGATTTGCGTCCCTTCTTTTGCTTCCTTGAGCAGGATTTTCCCGGCCGCCATGTGCAGCTTGACGACTTTCACCAGGGTTTCCTTGTCCTTCAAGGCATCGCGCTGCGCGGCAGGCAATTTGGCGAAAGCTTCGTCCGACGGAGCAAATACGGTGTAGGGTCCCTGCTCTTTCAACGCCTGTTCCAGACCCGCCTCCCGTACTGCGTTCAACCATGAGCTAAAGGTGCCCGCCGTCGCGGCGGTATCGATGATGTTTCGGGCATGGACCGGCATCGCACCAGCAACGGCCAGAGCCATCAGCAATATCGCGTTTCGTGCCCCCTGCATGAGTTGCATGCGATTCTCCCAAGCGATAATCGTCTCCTTGAAAACGAACGGCCCAAACCCCGGTATGGGTTCAGCCATGAATGATTATGGTGGCCCGGTACGCTGTAACCAGGGCCGTCGCTTCGAAAGGGGGAGCAACAGGGATGCCCGGGCGCTCGAGCTCCGCGCCCGATGAAAAAAGCCCGCGTCTCGACGCGGGCCCGGGCAGGAACGGAGCGAAAGGCGTCCTCAGGCGTGCAAGCGCTCCGCAAGCTTCTTCCGCACCTCCAGCAGCTGCGCAGGCAGGCCGTGCTTGAGCAGATCGAAGAGTTCATCGTGCAGCCGGAACTCCTCCTGCCACGCCTCCTTGTCGATGGCGGTGATCTTGTGGAATTGCTCGCGGCTGAAGTCGAGGCCGTCCCAAGTCAGGTCTTCATACGAAGGCGACACGCCGAACACGTGATCCACGCCCTGCGCCTTGCCCTCGATGCGCTCGAGCATCCACTTGAGCACACGCATGTTCTCGCCGAACCCCGGCCAGACGAACTTGCCGTTTTCGTCGGTGCGGAACCAGTTCACGCAGAAGATGCGCGGCAGTACCACACCGGCCGCCTGCAACTTGGCGCCCAGCTCGAGCCAATGATTGAAGTACTCGCTCATGTTGTAGCCGCAGAAGGGCAACATGGCGAACGGATCGCGCCGGACGACGCCTTGCTTGCCGGTGGCGGCGGCGGTCGTTTCCGAACCCATGGTCGCCGCCATGTACACGCCTTCGACCCAGTTGCGTGCTTCGGTGACGAGCGGGACGGTGGTCGAGCGACGGCCGCCGAACACGAAGGCGTCGATGGTCACGCCAGCGGGGTTGTCCCAATCCGGATCGATGGCCGGGTTCTGGTCCGCGGCGACGGTGAAGCGGGCATTCGGATGCGCTGCCTTGCGGCCGGTGGCCTTGCCGATCTCGGGCGTCCAGTCCTGGCCTTGCCAGTCGATGCAGTGCGCAGGCGGCTCACTCATGCCTTCCCACCACACGTCGCCGTCGTCGGTGAGCGCGACATTGGTGAAGATCACGTTCTCGCGCAAGGTGGCCATGCAGTTGTAGTTGGTCTTCTCGTTGGTGCCGGGCGCAACGCCGAAATAGCCTGCTTCGGGATTGATGGCGCGCAGCTTGCCGTCGGGGCCGGGCTTGATCCACGCGATGTCATCGCCGATGGTCGAGACCTTCCAGCCCGGCATGGAAGCCGGCGGAATGAGCATCGCGAAGTTGGTCTTGCCGCACGCAGAGGGGAAGGCCGCGGCAACGTGCATCTTCTTGCCTTCGGGCGACGTCACGCCCAGGATCAGCATGTGCTCGGCCAGCCAGCCCTGGTCGCGGCCCATTTTCGAGGCGATGCGCAGCGCCAGGCACTTCTTGCCCAATAGCGCGTTGCCGCCGTAGCCCGAACCAAAGGACCAGATTTCGCGCGTTTCGGGGTAGTGCACGATGTACTTGGTCTCATTGCAAGGCCAGGGAACGTCGGCCTCTCCATCCGCGAGCGGCTTGCCCACCGAATGCACGCAGGGCACGAATTCACCGTCGGTGCCCATGACGTCGTAAACCTTCCGGCCCATGCGCGTCATGATGCGCATGTTGCAAACGACGTAGGGGGAATCGCTGAGCTCGACGCCAAGCTGCGCGATGGGCGACCCGAGCGGCCCCATCGAGAACGGGATGACGTACATCGTGCGGCCGCGCATGCACCCCTGGAACAGGCCGTTGAGCGTGGCCCGCATCTCTTTGGGATCGACCCAGTTGTTCGTCGGACCGGCGTCTTCCTTGCGTTCCGAGCAGATGAAGGTCCGGTCTTCGACGCGCGCCACGTCGGAAGGATCAGACCACGCAAGGTACGAATTGGGGCGTTTGGCGGGATTGAGCCGGCGTAGCGTGCCGGCTTGCACCATTTGTTCGCAGAGCCGGTCGTACTCCTCCTGCGAGCCGTCGCACCATTCGATGCGGTCGGGCTGCGTCAGCGCGGCAATCTCGGCCACCCAAGCTTTGAGGCGCTCATGACGGACCCACTCGGGTGCATTGAGCGTCGCAAGATTATGTTGAGATCCCGCTGTTTTGGCCACGGCGTTCATGGGTGACATTCTCCTCGACGCTTTTCGAAGCGCCTGCTAGTAGTTATGAAAAATAAAGATCCGGCTGCGATAGAGACGGATCGGTTAACTTAATATACCCCGGCACCTCCTTCCAAGCATTTCCGGCTCGAAAGGGATGGTTACCGTTGGCTGCTCACGCATTCGAGACCAACTGGACTACGATCGCGTCTGATCGAAGGAAAGCCCATGCGCATCACGATTCTCGACGACTACCAAGACGCAGTACGCAAGCTCGATTGCTTCAATTTGTTAGAAGGCCACGAAGTCAAGGTTTATAACAATACGGTCAAGGGATTAGGCCAATTGGCCGTTCGGCTGCGAGACACGGAAGCGCTGGTGTTGATCCGCGAACGCACGCCGATTACCCGGGCGCTGCTCGACAAGCTCCCCAACTTGAAGCTCATCTCGCAGACGGGCCGGGTCGGGTCGCACATCGACGTGGCCGCCTGTACGGAGCGCGGGATCGCCGTCGCCCAGGGAGTCGGCTCGCCGATCGCGCCGGCCGAGTTGACATGGGCGCTCATTATGGCCGCGATGCGGCGCATTCCTCAATACGCCGCGCACCTCAAGCATGGCGCATGGCAGCAATCGGGCATGAAGGCCTCCTCCATGCCTCCCAATTTCGGACTGGGACGCCGTCTCCACGGCCGCAGGCTGGGCCTGTTCGGCTACGGCAAGATCGGCAAGCTGGTCGCGAACTACGGCAAGGCCTTCGGCATGTCCGTCACGGCCTGGGGCCGGGAATCCACGCTGGAACGCGCGCGCGCCGACGGCATCGAGACGGCGCCGAGCAAGGAGGCGCTGTTCGAAAACAGCGACGTACTCTGCCTGCTGCTGAAGCTGACCGAAGAAACCCGCGGCATCGTGACCCTGGCGGATCTCCAGCGCATGGGGCCCGAAGCCTTGTTGGTCAACACCTCGCGCGCGGAATTGATCGAATCTGACGCGCTCGTACTTGCGCTCAATCGCGGTCGTCCTGGCATGGCAGCCGTCGACGTGTTCGAGTCGGAACCCATTCTCCAAGGCCACCCGCTGCTGCGCATGGAGAACGTGATCTGCACGCCCCACATCGGTTTCGTGGAGGCCGATAGCTACGAGCTCTATTTCCGGGCGGCGTTCGAGAACATCGTGGCCTGGGTGGCAGGCACGCCGAAAAATATCGTGAACGAGGAAGCCTTGGCAAAGCAGTAAGGGTGGGGCGAGCAACGCCTGCCTGCCAGGAGTGCGCCAGCAGGTCCACTGCCTGTGGAATGCGGCCGATGCGCTGGGTGTGCGCCAAGCCGGAGAAGAAGAAAAACTGCCCCGCCACGCGGCGGGGAAGAAAAAACGCGACGCGCCTGCGCCGCGCGATAGCGATCGTCGTGCTTACAGCGGCTTGATGTCCGCGGCCTGCGGGCCCTTGGGACCGTCTTTCACTTCGTACTCGACTTCCTGGCCTTCGGTCAGGCTGCGATAGCCGCGGCCAACGATGGCGGAAAAGTGAGCGAACACGTCCGGACCTCCGGAATCCGGCGTGATGAAGCCGTATCCCTTGTCCGCGTTAAACCATTTGACCTTGCCCTTCTGTGCCATATCCGGCGTCCTCTAAATCTCAATAAACAATGCAATGAACCAAGAACGCCGACACGAACTGAAATGCGGTAATGGCGGACATCCGCAAATGGCAGACGGGACTTGCGTGCTGCTTGAATTCAACTGCGAATGGCAGCATACCCGGCCGCTGAACCTGAATCAATAACTTTAGCGGGCGTCTCGCAAATGACGCATAAGACTCCCGCAACAGAAATCGATCACGCCGCCAGGGCCGGAAAATGCCTGAGCAGAATTCGATAAAGGGGCCCACTCACCAGCAGCACGCAGGCGAGCCGAAACACCTGGAACGCCGTCACCAGCGGCACGCCTAGCTGCAAGACCTTGGCCGTGAGGCACATCTCTGCCACGCCACCCGGGGCCAAGCCCAGAATGAGCGTAGGCACGGAAATATCGCTCAGCCGTGACAATATCGCGCCCACCCCGATAGCTAGGGTTATCGCTATAAGGGTATATACCAGGATAAACATCATGAAGCGGGGCGCGGTCTTGAAAAAATCGGGACGATAACGATCGCCCAACGACCAGCCGATCATTAACTGCGCACCATTGATCAGGAAAGACGGCATGGCCGACAAAGCCATCTCCTGGGAGGTCAGCAAAATGGTGACCGCCATCGGCCCCAATACCCACGCATTCGGAATCTGAAAGCGCTGCGCCAGCAATGCCCCGCC
>NZ_JADGHH010000230.1 GCF_019689535.1 Pigmentiphaga sp.
ACCCCAACGACTGCCCCACCCCGAAAGCCAGGAAAAACGCCAGAGGATCGCGCACCCAAACGGTCGCGAGGGTGGACAACACCACGACTGCCATCCCGAGCAGCAATACGAAACGCGTCCCGCGCGTGCCGACCAAATAGCCGGCGAGCGGCATGGCCAAGCCATAACAGAGCATGCCCACCGCCACGATCCCCGCCAACATGCTCCGGCTGAATCCGAGGTCGTCGATGATGGGTAGGAAAAAGGGCCCGATGCTCATGCGCATGCCGACCGTCAACAAAGTCATCACCGTCGCTGCAGCCACGATGGTCCAACCGAAATACCAATTGCCTATGCGACGCACGGCCAGATCCCCTCTCGTTCCGAAGTTCTTGTAGTTCCGGACGCGCATGGGTGGGCGCCCTTCGGCAAAGAATACCCGATCCTGCCGGCGCTCCCCGTCTCGGCAACCTCTGGCGCCCCGCCCGAAAAGGCCGTGCTGCCGAGGCCGAGGATGGGCGAGACGGAGCGAAGCCAGGGCGTGTCGCGAACACATTTGCTTTTTCAATAAACAGTATTTTCCTCATTGCATTGCGCTATTCGAACCGACTCCCTATCGTGCGGGGCACCCCTAGCAATCCACATCAGGAGACCCCGACAAGCCTTGACCCGAACGTTTATTCGTATTCGTGCAACGCGTCCACATACGACTAGAGTAGACGGAGACCCCACATGCATCGCCCTTCCCCCAGCTTGACCCATCGCCGCCTTTGGGCGGCCGCCGCCGTTTTACTGGCCGCGCCCGTAGCGGCTCAGCAGGCCTACCCCAACCGCCCCGTCACCATGATCAGCTCATTCTCGGTCGGCAGCGGACCGGATACCGTGCTGCGCCTGGTTGCCGAAAAGCTGGGCGGCATGTGGGGCCAACGCGTCGTCGTCGAGAACAGGCCCGGCGGGGCAGGTTTCATCGCCATCGATGGTTTTCGCCGTGCTGCACCTGACGGCCATACGTTGCTGCAGCTCGACAGCGAACAGCTGGCCGCCCTGCCCTTGCTCTACAAACAGCGCAATTACGACCCCGACGCGATATTCGAATACACCGCCGGCCTTTTCAGAACCTTCTTCATGGTCTCGACCGCATCCGGCAGCCCGTGGCGCAGCGTCGCAGACCTGATCGCCGCGGCGCGCCGGGAACCGGGCTCGGTGACCTATGGATCGTGGGGCATAGGCAGCCCGGGCCACCTGGGCGGCGTGGCCCTGGAATCGGCTACCCAGGTCAAGATGTTGCACGTGCCTTATAAAGAAACACCCCAACTCTTCGCATCGGTCGGCAACGGGGACGTAGCCTGGAGCTTCGCAACCCTGGCATCGAGCCAGGGTGCCTACCAGGCAGGCAAGATACGATATCTCGCGGTGGCTGCGCCCAAGCGCATCTCACAGTTTCCTGACGTTCCCACAGTCTCCGAAAGCGGCGGCCCGGCAGGACTCGAAGTGAGCTCGTTCGCCGCCATACTCGCGCCCAAAGGCACGCCGCAAAGCATCGTTGACAAGATCAATGCCGACATCAACAAGGTGCTGGGCGACCCAGCGATCCAGGCGCGCTTTGCGACCTTCGCGTTCGAGCCTACCCCGTGGACACCCGCCGAAATCAAGAGCGAGGTCAAGAACAAGTTCGACGTGTACCGCCAGTCGATCGAGAAGGCGAACATCCGTCTCGACTGACGCATAGGAAAACGGGCCGCATCGCGGCCCGTTTCAACTCCCCTGACGTCAGCTCAGCTGTTCCCGCCAGATGTCCAGGCTTTGCTGCGCGGGACGATCCGAAAAGCTGAACAATACGACTTCGCTCTCGGCCCGCAACGAATACGGCATCCAGGAGGGACACACGAAAATGTCCTTGGGCCCGAATCTCAAGGTCTTTCCCGCAATCTCGCACACCCCGCGCCCCTCGCGCACGGCGTAGACCGTCGCATCGGTCGACCGGTACGGCCGGCCCTCGAAACCCGCCGGCAAGTACTGCAGGAACGTGCCCATGGTGGGCATGGGCCATCCTCCGGTAGCGGGATTGACGTACTGCATCTTGTGTCCCCAGCAAGGATGTGGTGCGCGCGTGCGGGAGAGTTTTTCCACGGCTTCCCGGCTTCGATCATAGGGAAACCACCACAAGGGCGACGTTTTCGTGGCCGGCCGGTACTCCACCGGCTTCATGGACACGCCGAACTCGGCCAGATTCACCGTCCCATCGGCGCTGGGGTCGGACCGCGGCGCCTCGTCGCCATCTTCGCGAAACTGCGCATCGAACAGCTCGACGATGGGAACGTCCAGGCCGTCGAGCCAGACGACGGGCGAATCCGACGGATTGCCATGCTCGTGGAAAGACCAGGAAGGCGTAATGATGAAATCGCCTTCCGACATCGAGATCCGCCGCCCGTCCACGGCGGTATAGGCGCCATGCCCGTGCATGATGAACCGCATTGCCGACTGGGAGTGACGGTGCGGCGGAGCGACTTCGCCGGGAAGGATCAGTTGCAACCCGGCGTACAGGCTGTGCGTGATCCGGGATTGCCCCCGCAGCCCCGGATTTTCCAGCACCAAGACGCGCCGCTCGGCTTCTTCGGCGCTAATCAGTTCGCCCGAGCGCTGGAGGAAAGGCCACATGGCGTCCCAGCTCCAGAGATGCGGCACGCACGGCGTGGCCGGCGTCTTCGGCACCAACGCGTGCAAGACCTCCCAGAGCGGCGTGCAACTGCTGCCATCGATCAATTCGTAGAAAGCCTGGCGCTGACTCTTGGAAGCTTCATTCATTGCGGGATTTCCTTCCGGTCGTACATCCACGCCATGCTGTCGGCGGTCTGTTCAATCGTTCGCGACTTCAGGAATGCGTTGCGCAGGTCCCGCGTTGCCCCGGCCGCGTGATAAGCATGGCCATACAGGCGGGCCGTCAACTGCACGCGGGTCGTGCGCAAATAACGCGCCTGCTGGTATTCGAGGAAAGCCCGCGGCAAGTCGTCCGGCTGCGCTGCCACCAGCTTGGCGAGGCACACGGCGTCTTCCATCGCCATACATGCGCCCTGGGCCAAGTACTGCAGCATGGGATGCGCGGCATCGCCCAACAAAGTGGTGCGTCCTTGACTCCAATGGTTGACCGGCTCCCGGTCGCACAACACCCACATGCGCCACGACTCGATCTTGGCGAGCATGTTCAGGACGTGGGGATGCGCCCCCTGGAACCTCAAGTGCAGCTCTTCGGGATCGCCATAGGTATCCCACCCGTCTTCATAACGATCGCTATGGAAGACCGCCACCAAGTTGAACAGCTTGCCGCCGCGCAGCGGGTAATGCACCAAGTGGTACTTGGGCCCCATCCACAAGACCATGGCGTTCAGCCGGTTCTCGAGAGGCACGTCCTCAGTGCGGAGCACGGCGCGGTAGGCGATGTGGCCGGACACCCGGGGCTTGCCGTCTCCCACGATGGATTCTCGGACGGTCGACCAGAGCCCGTCGGCGCCGATCAAGCCGTCGCCCTCGTACGCCTCGCCGCTGGCCGTCGTCACGCGCACCGACCCACCGTTGTCCCCGAAGCCGACGATTTGCGTCGCGGCATGCAGGTGGACCCGGCCCGTCTCCCGGCAGGCGTCCAACAGGACGCGGTGCAGGTCCGCACGGTGAATCAGTCCGTACGGCTTGCCGAACCGCCGCGGGAAAAGCTCGCTCACTGGCAGGTGCACCACCCGCTCACCGGAAACGGCATCCATTGCGATGATGTCGTCGGGGAAGGCCGCAAGCTCATTGACTGCTTCGGTGACACCCAGCTCATCGAAGGTGTAAAACGCGTTCGGCCCCAGCTGTATGCCTGCGCCGATTTCCTTGAACTCGGCAGCCTGCTCGAATACGTGCACCTCGCGGCCCCGCTGAGAGAGCGCCAACGCCGACGCCAAACCGCCAATACCGCCGCCCACCACCAACAACGGCTGTCTGCTATTGCTCATGTCTCCTCCCTCCACTTATGCCGCACGGACCTGCACCCGCATGCCGCCCAGGCCGTCGACCGACACGTCGATGACGTCGCCCGGGTGCACCGGCCCGACACCCTCAGGCGTACCCGTGTAGATCAAGTCTCCGGGATGCAACGTATAGAACGACGATGCCATCTCGATCAATTCCGGTATGCCCAACACCAGGTCGCGGGTGTTGGCCTGCTGGCGAAGCTCGCCGTTCACCGTGAGGCGGAACCCCAGCTCGCCGGGCGAAGACACCGCGTCCGCAGTCGTCAGCCACGGCCCCAGCACGGAATAGGTATCGATGGACTTGCGGAAGCTGCGCTCCTCCGGCCCACGCGTGGTCATGTCGAGCCCGACGCAATAGCCAGCGACGTACTCGTACGCGCGAGCGGCCGGAATGTCCCGCCCTTTCTTTCCGATCACCACGACCACTTCGGCCTCGTGATCGTTACGGCGGTTCAGGTGCTTGAGCGCGACCCCCTCAGACTGGCCGACCAGGGAGCTCGTCGCCTTTAAGAACACGCCCACCCGCTGGATTTCGCCCACCTGGTTGCGGTGGTGGATCTCCGCATCCTCCCGGGCTTCGGCCAGGTGCTTCAGATAATTGACCGGCGCCGCAATGATTTTCCCTGGGCTTGCGACCGGCGCCAGCAAAGAGACCTCCTCCAGCGCGAGCGTCTTCGCGGCCGGCAACAGCTCCGTCGCCCTCGCCACAACCTCCTTCAAGTTCGCAATCAGCGGGTCAAAACACGGAAGCGGGTAGCGATATGCCGGAAGTACGTCCAAAGCTTCGGTCACGTCCTTGACCTGACCGCCTTGGACGATCCCCAGTCGGCCTTCGTTGAAACGGCACAATTGCATCGATGTCTCCCAGAGTGCGTGAAGTACGGGCACTTTAGGGTTGGCATGATATTGCGTCAATTATCAGTGCCATATATAGTCCATTAATAAATACAAATA
>NZ_JADGHH010000231.1 GCF_019689535.1 Pigmentiphaga sp.
CCGCCGGCCCGCCCGCTGCGCCGGCCCCCGGGGCCGCGCCGCGCACGCCCCGCGGCGAAGCGCCGGATGCGGTCCCGGCGGCCGGGGCGCGCGGGGGCGAGCCGGCGGCACGCGCCGAGCCCGAGCAGCCCGCTTCATCTGCGCAGGACCAGGCCGCTGCTGCGCCCCGCGCCCATGCGGTGGCCCCGGCCTCCGAGCCCCAGGCGGGGATCGAACTCAACGAGCCCTGGCCGGTTTTGGCGGCCAGGCTGCCCATCAAAGGCCTTGCCGCCCAATTGGCCCAGCAAAGCGAGTGGGTGGGGGTGGAAGGCCATACCATCGTGTTGCGCGTGGCGACCCGCGCCCTGGCTGAAAGTGCAGGGGTCGAGCGCTTGCGCAGCGTGCTGGAGGCGCACTTCGGCACGCCAGTTCGGCTGCGTTTCGAGATCGGCCACACCGGCGACGCGACGGCGTTCGCGGTGGCCGAGGCCGAGCGTCAGGCGCGGCAGCAGGCCGCCGAGCAGGCCATCATGAACGATCCCTTCGTCCGGGATCTTCTCGATCAGTTCGGCGGCCAGATCGTCCCGGACTCCATACGCCCCGTATCCCCCGAACCCAAACAAGGAACTTCATCATGATGAAAGGACAGCTTGCCGGCCTGATGCGCCAGGCGCAGCAAATGCAGGAAAACATGAAAAAGGCCCAGGAGGCGCTGGCCGAGATGCTGGTGGAAGGCGCATCGGGCGGCGGTCTGGTGAAGGTGACCATGTCGTGCCGCCACGACGTCAAGCGGGTCGAGATCGACCCCAGCCTGCTGGCTGACGACAAGGACATGCTCGAAGACCTCGTGGCCGCGGCGTTCAACGACGCCTTGCGCAAGGCCGAGGCCGCCAGCCAGGAAAAAATGGCCTCGCTGACGGCCGGGTTGCCCCTGCCGCCGGGCATGAAGCTGCCTTTCTAAGCGGGGATCCATGGCCGCCGACAAATTCGTCGGGCCGGCGCCGCTGTCGGTGCTGGTCGATGCACTCAAGCGCCTTCCCGGCGTGGGCGCCAAGTCGGCCCAGCGCATGGCCTACCATTTGTTGCAGCACGATCCGCACGGCGCGCGCCTGCTCAGCCAGGCCCTGGTGGATGCGGTCTCCCGGCTGCGCCACTGCGCGCGCTGCAACACCTTTACCGAATCCGAGATCTGCGAGACCTGCGCCAACCCGCGGCGCGATGCCTCCCTGCTGTGCGTGGTCGAAACGCCGGCCGACCAAAACATGATCGAGGCGAGCCACAGCTACAACGGCCTGTATTTCGTGCTGATGGGTCGGCTCTCGCCGATCGAAGGGGTGGGGCCGAATGAAATCGGGTTCGACCGCCTCATCGAGCGGGCCACGGACGGTCAGGTCAAGGAAGTCATCCTGGCGACCAATTTCACGACCGAGGGCGAGACGACCGCGCATTATCTGGCCGAGGCCCTGCGCGCCCGGGGCCTGGGCGTCACGCGGCTGGCGCGGGGGGTGCCGGCGGGCAGCGAACTGGAGTACGTGGACGCCGGGACTATCGCCTGGGCGCTGATGGACCGGCGGGCACCGTAGCCGCGGTGCCCGCCCGGGGCCAACCGGCGCGGGCTCGCCTCGTGGCGGGTCAGTAGTGAGGCGGGATTTCGTCGCGCAGGCTGCGCGGCGCGCCAGGCACCGCCGCATCGGCTATCTGCTTGCGCAGGGCCGACAGCTCGCGCGCCAGTTGCTCGATCTGTTGCTGTTGGCGAAAAACGGTCTGGTTGAGACGGTCCAGTAGGTCTTCCGCGAAGCCTGCCTTGATTTCCAGCTCAGTCAGCCGCCGTTCGATGTCGGATGTCGTCATGCGTTCGTGAGTCCGTTCATCCGCGCGCTTGCTCGATGATGGCGTCCAGGCGGACGGCGTCCGCGGCGAATACGCGTATGCCCTCGGCCAGTTTTTCGGTCGCCATGGCGTCCTCGTTCAATTGGGTGCGGAACGCGACCTCGGAGACGTCCGCGCGAGGGATGTCGGCGGCCTGGGCCAGCTCAGGCGTCAACCTGGCCGGCACGTCGCCCTGCGCGCCTTCCAGCTCGGCCAGCAGCTCGGGGCTGATCGTGAGCAGGTCGCAGCCTGCCAGGGCGAGGATCTGGCCGGTGTTGCGGAAGCTGGCACCCATGATTTCGGTGGCGATGCCGTGCTTCTTGTAGTACTGGTAGATGCGGGTGACCGACTGCACGCCAGGATCGTTCGCGCCGCCGTATTTCGCCTCGTCCCATTGTGCGCCCAGCGCCCTTTTGTGCCAATCGTAGATGCGGCCGACGAAAGGCGAGATGAGCTGGACCGCCGCGTCGGCGCAGGCCGCCGCCTGGACGAGGGAGAAAAGCAGCGTCATGTTGCAGCGTATGCCCTCCGACTGCAGGACGCGTGCAGCCTGGATGCCTTCCCAGGTAGAGGCGATCTTGATCAGCACCCGTTCGCGGGGTATGCCGGCGGCCTCGTAGCAAGCGATAATGGAGCGCGCGCGTTCGATCGTGGCGCGGGTGTCGAAGGACAACCGGGCGTCCACCTCGGTCGAAACCCGGCCAGGTACGATGCCCAGGATTTCGATGCCGAAGGCCACGAGCAGCCGGTCCATCAATTCCGCTGCCGATGCACTGCGGAAATCGCGGACGGTGCGCTCCAGCAGCGGGCGGTAGGCCTCTTTTTGTACCGCCTTGAGGATGAGCGACGGGTTCGTGGTCGCGTCGGTGGGGCGGAAGGCCCGCATGGCTTCGAAATCGCCGGTGTCGGCCACCACGACCGTATGGCGCCTCAGGGATTCAAGCTGGTTGGACACGGTTCCTCCGTTAGTTCTTGTTCCATGGGTTATAATTGTAAGGTTTGACGTTCACATTTCACGTCCTTCCCTAGCGCGTACCCACTCTGCTGCCATGGCAGACCCGCCCGCCCGCGCGTTTCCCTTGCGTGGGCGACTCAGCGGTGCCGCGAATGACCAGGCAAAGCCGGCTAGCCGTCAACCGCACCAGCCCAGCGCAAGCGCGGCTGCGCGCGAGCGGCCGAGGCGGCTGCGGCGCCCGTTGGCGTACCCTCGGGAGGAGGACTCGACTCGGAGATTCTCTCTTGCTGCCGTCTCTCTTTCCCGAGACTACTCCCGCGATACTGGCGCTTGCCGACGGCACGATCTTTCGTGGCACGTCCATCGGCGCGCCGGGGCATGCCGTGGGCGAAGTCGTATTCAATACCGCCATCACAGGGTATCAGGAGATCCTGACGGATCCCAGCTACAGCCGCCAGATCGTAACGCTTACTTACCCGCACATCGGCAACGTCGGGATCAATGACGAAGACCGCGAAGCGGCCAAGATCCATGCCGCCGCCCTGGTGGTGCGCGACTATTCCTTGATCGTCTCGAACTTCCGCGCGCAGCGCTCGCTGTCGGAATATCTGGTCGAGCAGAACGTGGTGGGCATCGCCGGGATCGACACCCGCAAGCTTACCCGCATCCTGCGCGACCAAGGCGCCCAGAATGGCTGCGTGTACGTGGGCAGCGACGAGCAGGAGGCCCTGCGGCTGGCGCGCGAGTTTCCCGGCATGTCGGGGCTGGACCTGGCCAAGGTGGTCTCGGTCGGGGAGTCCTTTGAGTGGGGCGAGGGCGTATGGAAACTGGGAGCCGGCCATGCGCCCAGGGGCGACGGTCGTTTCCACGTCGTGGCCTATGACTTCGGCGTGAAGTGGAACATCCTGCGCCTGCTGGTCGACCGCGGCTGCCGCGTGACCGTGGTGCCCGCCCAGACGCCGGTGGCGGACGTGCTTGCGCTGAACCCCGACGGCGTGTTCCTGGCCAACGGCCCTGGCGATCCCGAGCCCTGCGACTATGCCATCGAGGCCGCGCGCGTCTGCCTCGAGCGCAAGATCCCGCTGTTCGGCATCTGCCTGGGACACCAGATCATGGGGTTGGCGGTGGGCGCGAAGACGCTCAAGATGAAGCTGGGGCACCACGGCGCCAACCACCCGGTCAAGGACGTCACCACCGGCCGGGTGTTCATTACCAGCCAGAACCACGGCTTTGCCGTCGATCCCGCGACCTTGCCGGCCAATGCGCGCGTCACGCACGTGTCGCTGTTCGACGGTTCGCTGCAGGGCTTCGAATTGACCGATCGCCCTGCGTTCTGCTTCCAGGGCCATCCCGAGGCCAGCCCCGGCCCGCACGACATCATCGAGCTGTTCGATCGGTTCGCGCACCTGATGCAAAACAGCAAAGGATGAACTCACTCCTGCGCGCTTCTTTCTCTCCCGTAGGGGTGGTGCCGGCGGAGCGGCGAGGCCGCATCCGCGGCACGCCAAGCAGGCCGCACCGGCGTCAGGCCTCTCGCTTCCCGAAGCGCGTCGAACAACAAGGTTGACCGTACCATCATGCCCAAGCGTACAGATATTCAAAGCATTCTCATCATCGGCGCAGGCCCGATCGTCATCGGCCAGGCGTGCGAGTTCGACTACTCCGGCGCGCAGGCCTGCAAGGCGCTGAAGGCCGAGGGGTACAAGGTGATCCTGGTCAACAGCAATCCGGCCACGATCATGACGGACCCGGAGACGGCCGACGTCACCTACATCGAGCCGATCACCTGGCAGGTGGTGGAAAAAATCATCGAGAAGGAGCGTCCCGACGCGCTGCTGCCCACCATGGGCGGACAGACCGCGCTCAACTGCGCGCTGGATCTCGACCGCCACGGGGTGCTGGCCAAGTATGGCGTCGAATTGATCGGCGCCAACGCGGAAGCCATCGAGAAGGCCGAGGATCGCCAGAAGTTCAAGGAAGCGATGACCCGCATCGGCCTGGAGTCGGCCAAGTCGGGCGTGGCGCATTCCATGGACGAAGCCTGGGAAGTGCAGCGCCGCATCGCCGAAGAGACCGGCTCCAGCGGTTTCCCGGTGGTGATCCGCCCGAGCTTTACGCTGGGCGGGACGGGCG
>NZ_JADGHH010000036.1 GCF_019689535.1 Pigmentiphaga sp.
CTCGAAGCCCCTCCCACCCCGCTCGTGTTTACCGATGCGGCGGCCGCCAAGGTCAAGGAGCTGATCGACGAGGAGGGCAATCCAGCGCTCAAGTTGCGCGTTTTCGTACAGGGCGGCGGCTGTTCCGGCTTCCAGTACGGGTTCACCTTCGACGAAGAAGTGAACGAGGACGACACCCAACTGGAGAAGAACGGCGTACAGCTGTTGATCGACGCCATGAGCTACCAGTACCTGGTGGGCGCGGAAATCGACTACAAGGAAGGCCTGGAAGGCGCCCAGTTCGTCATCAAGAACCCGAACGCCACCGCCACGTGCGGCTGCGGCTCGTCGTTCTCGGTCTAAACGCCGAACCGTCGTCTTTTCTTTACTCCGAGCGCCCTCGCGCAAGCCAGGGCGCTTTTCGTTTGTCCACGGCCGTCGGCCGGCATTCGTTTCATGGCTCTCATCGCACTGACCGACATCGAACTGGCATATGGCCACGTTCCCCTGCTCCACCAGGCCAACTTCTCCGTCGAGGCTGGCGAGCGGGTGGGATTGATCGGCCGCAACGGTACCGGCAAGTCGTCCCTGCTCAAATTGCTCGACGGGCGCATCCAGCCCGACGATGGACTGATCTCGCGCCAGGACGGCCTGAAAATCGCCACCGTGGAGCAGGAGCCCATCTTCGATGAGTCGGGCACGGTGTTCGACGCGGTCAGCGAAGGGTTGGCCAAGGGGCGCGACCTGTTGCGCGCCTACCAGCGGTTGACCCACGAGCTGGCGGAGAACCCGGCAGGACCCCGGCACGACGCCCTGATGGCCCGCTTGCAAGGCCTTCAGGCGGAGCTGGAGGCGCACGACGGCTGGACTGTGCAGGCTAGGGTAGAGGCTACCCTAGCCAAGCTGAACCTGCCGGCCGATGCACCGGTGGCAGGGCTATCGGGCGGCACGCGCAAGCGGGTCGCTCTGGCGCGCGCATTACTCGGCGATCCCGATCTCCTGTTGTTGGACGAACCGACGAACCATCTCGATTTCGAAGCCATCGCGTGGCTCGAAGAGCTGCTCAAGGCGTTCCCCGGCAGCGTGGTCTTCATTACCCACGATCGCCGCTTCCTGGACGCGGTGGCCACGCGCATCGTAGAACTGGACCGCGGCGCATTGACGAGTTTTCCGGGATCGTTCTCCGCTTACCAGGCGCGCAAGGCGGAGATGCTGGAGGCCGAGCGCCTCGAGCACGCGCGTTTCGACAAGCTGCTCGCGCAGGAGGAGGCGTGGATACGCAAGGGGGTCGAAGCGCGCCGCACGCGCAGCGTCGGACGCGTCAAGCGGCTGGAGCAGCTGCGCCTGCAGCGCGCCGAACGCCGCGAGCGAATGGGCAAGGTCACGATAGATGTGGCCGAGGGGCAGCGTTCGGGCAAGCTGGTCGCTGAGTTGACGAATGTCTCGAAATCCTTTGGCGAAAAGACCGTGATCCGCTCGTTCTCGACCACCGTACTCCGGGGCGACCGCATCGGCATCATCGGCCCCAACGGCGCGGGCAAGACCACGCTGCTCAAATTGATCCTGGGCGAGCTGGCCCCCGACTCCGGCACGGTGCGGCAGGGGACCAACCTGGCCGTGGCCTACTTTGACCAAATGCGCAGCCAATTGGACGACGACATGGCCTTGGCCGACGTCATCAGCCCTGGCAGCGAATGGATCGAGATCAGCGGCCAGCGCAAGCACGTGATGAGCTATTTGGGAGACTTCCTGTTTCCGCCCGAGCGAGCCCGTTCGCCCGTCAAGAGCCTCTCCGGCGGCGAACGGGCTCGCCTGCTGCTGGCGCGATTGTTCGCCCGCCCTGCAAACGTCCTGGTGCTCGACGAGCCGACCAACGACCTGGACATCGAAACCTTGGAACTGCTCGAAGAGCTGCTCCAGGACTACCCGGGCACGGTGTTTCTCGTGAGCCACGACCGCATGTTCCTCGACAACGTCGTGACGCAGACCATCGCCTACGAGGGAAATGCGCAATGGCGCGACTACGTCGGGGGCTACGAGGATTGGGCCGCGCAGCGTGCGCGGGCGCAGGAGGCGCAGTTGCGCGCGGGCGCAGCCAAGTCGCGCGAACCGGCCAAGGGAAAAAAGGAAGCGCCAGGCGAGGCCGCGGCGGGAAATGCCGGCGGTGCGGCGGCGCCGGCCAAGCCTGCCGGCCGATCTCGCCTCAGCTCCTGGGAAGCGAGGGAGCTCGAAGGGCTGCCCGACGTCATTGCCGCGCTCGAGGCTGAACAACAGAAGCTTACTGATCGTCTCGCCGATGGCCGCATCTATCGCGACAACCCGGAAGAGGCGATCGCCGTCCAGCAGCGCATCGCCGAAATCGAAGAAGAATTGATGGCCAAGCTGGAGCGTTGGGAGCTGCTGGAAAGCAAGCGTAGTTGACCGCGGTGTGGCACAGCAACTGCCGGGGCCCGTGCCACGGCGGACGGTGCTCAGGCGGGGTAGTAAGCGCCTAATACCCGGGGGCCGGCGGCCCCCGTCACGGCCGGAAGATTGCCGGCCAGGCCTTCCACGTGCCGGTATGCGAGCCAGGCGAAGGCCAGCGCTTCCATTTGCTGGGCCGGCACGTTCGCATCGTCCGTGGGGGCGACCGGGCAGGGAAGCGCCGCCGCCAGCGCACGCATCAATCCCACGTTGCGGGCGCCGCCACCGCATACCCATACCTTCTCGCAGCCGGGCTGTTGCCTGCGGATTTCCCGGGCGACCGTTTCGACCGTCAATGACTGGAGGGTGGCTTGCACGTCGGCAGCCAGCAGCGGGCCATGCGCCGCCTGCCAGGCATCCAGGCGGCTGTCCAGCCAAGCCTCGTTGAACAGGTCCCGGCCGGTCGACTTGGGAGGCGGAGCGGCCAGCCACGGTTCGGAGGCGATGAGCTCCGACAGCAAGGCGGGTTGGGGGGTGCCGGAGGCGGCGAACCGCCCGTCGCGGTCGTACGGCTGTCCGGTATGGCGCGCGCACCACGCATCCAGCAGCAGGTTGGCCGGCCCGGTGTCGTAACCGACGACGCCGTCGGGCGACAGGAAGGTCACGTTGGCGATGCCCCCCAGGTTGAGGACGGCTTGAGGCGTTGCGGTGCCGAACACTGCCGCGTGGAAGGCGGGGGCGAGCGGCGCGCCTTGGCCCCCGGCGGCCAGGTCGCGGCTGCGCAGGTCGGCGACGACAGCGATGCCCGTCAATTCGGCAAGCCGGGCGGGAGCGTTCAATTGCACGGTATAGCCCGCGTCAGGCCGGTGCCGCACGGTCTGGCCGTGGGCGCCGATGGCGCGTATCTGGGCTGCCGCCAGGCCGGTCTGGGCAAGGAGTTCTGCCACCACCTTGGCGTAGAGTTCCGCCAGTTCGAGGGCCGCCAGGGACATGCGGTGGACTTCGTCGAAGCCCGGCCGGTTGAGCGCCAGCAGGCTCGCCCTCAGTTCGGCGGGCATGCCGACGTCCGCATGCCCGAGGATGCGGGGCGCGGTGCCGGAAAAGTCCGCCGCCACGCCGTCCACGCCATCCAGACTGGTGCCCGACATCAGTCCGATGTAGAGGCCCGTCCGGGGCATGGCTGCTACTGGCTCGCGAGCGCGACGTCGTCGGAAGGCGCGTCGTCGTTCGCCAGTCGGGCCAGGAGCTCCATCTGGTGGCGCAGCGGTTCGGTGTGCTTCTTGAACAGCGCGAGGCCGCGGGCGTTGAGGTCCGGCGCCGGGGGCAGGGCGACGGTGAGCGGATCCACCGGCTTGCCGGCGATGCGGAACTCATAGTGCAGGTGGGGGCCGGTGGCCCAGCCGGTCGAGCCCACGCGCCCGATGAATTGGCCCTGCGAGACGCGCGAACCCTTGGTGAGGCCAGGAGCGAAGGAGCTCATGTGCGCGTAAAGCGTGGAATATTGGCCGTGGTGGCGGATGATCACGACGTTGCCGTAGCCGTTTTGGCGGCCGATGAACTCGATCGTGCCATCTGCGGTGCTGCGGATGGGCGTGCCGTGCGGCGCGCCATAATCCACGCCCTTGTGCTCGCGCCAGGTCTTGAAGATGGGATGCAGGCGGCGGGAGAAGCCGGACGTGACGCGGGTGAACTCCATGGGCGAGCGCAGGAACGCCTTGCGCAGGCTCTTGCCCTCGAACGTGTAGTAGCCGCCTTCGGTGCCGGGCTGCTGGTCGAACCACACGGCCTGGTGGGCCGTTCCTTTGTTGACGAATTCGAGCGCGAGCACCCGGCCGGCCTGCACGTAGTTGCCTTGGTGGGTATAAACCTCGTAGACCACGTTGAAATAGTCGCCGCGCCGCAGGTCGCGATGGAAATCGATCTCGCCCGAAAGAATCTCGGCAATTTGGGTGGCGACGCTGTCGGGGATGTTGGCGGCGTCGGTGGCGCCGAACAGCGAGCTGTGGATCTGGCCGTGGGCGACCCGGGTCTGGCGCTCCGTGTCGAGTTGAACTTCCTTCGCGGAGATGCCTTCCGCCGTGCGTTCGATCTGCAGCAGGCGCGAAACCACCTTGCCATTGACTTCGGCGCCCGGGGTGTGGACATAGCGCAGCCAGCGGACTTCGCCCTGCGCGTTGGTCGATGCCTGGACGATGCGGCCGGGATAGAGCTGGTAGAGGCTGCGGGCGTCAGGCGACTTGCGTACGAAGGCCTCGAACTCGGGATCGTCCACGCCCAGCCGGTTCAGGAGGGATGCGACGGAGTCGCCCCGCTGCACGCGCTCTTCGCGGATGAAATCGGGGGCTTCGGCTTCCTGTTGGGTGACTTGCTCGGCGAGGTCCGGCAATTCCAGCGACTCGACTATCCGGGATGTCGGTAGCAGGGCCGCGTCCGGCGCCAGGGGCGCCACGCCGATCGCGCCGGCAGTCACGAACAGCCCGGCGGCACCGACGCCGATGACGATGCGGCGCTTGAGCGGAGACGAGGTGAGGGTGTAGGTGGCGGGATGGGAGGTGATGCGGGAGAGTACTTGGTGCACCGCTGCGGCAATGCGCTTGAGCATCGCCCCGGCGATGCCGGAAAACTTACGATTCATGCGTCCTGGCCCCTGGGGTCGGTTGGGCTAGAATTGCTCCAGGGCACGGCCCCGAAGCGCGGCGTGTTCCAGCCCTGATTCGTTGTACTGCCGCAACGCGATAAGCGCGGCACGAAGAAAACCCTCAGTTCGATACGCGCGAACCGCAACTCTCTTTGTAACAACGGGATGGGCCGGAGATTGGCCGAGTATATAGAAAGTCCCGCGGCCCTGCCAATACGATTATTTACAATCTACATACTTTTCCGAACAGTTCCCGCCATGGCTGAAACGAAATCGAGCGACCCGTCCGTATCTCTCCCCAGTGCGCCGGAGTCGAGGCAGACATATCCGGTTACACCCGAGGTCGAGCGGGATCTCGCCATCGTCAAGCGTGGCTGTGATGAACTGCTGGTGGAAGCAGAGTTCGCGCAAAAGCTGGCGCGCAGCCGCGCAACGGGTGTTCCGCTGCGCATCAAGCTGGGCCTGGATCCGACGGCACCCGACATCCACCTCGGCCATACGGTGGTGCTGAACAAGATGCGCCAGTTGCAGGAGCTCGGCCATACCGTCATCTTCCTGATCGGCGATTTCACGTCCATGATCGGGGACCCGAGCGGGCGCAATGCCACCCGCCCGCCGCTCACGCGCGAGCAGATCGAGGCCAATGCGCAGACCTACTACGCCCAGGCCAGCCTGGTATTGGATCCGGCCCGCACCGAAGTCCGCTATAACTCGGAGTGGTGCGACCCCCTCGGGGCGCGCGGCATGATCCAGCTGGCCTCGCGCTATACCGTCGCCCGCATGCTCGAGCGGGAAGATTTCACCAAGCGCTTCAAGAACGGCGTGCCGATCTCCGTCCACGAGTTTCTCTATCCGCTGATGCAGGGCTACGACTCCGTGGCGCTGCGGGCGGACCTCGAGCTGGGTGGCACGGACCAGAAATTCAACCTCCTGGTGGGGCGCGAGCTGCAGAAAGAATACGGCCAGGAGCCCCAGTGCATCCTGACCATGCCGTTGCTAGAGGGGACGGACGGCGTCGAGAAGATGTCCAAGTCCAAGAACAACTACATCGGCATTTCGGAATCGCCCGAATCCATGTTCGGCAAGCTGATGTCCATTTCGGACACCTTGATGTGGCGTTACTACGAGCTGCTCTCCTTCAAGTCGATGGAGGAGATCGCGCAGTTGAAGCAGGATGCCGAAAACGGCCGCAATCCGCGCGACATCAAGGTCTTGCTGGCGAAGGAGATCGTGACCCGCTTTCACTCCGCGACGGCGGCCGACCAGGCACTGGCGGATTTCGAGGCACGCTTCAAGCAAAAAGCCATTCCCGACCAAATGCCGGAGGTGACGGTGGCGGGTGCTCCGCTCGGCATTCTGCAGCTATTGCGCGAGTCCGGCCTGTGCGCGTCGGCTTCCGAGGCGCAGCGCAACATCGAACAGGGTGGGGTGCGCGTCGATTCCGTCAAGATCGAGAACAAAGGCCTCAAACTGGAAGCCGGCACCTACGTCGTGCAAGTGGGTAAGCGGAAATTCGCCCGGGTCACGGTACGATGACGGTACGCCGGCCGCCTTTCGGCGCGGGAAGCCGCGCCGGCAGGCTGCGCCCGGGCCCTAGGCACATCATTGCCGTGGTGAACGATTTTTAGGAGTATCGCGATGAAGCTCTGGAGCAATTCCTTCCTGGATGGCCAACCCATCCCCGCGCGTTATGCCTTCGGCAAGATCGATCCCAAGACGCAGGTGACGCTGTCGGACAACGTGAACCCGCACCTGGCGTGGGACGATGTGCCGCAGGGCACGCAATCGTTCGCGCTCATCTGCCACGACTACGACGTGCCCAGCAAGGGCGACGACGTGAACCAGGCAGGCCGGCAGGTGCCCGCCGATTTGCCGCGCGTGGATTTTTTCCATTGGGTGCTGGTGGACATCCCCGCCTCCAAGACCGAGATCGAAGAGGGCGAGTTCAGCACCGGCGTCACGCCGCGGGGCAAGGCCGGCCCGCATGCGCCGGGCGGTACCCGCCAGGGCATCAATGACTACACCGGGTGGTTCGCGGCCGACCACGACATGAGCGGCGATTACTACGGCTACGACGGACCGTGCCCGCCGTGGAACGATTCCATCGTGCACCACTACGTCTTCACCGTCTACGCGCTGGACGTACCCAAGGTTGACGTGGAGGGCAAGTTCACCGGGGCCGACGTGCGGCGTGCGATCGAAAAACACGTGCTCGCCCACGCGACGCTTACCGGGACCTATACCCTGAATCCCGCGCTGGCTCCGACGCAGATCGCTGCCCATGACTGAGGTTTGGCTGGTCCGCCATGGCGAAACCGAGTGGAACCGGTTGCGTCGCGTCCAGGGCACCCTCGACATCGGCCTGAACGCGCTGGGCCGTGTCCAGGCCGAGAAGGTGGCGTCTCGCTTTCATCCGGAGCGCGACCGGGTGGCGGCGATCTACAGCAGCGACCTCGCCCGGGCGCACGACACCGCCCGGCCAACCGCGGCACGCCTCGGGCTGTCGGTCCGCTTGGATCCGGGGTTGCGTGAGCGTAAATACGGCATTTTCGAAGGGCTCAGCTTTGACGAGCTGGCCGCGCGCCATCCCGAGGCCGCCGTGGCCGTGCGCGAGCGCCACCCCGATTACGAGCTGCAGGGGGGGGAGTCGCTGCGCCAGTTTCACCAGCGCGTGGTGGCGACGCTGGATCGCATCGCCGCCGCGCACGTTGGAGAGCGCATATTGGTATTTACGCACAGCGGCGTGCTGGATACCGCCTATCGGCATGCCCAAGGGCTGTCGCTGCGGGCCGAGCGCCGCCATACGCTGCACAACGTCAGCATCAATCGCCTGGTGATCGATGCAGGCGCGTGGCGGGTGGAAGCTTGGGGCGACGTGGCCCACCTGGAAGGCGGCCAGCAGGACGCGTGGGAAGAACCGGCCGACGCCGCCTAGCGTGGCTTGCCGCGCGGCGCGGCGCTGGGGCGATGCGGAGCCGGGAAGCCCCGGCCCGCGCCATACAGGGGCGTGCGCCGTGGACCTGAAGCAACTCGAATATTTCGTGCGGGTGGCTGAACTGGGCGGATTCACCCGGGCATCCATCGCCCTTCACATCGCCCAGCCGGCACTGAGCCGGCAGGTGCGCCAACTCGAGATCGAGTTGGGCCAGAGCCTGCTGACTCGCAATGGGCGCGGGGTGGTGCCTACCGAGGCCGGAAAAGTCTTGCTCGAACATGGGCGCGGCATTTTGCACCAGGTGGCGCGCACGCGCGAGGAGCTGGGCCGCGTGCGGGGGGCGCTGGCCGGCCGGGTTGCGATAGGCTTGCCGCCACGCTTTGCCAAGATGCTGACCGTGCCGCTGACCCGCACCGTCAGGGAGCGCTTCCCGGAAGTGGCCCTCTCCATTTCGGAGAACTTGTCGACGAGCCTGCAGGAGTCGCTCGTGAGCGGGCGACTGGACATCGCGTTGCTCTACAACCCCGTGCCTTCTCCAGACGTCGACAGCGTCGTGCTGCTGGAAGAAGATTTCTTCCTGGTCACCCGGCGCGGCGGCTTCGCGCGCAAGTCCATCAGCCTGCGCGAGCTGGCGGACGAGCCGCTCATCCTGCCGACCCGTCCGAATACGATACGCATGTTGGTCGAGGCCGAGCTCGCGAACATTGGCAGGCATCCCAAGATCGCGATGGAAGTCGATGGTGTCGCGGCCATGCTAGACGTCGTCGCGGAAGGGGTCGGAGCCGCCGTGCTGTCGGTCAATGCGGTCCGCACTTCCGGCCGCGCGCGCGCGTTCCAGGCCGTTCCGATCGTCAAGCCGCGGTTGCGCACCAAGCTCGCGCTGGCCGTGAGTGCCCAGCGTCCCGCGACGCGCACGCAGCAAGCCCTGCAGGAGCTCATCGTCGAGCTTGTGCGCGGGTTGAAAGTGTAGGCCCGCCGGCGCGTCGCAGCCACTCCAGGCCGGCGGAGGTACCGCCCGGTTCGTTTCCCCGCTTGGGGTGGTATTCGCAGCCTATCCACCCCGCATAGCCCAGGGCGTCGATCAACTCGAAGAGGTAAGGGAAATTCACTTCACCCGAGTCGGGTTCGTGGCGATCGGGCACGCCGGCGATCTGCAGGTGCCCGACTGCCCCCGTCGGCAGGTAGCGCCGCAAGCGGGCCGAGAGGTCGCCCTCCACGATCTGGCAATGATAAAGGTCCATCTGCACTGCAACGTGCGGCGAGCCGACCTCGCGCACTAGGGTGTGCGCGTCTTCCTGGTGCGTCAGGAAAAAGCCGGGCACATCGCGGGGATTGATGGGCTCGATCAAGACGCGCCGCCCGCAGCGGCCGGCTTGCTCGGCCGCCCACGCCAGATTCTCCAGGTAGGTGGTGCGCAAGGCGCTGCGATCGGCGCCCCGCGGCGCGATGCCGGACATGACGTGCAGGCATTCGCAGTCGAGCGCGAGGGCGTAATCGAGCGCCAATAGAAAGGCCTCCCGGAATTCACGCTCGCGTCCGGGCAGGCAGGCGATGCCACGCTCCGCCGGGTCGCGCCGGGGCGTGGCGTTGAAGAATACGAGGCTCAGGCCGTTGTCCTTGAGGCGCGCCGCCAGCTCTGCAGGCCGGTAGTCGTAGGGGAAGAAGAACTCGACCGCTTCGAACCCGTCGCGGGCCGCACAGGCAAACCGGTCGAGGAAGGACCGGTCCGGATAGAGCATTGCCAGATTGGCGGCAAAGCGCGGCATGGTGTCCGTTGCCTCAAATCGGCGTCAGTACCTGGCCCGTGCGGAAAAAGGCGTCGAGGTTGTCGCATACCAGCGCTTCCATGTCGGCGCGGGTCTCGCGGGTGAAGCCGGCGATGTGGGACTGGACGACCACGTTGTCCATTGCGAGCATCGCTTCGGGCACGTTGGGTTCGTTCTCGAACACGTCGAGCCCTGCACCGCCCAGGCGTCCTTCCTGAAGCGCACGCACCAGCGCTGCCTCGTCCACCACGCTGCCGCGTGCGATATTGACGAGAATCCCCTGGGGGCCGAGCGCATCCAGCACTTCGGCATTGACGAGATGCCGCGTCTCGGGGCCGCCGGGGCACGCGACGACGAGGAAGTCCGCCCATTTTGCCAGTTCGACGAGCGAGGTCTCGTGCTGCTCGGCATGGCCTGCCACGGGGCGGCGCGTGTGGTAGCGCACGGGCATGTCGAAACCCGCGGCGCGGCGTGCCACGGCTTGGCCAATGCCACCGAAACCCAGCAAGCCCATGTTCTTGCCATAGACGCGGGTCATCAAGGGGCGTTGTCCGGTCTTCCAGCCTCCCGCCCGGACGAAGCGGTCCGTGGCGGAAATCCCGCGTGCCACGTCGATCGCAAGTCCCATCGCGAGGTCGGCCACGCAGCCGTCCAGCACCTTGGGGGTATTGCTGATCTGCATGCCGCGGCGCTTGGCGGCGGCGACGTCGATCTTGTCGTAACCCACCCCGAAGTTGACGATGGCCTTGGCGTTGGGCAGGCGCTCGATCAGTGCAGCATCGCACGCGTCGCGCACATGGATGGCCACGGCCTCGAACTCCGCCCCGTGCGCGGCGAGAAATGCGTCTTTGTCCGGTTGTTTCCACAAGGGCGCGACGTCATAATCGCGCGCCAGGCGGGCGTCGACCGGTCCAGTAATGGGGCCAATCTGCAGTACGCGGTGTTTCATCGTGGCTGTCCTTCTTCTTGGATGGGAATGCAAGGCGCGAAGCTCATCATGTCGATGTCAGCCTAATCACGATAGCTCATGTCGCGTCGATCCAGCATCCGCAGAAGCGCGGGCCACTCGCGCTCGCCGTGAGGCGGGTGGGTGCCGTCCGGGTTGGGCGTGGGCGCGAGCCGCAATTGCTGGTACGCCTTGTCCACTACTTCCGGCGCGGGCATGTGCAGCGGGCTGCCGGCCGACATCGTCAGCAGCTGGGTTTGGCAGGCACGCTCCAGGCGCTGCATGTTCACGAAAGCTTCCGCGACGGTGCGTCCCACCGACAGCAGGCCGTGGTTGCGCAGGATCATCACGTCCTTGTCGCCCAGGTCGCGGGCGAGGCGCTCGCGTTCGTCGACGTCCACCGCCACCCCTTCGAAATCGTGATACGCCACCGCAGAGGCGAACCGCATTGCCGTCTGGTTCAAGGGAAGCAGCCCGCATTCCAATGCCGAAATGGCCATGCCGGCCGGCGTATGGGTGTGCAGTACGCACCCGACGTCGGGGCGGGCGGCGTGGATCGCGCTGTGGATGACGAAGCCGGGCAGGTTGATGGTGTATTCGGTGTTCGGGTTGTAGATCACGTTGCCGTCGAGGTCTACCTTGATCAGGGAGGACGCTGTGATCTCCTCGTACATCATGCCGAACGGGTTGATCAGAAAGTGCTCTTCATCCCCGGGCACACGCGCCGAGATGTGGTTGAGGATCATGTCGCTCATGCCGAACAGGTCGACCAGGCGGTAGCACGCCGCGAGATCGATGCGGACCTGCCGCTCGGCCTCGGAGATGGACGGATGGAAAGCGGTTTGCGTGCGGACGGGGAGTCGTTGAGTCGTGCTCATGAGTGTTCCGGTGCGGTCTCATTGTTTCTCGATGCCGGCTTCTTCGATGACGACCCGCCATTTGGCGGCGTCCTTGATGAAGACCTCCTTGAGTTCCTCCGGCGTGCTGCCCTTGGGTTCGATGCCCAGGCCGTTGAAGCGCTCGCGAATGTCGGGCGACCGGAGCGCCTTGGCGATCTCCTGGTTGAGCCGGGTAACGACCGCTGCAGGCGTATTGGCCGGGGCCACGATGCCATTCCAGGATTCGGAAACGTATTTGGCCAGGGCCGGGATGCCGCTCTCGGCGATGGTCGGCACGTCGGGCAAGAAGCCGATCCGCGTCGGTGCCGTGGTCGCGATGGCCCGCAGGGATCCGCCGCGGACCTGGCCCAGCGCGCCGGTCGTGGTTTCCATCGCGACTTGTATGTTGCGGCCACGCAGGGCGCCGATCACGTCGCCGGTGGACTTGAATGGGACGATGAGCACTTCGAGCCCGGCCATGGTCGCGAACAGCCGTGCCGATAGATGCTGGGCGCTCCCCACGCTGATTGTCCCGATGTTGAAGTGGGCCGGATCCCGGCGCGCGGCGGCGACCACGTCCTGCACCGACTTGAGGGGGCTGTCTTTGTCGGCGACGAGCAGGAAGTGGAAGGTCCCGATGGTGGAGATCATCGAGAAGTCCTTGACCGGATCGTAGGGCAGGGACTTGAAGAGATAGGGGCTAAAGGCGTTCTGTCCGCTGACCAGCAGCAGCGTGTAGCCGTCTGGCGCGGCGCGGGCGACCATGGACGCAGCCGTGATGCCGCCGGCTCCCGGGGCGTTCTCGACGACCACGCTCTGGCCCAGGGACTCCGACATTTTCTGGCCCAGTGCCCGGACGACCGTGTCGCCGAGCCCGCCGGGGGCGAAACCGACGACGATCTTGATGGGCTTGCTGGGAAAGCCCTGCTGCGCCCAGGCGGAAGACGAGCCGGCGAGCGTGAACGCGGCGAACAGCAGGGCGAGGCGTGGCCCGCGGCGCGAGCGACGGGGTTGTCGGTCCATTCGTGTCTCCTGGTTGTTTGGCCCGAGGGGGCTATGTGCGGTGTCGTCCCGTTTGCGCGGATTGTGCAGCCGCGGGCCTGGGCGCGATACGGCTTTTCCAGGAGATCTGTTATGCCGATTTGATATGGGAGGGCAGTATCCCGGTTCTACGGCGCCGGCTTTTTCTCCGGCATGGGCGCGGTGATATAGGTGCCCCGGCCGCTGGCGATGAGGGTGCCGTCCTGCAGGACCTCGGCTTCGCAGGTGGAAACTTGGCGGCCGAAGCGGACGATCCGTCCTTTGGCGACGAGGTCGCCTGCCTTGGCCAGCCGGTGGTAGTCCACGCGCAGGTCTATGGTCGGCACCCCGTGGCCGATGCGTTGCACGAGCGCATAGTCGGCCGCAAAGTCGATCAGGGCGGCGAGGATGCCGCCGTGTGTCTGCATCAGGCGCGTACTGGCGATCCATTCCTCTCGCCATTTGGCGCGCACTTCAATGCTGTTCTCGTCCAGCGCGAGGACTTCCAGGCCCAGCCAGTTCAGGTACGGGCTGCGCGCGATGAGATCCTGCAGTTCGGTTATGGTCATGCGCACCTCGATGCAAGGGGGAATTCGGCGTGGTCAGGCATCTACTTTCTTGGTTTGCTCGGCCAATTCCCGGGCGCGGGTTTCGAGCGCCTTGCGATCGATCTTGCCCACGCCGTTCAAGGGCAGGGCGTCGACGAAGATCACGCGGCGGGGATGCTGGTAGGGCGGGGCATTCTCCAGGGCGTAGGCTTTGACGTCTTCTGCGGTGAGCGAGGATCCGGCGCGCTTGACGATGAAGGCGTACGGAATCCTGTGCTTGATTTCGTCCGGCACCGGCACCACGATGGCTTGGTCGATGTCCGGATGGCGTTCGAGCATGAGCTCCACTTCACCCGGATAGATGTTGTGGCCGCTCGATACGAACATGTCATCGGCCCGGCCCACGAAGTAATACCAACCTTCCGCATCGCGCCTTAGGACGTCGCCCGTGTCGAACCAGCCGTCCTTCATCCGGCGGGCCATTTCTTCCGGATTGTTGTAGTAGCCGTTCATCATGCCCGGGCCTTTGACGTAGAGCGTACCGAAGTTTCCGTCGCCGCCTACCAGCCGGAAACTGTTGCCGGCGACCGGCCAGCCCACCGAGTGCCGCGGGCGCGGCTTGCCTTCGGGATGCGGGCCGAACAGGGCGGCGCTGGTTTCGGTGGTGCCGAAGATGGTGATGATTTCCGCCCGTGGAAAGACGCGTGCCACTTCGTCGATGAGCACATCCGAGGCGGGGGCGCCGCCCATCGTGGCCAGGCGTACGAAGTCATAGTCCTGCCCCTGGAGCAGGTCGCGCTGCTGCAGGATCATCGCGAAAATGGTCGGAACGCCTGAGAGCACGGTCACGCGATGGCGGGTGATGGCCTCGATGTAGCGGCGTGCGTCGAACTTGCGCATCAATATCACGGTCGATCCGCCCACCAGCACGCATTTGATGGAGTTCATCGCGTGCTTGTGGTAGAGCGGCGCCGCGACGATCATGCGGTCGGTCGGGCAGAATCCGCGGTCGCGCGAGATGGTCTCGGCCACCCAGGAGTGCGCGCGATGAGAGAGCAGTACCCCTTTCGGTCTTCCCGTCGAGCCTGACGTGTAGGGCTGGAATGCCACGTCGTCGTAGCCCGGCACGTAGGGGTCGAAGGGCCCTGGGTCTTTGAACGATTCGTACGTGCGCCGGTCGTTTTCGTCTATGTCGATGTGTGGCACGTCGGCGGGCAGGTTGCCCTTGAGCGCCCCGTCGCAAAAAACGAGGCGCAATTGCGCGTCGCGCACCACCCATTCGACCGTGGCCTTGGGCTGCAGAATCCCGATGGGAACGGGGATGATGCCGGCCCGCATCGCGCCGAAGAAGATCTCCAGGAATTCGACCCGGTTCGAGCACAGGATGCCCATGCGCTCGCCGGGATGCAGGCCGTAGCGCAGCAAGCCGCGCGCCACGGCGTCGCACGAAGCGTGAAAGGTTGGATAGTCGATTTCGCGCGGGTGATCCGGATCCCACAGGTCGATGACCGCGGGGCGCGCTTCGTTCCGGAACTCGGTGCCGATGCAGCCGAGGTTCTTGATGGGAGCGTTCATGGGTTGACGATCACCTTTCCGAAGATGCGACGGTTCTCGAGCAGCCCGACTCCTTCGGCCGCGCGTTCGAGGGGCAGGACGGTTTCGATGACGGGTGCGATGCGGCGCGCCGCCACATGGTCCAGGCAAGCTTCGATATCGCTCGGGAGGTAGGCGCGCGAGCCGATGATCTCGATCTCGCGATGCCAGACGTAGCGGACGTCGATGGGACAGATATGGCCCGCCGTGGAGCCGCAGGTCAGGATCCGGCCGTTGACGGCCATGCAGCGCTGCGTGGGAATCCATGTGTCGCCGCCCGTGAAATTGACGGCGACGTTCACCCCTTTCTTGCCCGTGGCGGCCCAGACGAGCTTGGAGAAGTCCGGATGCTCGGCGTAATTGACGATATGGTCGGCACCGAGTTCGCGCAGCTTGCGGCCTTTCTCTTCGCTGCTGGTGCAGGCGATGACTTCCGCACCTGCCATTTTTGCGAACTGCACGCAGGAGACGCCGACGCCGCCGCTCGCGCCGAGGACGAGCACTTTTTCTCCCTCCTGGATGCGGCCGCGGGTGAACAGCATGCGATGCGACGTGCCGTAGGCGATGGGTAGTGCCGCCGCTTCATTGAAGTCGACGCCGTCCGGAATGGCAATCAACTGGCGTTGGTCGACCGCGATGTACTCGCAGAGTCCGCCGTTGCCGTGCTCGCCGAGCACGCCGCCTTCGGGAAAGCGCGGAAAGAGGACGACGCGCTTGCCGATCCAGTGCTTGGGCACGCCCTCGCCCACGTTCGTGACGATGCCCGCGACGTCGCCGCCGGGAATACGGGGCATGGTGGTGGGCAGGTCCGGCATGCCATGAAGCACGAATACGTCCATGTAGTTCAGTCCGCAGGCCTTGACTTGCACCAGCGCCTGGCCAGCAGCCGGCTGCGGCACGGGCCATTGCTCCAGCTTCAGTTTGTCCAGGCCTCCGTGCTCGCGCAGCGCGATCACTCTCATCGTCGTGGTCATAGATCCCTTGCCTAGTGAGTCAGCCGCCAAGATGCGCGCCGAGTGCGCGCAAGCGGTCGCGGTATGTACCCGTGCTATGCCCGATTGGCGGGCGGCGAAGGAATCGTAAGAGCCAAATTTGATCAATACAAATTAGTAGTTTTGGTGGATTGATCGTCCGACTCGATAGATGCGCGAGGGGATCGTGGAGTAAAGACTGCGGCCTTCATCTATCGTCAAAAACGAAGAATGGACAAAAACGAATTGTTTGTGTTGATGAAAACGCGATCTTAGGATGCCCCTGCCTGGCCAAGCTTTGCACGGCCGGGGCGGTGATTGCCCGTGCCTCGCCGCACGCGGCACCTCGTTCATCGAATCAGACAGGGAGTATCCATGCCGGCCGACTCATCCGCCGAAACCTGGTACGAGATCGTGGTGAGAGCGCTCAAGGCCAATGAGGTCAAGCTCGTGACCTATGTTCCGGACAACGTCCTCGCGCCCCTGATCCGACTGGTCCACGACGATCCGTTTTTCACCGTGATCTGTCCCGCCCGGGAAGAAGAGGCCGTGGGCATCGCGGCGGGCGCCTACATGGCGGGGATGCGCGGCATCGTGCTGATGCAGACCAGCGGATTCGCGACCTTGCCGAATGTGCTGGCCTCGCTGCTGAGCCCCTATCGCATCCCCGTGCCCATGATGATTTCCGAGCGAGGTGCGGTGGGCGATTTCCAGCTCGGGCAGGCCATGGTGTGCCGCACCATGCGTCCCGTGCTCACCGCACTCGGCATTCCCCATTTCGCCATCGAACGCCACGAGGACGTCGAGTTCGTCGTGGACAAGATGATTAGCCAGGCGTACGCCACGCAGGAGCCGGCTGCCCTGATCTTGTCGCCGTTGCTGACCAAGCGGCCGCCTGTGTCCGCCATCGCGCGTTGAAGGAGCGCTCATGTCGAACAGCGAACGAAAACCGATTTCCCGCTCGGACGCCAAAGTCATGAACCGGTCGGACCTCACCCGCCGCCTGGTGGCGCGGCTCGAGCGCGAGGAAGCCGTCATCGGCGGCATCGGCAACAGCAATTTCGATCTCTGGGCGAGCGGCCAACGCTCACTGAATTTCTACATGTTGGGGAGCATGGGGCTGGCGATGCCCATCGCATTGGGCGTGGCGCTGGCGCAGCCGGATCGCCGCGTCTTTGCGTTGGAAGGCGACGGCTCGCTGCTGATGCAGCTGGGAGCGTTCGGCACCGTGGCATCGGTCGCGCCGCGCAATCTGGCCGTCGTGATCTGGGACAACGGCATGTACCAAATCACCGGTTCGCAGAAAACGTTGACGTCTTCCACCGTGGACCTGGTCGGCATGGCGATCGCCGCAGGCGTGAAACAGAGTGCATGGGCGGCGGACGAGGCGCATTTCGAAGCGCTGGTCGACCGGGCGCTCGGCGCCGACGGTCCATGGGTAATCGGCGTGCGGATTGATGGCGAGAAGCCGGCCGGGGTCACTGATCGCGATCCCGCCAAGATACGCCTGCGCTTCATGCAGGGTTTGGGCGTGACGTCCTGAAGGAGAGCAGATCGTGTCCAGACTATTGATCGATGGTCGTTGGGTGGACGGCGAATCGACCGACCAGCTCACCGACAAATATGCAGGCCGGGTCTACGGCCAGATGGCAGTGGCGTCTAGCGCCCAGGTGGACGAAGCCGTTGGGGCCGCACAGCGCGCGGCGCACCGCATCCGGATGGAACCCTACGCGCGCTACCAGGCTTTGACAGGCGCGGCGCGCATCATAGAGAGCCGCATGCGCCAGCTCGTCGACCTCCTGCGGGATGAAGCGGGCTTCACGCGGGCGGACAGTGAAAACGAAGTACGCCGCTGTGCCCAGACGCTGGAATTGTCGGGTGAAGAAGCCAAGCGCCTGACCGGCGAAATGGTGCCCATGGAAGCCGGCCGGGGAGTCAAGGACAGGCTGGGCTTCACGGTGCGCGTCCCGTTGGGCGTCATTTGCGCCATCACGCCGTTCAACTCCCCGCTCAATACCCTGGCCCACAAAGTCGGGCCTGCCCTTGCTGGCGGAAATGCGGTGCTCATCAAGCCGTCGGCTTATACCCCGCTCTCGGCGGTGGAGCTGTGCAAGGCGCTGATCGACGCCGGCGTGCCAGCGGAGTTGCTGACGTTGTTGCATGGTCCGGGCGCTTCGCTGGGGCGGCAGCTCTTGGCTGACCAGCGCATCGCCTACTACGCCTTTACCGGCAGCACGCAGGTCGGGCGCGAGATCCAGCAGGCCGCGGGGCTGCGTGGAACGCAGCTCGAACTCGGCAGCATCGCCAGCACGATTGTCTGCCACGATGCCGACATCGACATGGCCATTCCCAAGATCCTCAACGCGGGCTTTCGCAAGGCTGGCCAAGTCTGCACGTCGGTACAGCGCCTGTATGTGGACCGGCGCATCGTGCCAGCCTTCGTGCCGAAGCTGGTCAAGGCGGTGCAGGCAACGCCCGTCGGGGATCCCGGAGATCCCCGCACCGTCATCGGGCCGATGATCAGCGAACACCATGCACGCCGGGCGGAGTCGTGGGTGCAGGAGGCGATCGCCCAGGGCGCCCGGCTGCTGACCGGCGGCACGCGCCGCGGCTGCGTGCTCGAGCCAACGATCCTCTCGGGCGTGCGCAACGACATGCGCGTCGTGTGCGAAGAAATTTTTGCGCCCGTGCTTTCGATCATCGAATTCGACGACCTCGACGAAGCGATATCCGGCGCCAACGGCACCGATTTTGGCCTCTCGGCGGGGCTGTTCACCTCCAATTTGCACGCCGCGTTGCGCACCGCCCAGGCGCTGCGTTTCGGCGGCGTGCACATCAACGAGGCTTCCAGCGCGCGGGTCGACGCCATGCCTTTCGGAGGCGTCAAGGCGAGCGGGCACGGCCGGGAAGGGCCCGCCTACGCCATCCGGGAAATGACGGAAGAGCGACTGATCACCATTGCGTACTGACCGGTAGAGCACCGGTCCCGTTTCACACTGAATGGAATAGAGAGCGTGAACACATCTGCTGCAGGCTCCAGTACTTTGCGCGTCGCCGTGGATATCGGCGGGACCTTCACCGACGGTGTGGCGACTTTGCATCCCCAAGGCCGGATATGGGTCGGAAAAACCCCGACCACGCCTTCGGACCCCGGCGAAGCCGTGTCTACCGTCATTGGCGACCTGCTGCGGCAAGTTGCCGAATCCATGGGAGACGCGGCGCCGCCGCTGGGCGAGGTGCTGCACGGCACGACCTTGGTCACCAATACGCTGATCGAGCGCAAAGGCGCGCCGACCGGCTTGATTACGACGGTCGGCATGCGCGACGCGCTCGATATCGGGCGCGAGTGGAGGTACGACCCCTACGACCTGGACATCGTATTGCCACAGCCGCTCGTGCCGGCCCCATGGCGGGTGGAGGTCAATGAACGCATAGGCGCGCACGGCGAGGTGCTCGAACCGCTCCAGGACGCAGACGTCGAGGCGGCGATCCAGGCGCTGGCCGATGCCGGGGTGACCTCGGTCGCGGTGTCGCTCTTGCATGCGTACATGGATGACCGCCATGAGCGGCGCATCGAAGCGGCGATCAAGGAGCGGCTGCCGAACATGGCGGTGTCCGTTTCTTCGTCGTTGGCCCGGGAGATAGGGGAGTTCGAGCGTACCTCTACGACCACCGCCAATGCGTACGTCAAGCCCATCGTGACCGATTACCTGCGCCAGCTCGAGGCTCGCATCGGAGACATACGGCGCGGCATTCCCCTGCGCGTGATGGTCTCGAGCGGCGGATTCACCTCGGCCCAGGCCGGCGCCGATTCACCCATCATGCTGCTCGAGTCGGGGCCGGCGGCGGGCGTGCTCTCCGCGCTCAACACGGCGCGGCAGAACGATGTGCGCCAGGTGCTCGCCTTTGACATGGGTGGCACGACGGCCAAGGCATGCGTGGCGGTAGATGGCGAAGCGCCCATCGCGCACAGCTTCGAATGCGCGCGCGTAGAGCGGTTCAAGCGCGGCTCCGGGTTGCCCATCTTGATTCCCAGCATCGAGTTGATCGAAATCGGGGCCGGCGGCGGCTCGATTGCGTATTGCAACAGGCTGGGGCTGCTCAACGTCGGTCCGGAGTCATCAGGTTCCGTGCCGGGCCCGGTGTGTTATGGCCGCGGCGGCAAGCGGCCGACCGTGACCGATGCGGACTTGATGCTGGGCTATCTGAATCCGGCCAACTTCCTCGGCGGGGAAATGCGCCTGGACATCGAGGCCACCCGGGCATGCATGGCCCGGCTCGGGGAGGAGCTGGGCATGTCGGCCGAGGCGGCGGCCTGGGGCATCTGCAACGTCGTGAACGAGAACATGGCCAGCGCCGCCCGCATCCATATTGCCGAGCGCGGATACGACCCGCGCGATCTTTCCATGGTCGCGACCGGCGGTGCCGGTCCGGTCCATGCGGTGGACGTGGCGCGCAAGCTCCGCATCCCGCGCGTATTGGTGCCCATCGCCGCAGGCGCCGGATCGTGCCTGGGCATGCTCGCCGCACCAGCGCGCGTTGATCGCGCCTGGTCTAACCCGCAGCTCTTGTCGGAGACGGATTGGAACCAGGTTGCCCGGGTCCTGAGCGAGCTGAAGCGGGAAGGCGAGGCAGAGCTGGCTTCGGTGGGCGCATGCGACGTTGAATGGCGCATCGGCGCGGAGATGCGGTACTACGGCCAGGGCGCAGAAGTACCCGTCTCCATTCCCTATGCAGATGTCGATGCCGGGACCGGCGCAGCGATCCTGGCTGCATTCGAAGCGCAATACCAGCGCTTGTATGGGAGGCTGGTTCCCAATGCCCGCCCGCAGGTCACGACCTGGCGCCTCGTCGGCAAGGCCCGCACGGAAGGTTGCCATTTTGAATGGGGCGACATGCGTGCCACCGGAGGCGCCAAGCCCGCGGGCTCGCGCTCGATCTATTTGCCGTTGCGCGGTGCGTACGGAGACGTGCCGGTGCACGACCGCTATTCGCTGCCGCCGGGAGCGCGCTTGCATGGCCCGCTGATCCTGGAAGAGCGCGAGTCCACCATCGTCGTGGCCGTCGACGCCGACGTGGAAATCCTCCCTGACCTGACCGTCTCCGTGACCATCAAGGAATTCGAATGATGGAAAAAAACTCTGCCTCATCACGTTCGGGCACCCGGCAAACGCAGTTCGACGCCGTCGAGCTCGAAATCCTCTGGAAGCGGTTGATCAGCGTCGTGGACGAGGCGGCAGCGGCATTCGTCCGCACGTGCTTTTCCACGCTGGTGCGGGACGGCAACGACTTCGCCATCGTCCTGACCGATGCGCAGGGGCGTTCGCTCGCTCAGTCAGCCATGAGCCTGCCCGGGTTCATCGGCTGCCTGCCCGCGACGGTGCGTCATTTCTTGGCCAAATATCCCCCCGAGACGATCAAACCGGGAGACGTCTTCATCACCAACGACCCGTGGAAGGGGTCGGGCCACGTGCACGACGTCACCACCGTGACGCCCATTTTCTTAGAAGGGAAGCTGGTCGCGTTCGGCGCCGTGGTATCGCATTTACCCGACATCGGCGGAAAGCTGCGCAGCAACAGCAGCCGCGAGATTTATGAGGAGGGCCTGCAAATCCCGCTGATGAAGCTGCTGGACGACGGCAAGCCGAACGAGGTGTTGATCGACATGATCACCCAGAACATCCGCGTGCCAGAGCAGGGCATGGGGGATATCTGGGCCCAGGTCGCAGCGTGCCGCATGATGGCCGACCGGTTGCGGGCACCGCTCGAGAAAGTCGATCTCGCGGCATTGGGCGCCGAGGTGCGCAGGCGTTCCGAGCAGGCCATGCGCGAGGCCATCCGCGCGCTTCCCGATGGCGTGTACACGTCCACGGTACAGCACGACGGCTTCGAAGAGCCCATCATCATCCGCTGCAAGCTGACGGTCGACGGCGACAGGATCGACATCGACTACACGGGCACCTCCCCGCAATTGCCGCGCGCGCTGAATGTCGTGCCCATTTATACCTTCGCCTATACCGTGTATGGCCTGAAGGCATTGCTGTGCCCGGATATTCCCAACAATGAGGGCAGCTTCCTTCCCATCACGACCAGCGCGCCGCCAGGGTCCCTGCTCAATCCTACCTATCCCGCCGCATCAGGGGGGCGCAGTGCCATCGGCCACCTGTTGCCGGGGGCCGTATTCAAGGCGCTCGCGAATGTGCTGCCGGAAAAAGTCTGGGCATCGGGCTCACCCAATTCCTCGATGACCATGTCGGGCGAGTACCGGGGCAAGCGTTATGCAGTCGTGAATTTCCTCAACGCCGGCCAGGGCGCGACCGCGCACAGGCCCGGCTTTTCGGCGCTCAGCTTTCCCGCGAATCTAGGCAATACGCCGGTCGAGATCATGGAGTCACTCGCTCCCATACGCGTGCTGCGCCGGGAGATCCGCCGCGGCAGCGGCGGAAAGGGGCGCCAGCCGGGAGGCTGCGGCATCAGCTTCGAATTCGAGCTGCTGCCCGATGCGCCCGATGCGACGGCGTCGTTCCTCATGACGCAGCTGAAGTCTCCCACGGAAGGGCTGGCCGGGGGCGGGTCCGGCCAGCCGGGACGCCTGCTCATCAATGGGAATGCCGTGGATCCTACAGAACCGCGCGTGCTGCGCGCGGGAGATCGAGTCTTGATGGAAACCGCAGGAGGCGGCGCCTATGGAGCGCCGGAATAGGAGATGAGCGAAATCGAGCGCATAGACCAGAACGCGCGCCGGAGCCGGGCGCTGATCCACAACGGGATCGTCTATCTCTCGGGACAGGTGCCTGACGACCGCACACAGGATGTCGCCGGACAGACCCGGCAGGTACTGGCCAAGATCGACGAGTTGCTGGCCCTGGCCGGCACCGACAAGAGCCGGATCCTGAGCGCGCAAATCTGGCTGAAAACCATGGACGACTTCGCCGCGATGAATGCGGTGTGGGATGCCTGGGTGACACCCGGGCAGGCCCCCACCCGTTGCTGCGGCAAGGTCGAACTGAACGACCCGGCATGCCGGGTCGAGATCGTGGTGGTGGCCGCTGTCTGACATCCCTCGCACGTCGATGCATTTTTTCGGGGGCAGCACTCGTGGATCATCCCAAAGAGATTCACGATGCCTGATGGGCCGCGGCATTTTCGTCTATCCGTAAGGCGCGTGGCGCCGTGGAGCACAGAAATGATCGAGAGAAGCGCTGTCGGGTGTTGCAAGGTGGAATTGCCGATCACGAAGGATCACGAGCAGCAAAGGTGGTCTCTCTCGCGAATGCGGTGGGTCGCAGTGGGGTTGGCCATGGCGTACGCAGCCTGGGCCGCGCCCTTTGCGACCGCTGCCGAATCGGCGGACCAGTATCCCAGTAAACCCATTCGCCTCGTGATCCCTTATGCCACCGGCGGGGTGTCGGACGCCATAGGCAGGATGCTCGCGAAGTCCATGGGCGACGTGTTGGGACAGCCCGTCG
>NZ_JADGHH010000037.1 GCF_019689535.1 Pigmentiphaga sp.
CCACCGCGAGTAGCACTGCGCCGAACACCATCAGGCGCTGGGGCTGGGTCTGGGTGGGAAACATCCTGCCGTTGATGACGCTACCCACCGGGATGCCGGCCACGAGCGGCGCGAGGATCATCCCGGCCTCGGTCGGCGACAGGCCGATCTCGGTCTGCAGCAGCAGGGGCCCGTAATAGATCAGGACGAACATCACGGCGCCCGTCATCACGCCGACGACATTCAAGAGCTGTGACTCCCGCGGCTCGAGCACGCGCAGCGGAAACATGGGCTGCTCGGGCTTGCGTTCGTACCACACCAGCAACGCGACCGACAGGGCCGCCAACCCCATGAATGCCAGGCCCAGCACGGGACGCGCGGGCGCCGAAAAGCCGAGCTCCAGCGCCGCCATGGGCATGCCCACGGCCAATGCCAGCAAGACACCGCCGAGCCAGTCTATGCGCGGCGCACGCAGGAGCTTGGGCTTGAGCAGGGGGAAATACAAGAACAGCATCACGAAGGCGACGACGCCCATCAGCGGGCTGACGAAGAAAGCCGCCCGCCAGCCTAGGTGCTCCGTGACTACGCCGCCCAGCATCGGTCCGACGCCGCTGGCGATGGCGAATGCCGTCGAAAGCACGGCCTGCCAACGGACCCGGCTCAAGGCATCCGGAAACAGGTCCGCCGGCGCCGCGAAGGCGGTAGCGATCATCATGCCGCCGCCTATGCCCTGCAGCGTGCGGGCGGCGATGAGATGCGGCATCGACATGCTCAGGCCGCATAGCGCCGAACCGAGGACCACGAGGGCGATGGAGACGAGGATGAAATACTTGCGGCCGAACAGGTCGCCGAGCCTGCCGAAAATCGGAATCACCACGGCCGAAGCCAGCAAATAGCCCGTGCCTACCCAGGCATAAAGCGACATGCCGCCGAGCTCGCCCACCACGCGCGGAAGAATCGTGCCAACGATGGTGGAGTCGAGCGCCACCAGCATGACGACCGCGCACAGCCCTGCCAGGGCCAGCATCAACTGGCGCCGGTCCTTGACCGGCGACTCCAATTCTGGCGGCCGCGACAGAACCTCGCCGCCCGCTTCGGGGGGGCTAGGGAAGGAAGTAGATGGGTCTGACATTGTGTCCAATGATACGCGTTTAGGGTAATCCCGAACACCCTCGACCGCCCCGTTTCCGGGCACGGAGGTTGCTGCCCGTCCGGTTCGAGCACGTGCTCTATCCCCACCGGAGACGATTCATGGAAAAGGCGTTGCGAGGATTGAGCGTCGCCATCTTGGCGACCGACAACTTCGAACAAGTGGAGCTGACGAGCCCCAAGGAGGCCCTGGAGCAAGCCGGCGCGACGGTGCGCATCCTGTCGGCCGAGGCGGGCCGCATACGCGGCATGAAACACGACGAAAAGGCGGATAGCTTCAAGGTGGACCTCAGCTGGAACGACGCCGAGCCGGGGGATTTCGCCGGCGCCGTGGTACCCGGCGGGGTATTCAATGCCGACGTCATCCGGATGGAAGAAGGCGCCCGCCGTTTCGTGCAGGCCATCCACAACCAGGGCAAGCCGGTAGCGGTCATCTGCCACGGCGCATGGCTGCTGATCTCGGCCGGCCTGGTCGACGGCAGGCAGTTGACGAGCTGGCCTTCTTTGCAGGACGACATCCGCAACGCAGGTGGCGAATGGGTGGACGAGGAAGTGGTGCTCGACGGCAACCTGATCACCAGCCGCAAGCCGGCGGACCTGCCCGCATTCAATGAAAAGCTGATCGCGGCCCTTGCCACGGTGGAGAAATCGGACGCCCCCGCCGGCGCCCAGCCGACCTAGCCTGCCCCGGGCCGTGAAAAACCCGCGGAAATCTGCAAGAATCGGCGCTCCACCATCGTGGCCGCCGCGCCGCCCTTGCCCTAGCGAGCTCCATGGCCTACATGCTCCTCGTCGTCGAACCCATCGGCCAGCGTGCCGAACGCACCGAACAGGCAGGCCGCGATCTCTACGATCGCATGCTTGCATTCCGGGACGATCTCCAAGCCCGTGGGCAGCTGATCGCCGCGGAGTCCCTGGCCTCGCAGGCCCATGCCGTCCGCGTCCGGAAGCAGGACGGCCGCGTGCGCCTGGTCGATGGCCCGTTTGCCGAGGCCAAGGAGATGATAGGGGGCTTCTTCCTGCTGAACTGCGCGACCCGCGAGGAGGCCCTGGCGATCGCCCAAGCCTGCCCGGCGGCGGAATGGTGCACGATCGAAGTCCGGGAAGTCGCCCCCTGCTACCGCTAGCCCCGTCGCGACAGGATCCCGGCTAGGTATTTTCCCGGGAGAACGCCCATGCGGTGTCGATCCGCCCCACGCTCGATCGTCGTCCGGACGAGAGCCTGGGAAAGGCTTGCACCCCACCGGAGATACCGCCATGCGATTCATGATCATCCTCCGGGCCACGCCCGGCACCGAAGCGGGCGTCATGCCCGAAGAATCCCTGCTGAACGCGATGACGACCTACCACGAGGAGTTGGCACGCGCCGGCGTGCTCCTGGACGCCAGCGGCCTGAAGCCGTCCTCCCACGGTTGGCGCATCCAATACCGGAACGGCAAGCGCACGGTCATCGACGGCCCGTTTGCCGAAACCAAGGAGCTGATCGCAGGATACACACTGATCGAGGTACGTTCCCGCGAAGAGGCCAGGGAATGGGCCAGCCGCTTTCCGGCCCCCATGGGCGAAACCGCCGACGGCGAGATCGAAGTGCGCGAACTCTACGAGCTCCAGGATTTCGAGCATAGCGAGGCGATCGACCGTTTCCGCCGCATCGAAACCGGGCGCCGCTGAGCGGACGCCCTCGCCACGAACGAGAAAAGGAGAGTACCCATGCGCAATCAAATTTTCGTGAACCTGCCGGTGGCGGACCTGCCCCGCTCCATGGATTTTTTCGGCAAGCTGGGCTTTACCTTCAATCCCCAGTTCACCAACGACAAGGCGGCATGCATGATCATCTGCGAAAACATTTACGCCATGCTGCTGACGAAAGATTTTTTCCAGTCCTTCATCGACAAGGAAATTAGCGACGCTACGCGCAGCACGGAGGTGCTGCTCGCGCTCAGTTGCGACAACCGGGAGGAAGTCGACGAGCTGGTCGCCAAGGCGGTGTCGGCCGGGGGCAAGGCGACGCGCCCGGCCCAGGACCATGGGTTCATGTATTCGCGCAGCTTCGACGATCCCGATGGCCACATCTGGGAGGTCTTCTACATGGACCCTGACACCGTCCAGCAAGGGTGAACGTGACGAACGCGGCGACCCACCAAGCCATCGAGGCCGTATGGCGCATCGAGTCGGCCAAGATCATCGCCGGCGTCGCACGCATGGTGCGCGACGTGGGCCTGGCCGAGGAACTGGCTCACGATGCCCTGGTCACCGCGCTCGAACGCTGGCCGGTCGATGGCATCCCCGACAATCCCGGAGCCTGGCTCATGACAACGGCGAAGAACCGGGCGCTCGACCGGTTGCGGCAGGCGAGCCTGCATGCGCGCCGGCAGGAGGAGTTCGGCCATGAGGCAGCCGTGCTGCGCGAGCAATACGCGCCGGATCCGGCCGACCGCCTGGAAGCCGCCCGGGAAGACGACGTAGGCGACGATTTGCTGCGCCTCATCTTCACGGCCTGCCATCCCGTGCTGTCCGCCGACGCGCGGGTCGCGCTCACGCTGCGCCTGCTGGGCGGATTGACGACCCAGGAAATCGCCCGCGCCTATCTCGTTTCGGAGCCGACCATCGCGCAGCGCATCGTGCGCGCCAAACGCACGCTGGCCGCGGCCAAAGTCCCGTTCGAAGTTCCCCGCGGACCAGACCGCGCGGCCCGGCTCACATCCGTGCTCGAAGTGATTTACCTCATCTTCAACGAAGGGTATTCCGCCACCGCAGGCGACGACTGGATGCGCCCTGCGCTGTGCCACGAAGCGCTGCGGCTGGCGCGCATACTCGCCGAACTGTCGCCCGATGACAGCGAAGTCCACGGCTTGTGCGCGCTGCTGGAGCTGCAGGCCTCGCGCATCCCCGCTCGCATCGGAGCCGACGGCCGTCCCGTGCTGCTGCTGGAGCAGGACCGCACGCGCTGGGATCCGCTGCTGATACGGCGCGGACTCACCGCCCTCGCCCGCTCGGAGGCGCTGGGTGGCGCGCGTGGCCCCTACGCGCTGCAAGCAGCGCTGGCAGCCTGCCATGCCCGCGCACGCCGTCCCGAGGAGACAGATTGGGAAGAGATCGTCGCGCTCTACGACGCTTTGGCCGAAGTGGCGCCCTCGCCGGTGGTGGAACTGAACCGGGCAGTGGCCCTCGGCATGGCCTTCGGTCCGCAAGCGGGCCTCGAACGCGTGGACGCGCTGCGCAACGATCCGGCCCTGGCGAACTATCATTGGCTACCGAGCGTACGCGGCGACCTGCTGTTCAAGCTCGGCCGCCGCGAACAAGCCCGCGAGGAGTTCCTTCGCGCGGCAGCCATGACGCGCAACGCCAAGGAACAGGAACTCCTCTTGGCGCGCGCAGCCGAAGCCCTGGTGCCAGGCGGAAAGCTGGATGGCGGCTCCGCATGAAGCCTGCCGCGCCCCCTGGCATCGCTCACCCGCATCTTTGATTCATGACCTCTGTTTCCCCCGCAAAAGCGACTCGCAAAGAATGGATAGGCCTCGCGGTCATCGCCTTGCCCTGCCTGGTGTATGCCATGGACCTGACCGTGCTGAACCTCGCAGTGCCGGCCATCAGCGCGCAGCTGCATCCCACCAGCTCTCAATTGCTGTGGATCATCGATATCTATGGTTTCCTCGTGGCGGGCCTGCTGATCACCATGGGCACGCTGGGCGACCGGATCGGGCGCCGCAAGCTCTTGCTGCTCGGCGCGGCGGCCTTCGGCGTTGCTTCCACGATCGCGGCTTTCTCCGACAGCGCCGGGATGCTGATCGTCATGCGAGCACTGCTTGGCCTGGCCGGCGCCACGCTGGCCCCGTCCACGCTGTCCTTGATCCGCAACATGTTCCACGACGAGCATGAAAGGCAATTCGCCATCGGCGTCTGGATGGCCAGCTTCTCGGTCGGCGGCGCGATCGGGCCGCTGGTGGGCGGGGTGCTGCTGGAGTTTTTCTGGTGGGGATCGGTCTTCCTGGTCGCCGTGCCGGTGATGCTGCTCCTGCTGGCGCTGGGCCCGATATTGCTGCCCGAGTATCGCGACCCGCAGGCCGGCCGCGTCGATGCGCTGAGCGTCGCGTGCTCGCTCGCTTCAGTGCTGGCCACGATCTACGGGCTCAAGCAAATCGCGCAACACGGCTGGAACTGGACCGCGGCGGCAGCCATTGCGGCGGGCCTGGCGATAGGCACGGCCTTCGTCCGCCGGCAGCGCCACCTGGCCTATCCGCTGCTCGATACCAGCCTGTTCCGGCGGCCTGCCTTTTGCGCGGCCATCGCCAGCTATTCCTTGTCCGGCCTGGCGATGTTCGGGGTTTACATCTTCATCACCCAATACCTGCAATTGGTGCTGGGCCTCGACCCTTTGCGCGCCGGACTGGCCACCGTTCCCTGGGCGCTCGGGTTCGTGGCTGGATCGCTGCTCGGGCCGCGCCTGGCAAGACACATGTCGCCGCTGCGCATCGTGATGGGTGGGCTGTCGATGGCGACAGTGGGCTTCGTATTGCTCCTGGGCGCGGACGGTGCCTATGGGCTCGAAGCGATCATTGCCGGCATGGTCGTCATAAGCCTGGGCATGGCGCCCGTCTTCACCATCGGCAATGAGATCATTCTCTCCTCCGCGCCGCCCGAGCGCGCCGGTGCCGCCTCGGCGATTTCGGAGACCGGCGCCGAATTCAGCGGCGCGCTCGGCATCGCCCTGCTCGGCAGCCTCGGCACCGTGATTTACCGGCATGGCTTGGCAAAGGCCATGCCAGCCGAGCTGCCGACGGACCTGGCCACCGCGGCGGCATCGACCCTGGGGGGTGCGGTGGCCGTGGCCAGCTCCCTGTCCGGCCCCAACGCGGACGCCGTGCTGGCGGCCGCCCGCGCCGCGTTCACGGACGCACTGCAGTTCACCGCAGCCATCGGCGCCGTGCTCATGGCATGCACGACGGTCGTCGCGGCGCGCCTGCTGCGCGATGCGCCGCCCCGCCGCCCGCTGGTGCCGGACGATGCGGCGTGAAGTTCATCCGCCCAGGGCCACGACCAGCGCATGCAGCGCCACGCCAATCAGGCCTCCGACCAAGGTGCCGTTATAGCGGATGTACTGCAGATCGCGGCCTACGCTCAGCTCCAGCTCGTCGACCAATTGCCGTTCATCCCAGTCCTTGACGGTCTGGGCGATGTGTTCCGTGACACCTGCGCGCAACCGGTCCGCAAGGCTGCGCGCGCCGGCCATGACGTGCTCATTGATCGCCGCGCGCAAGCCGGGATTGGCCGCCAGGTGGCCACCCAATTTGAGCAGGCTATGCTCCAGGTGCCGCGCGAGCGGCGAATCCTCGCTCTCGAGGTTGCGGCGCAAGGACGCGTGGATCTCGTCCCATAAGCCTTGCACGTAATCACGCACGGTCGGCTGGTCGATCAGTCGCGACTTGATCTGGTCGATCTGCGCGCGCAGGGCTTGGTCATCCCGCAAGCGGGCGATGTATGCCTCGACCCAGGCTTCGTAGTCCCGGCGCATCGGGTGGTCCGGACGCGACAGGACCTCATGCAATTCGTCCATCATGGCGCGCGCGAGCTTGTCGGCCAGGCTGTCGGCGATGCCATCCACCGGCTTGACCAGGTCCAGGGTTCGCACGATGCGGGGCCACTCCTTGCGCGCATACTTCACCATGAGCGCAGAAACCCGCGCCTTGACCCCTTCTTCGTCCAGGTATCCGGCCAGGCGGCGCAGCGCTTCGTCCAATAGCTGGTGATGCCGTCCGTCGCGCGTCAGCAACCCCATCACTTCGCCCGCGGTGGCACCGGCGTCCCAAGCACGCAGCCGGGCCACCACGAACTCCTGCATCGCCGTCCGCACGGCGCGCTCGTCGAGCAGGTCGAGGGCCTGCGCCAACCAAGTGCGCGCCATGCCCGCCACTGCGCGCGCCTGGGCGGGCTCGCCCAGCCACGCTGCGAGCCGGCTCGCCGGGTCAAAGACCTGCAGCCTTTGGAGGAGCGCATCGGGATCGAGGAAGTGGTCCCGCACGAAAACGGCCAGGTTGTCGGCCAGGCGAGCCTTGTTGCTGGGAATGATGGCCGTGTGCGGAATGGGCAGGCCAAGCGGCCGCTTGAAGAGTGCGACCACTGCAAACCAGTCCGCCAATGCGCCAACGACCGCCGCCTCGCAGAACGCGCGCACCCAGGCCCACGGGCCCTGGCCGCCCATTGCATGGCTGAGCGCGAACCCAGCCAGCGCCGCGGCAAGCAGGCCGAGCGCGCCGAGTTTCATGCGACGCAATCGAATCAGGCGGGGGTCAGGCAAAGTGCGCGGACTCAAGACGACCGAAAACCGGTACATCGTAAAGGATTGTCTGCACTATACCCGTGCGGCATCTCCCGTCGGGTGCCGGCCCGGATCCGGCTCGCGCCGGTGGCAGGGGGCGGATTCCCGTATGTTTTAATTTGGCGCAGGCGCGGGCCTCTCGTCTCATGTCGCCGGCCCATCTATAGGAAGCGAACCGCATGGCCTCCCAGATCCGCATCATTTGCTCGATCGCAACCAAACAGTTGCTTGCCGACCTCGTCTCCAAGTACCGGCAATCGCATGACCAGGAAATCATCGTCGAAGCTGTCGGCGGCGTGGACGCTGCCAAGCGCGTGCGCGAAGGCGAAGCGTTCGACGCCGTCGTGCTGGCCGCCAATGTCATCGACCAGCTGACCGAGGCCGGCCGGATCCTTGCCGGCAGCCGGACCGACCTGGTGCAATCCGGCGTCTATGTGGCCGTGCGGGCCGGCGCGCCGCGGGTGGACATCAGCTCGGAAGCGGCAGTCCGGCAGGCGGTGCTCGATGCTGCATCCGTCGGCTACTCCACGGGCCCGAGCGGCGTTTACCTGACCAAGTTGTTCGAACGCTGGGGAATCGCCGATCAAATCAAAGATCGCGCGATCCAGTCCAAGCCCGGCATTCCCGTCGGCACGCTCATCGCAAAAGGCGAGGTGGCGCTCGGCTTCCAGCAGCGAAGCGAACTCCTGAACATCCCCGGCATCGAGATCCTCGGCCCGCTGCCGCCCGAGCTCCAGATCCTGACCACGTTCTCGGCCGGCATCACCACGGCGTCAGAACAGCCCGACGCCGTCCGCGCCCTGCTCGACTTCATGACCAGCCCGGATACCGCCGAAATCAAGCGCCAGAACGGCATGGAGCCGATCTGACACTCGCCGCAAGCCGCCACGCGATGCGGCGCGGCCACGTGCGGCAATCGCCTGCCGCCTCCGGCCGCCGCTAGACGCGCTCGAAGATGCCGGCAGCGCCCATGCCCGTCCCGACGCACATCGTGACCATGCCGTACTTCAAGTTGCGGCGTCGCAATGCATGGACCACGGTGGCCGCACGTATGGCGCCCGTTGCACCCAGCGGGTGCCCCAATGCAATGGCGCCGCCCATGGGGTTGACCTTGGCCGGGTCCAGGCCGAGGTCCCGGATCACCGCCAACGACTGCGCGGCAAAAGCTTCGTTGAGCTCGATCCAGTCGATGTCGCCCAGCGACAGCCCGGCCTGCTTGAGCGCAGCCGGCACCGCCTCTTTGGGGCCGATGCCCATGATCTCCGGCGGCACGCCGCGCACCGCCGACGTGACGAAGCGCGCCAGCGGCGTGAGGTTGAATTCTTCCAGGATACGCTCGGACACCAGTACCAACGCGCCGGCGCCGTCCGAGGTCTGCGAACTGTTGCCCGCCGTCACGCTTCCCCGAGCCGCGAACACGGGCTTTAGCCGGGCGAGCGCCTCGGCGCTGGTGTCGGCGCGCGGGCCTTCGTCGAGCGATACGGTGCGCTTGCGGGTGACGACCTGCTGCGCGTCGAGATCGGGACTATGCGTCTCGACCGCGATCGGCGCGATCTCGTCCTTGAACTCCCCGGCCTGCTGCGCAGCCAGCGCCTTCTGGTGCGATGCCAGGGCGAAGGCGTCCTGGTCCTCGCGCGAGACCCTCCACTGGGCGGCGACTCTCTCGGCCGTCAGGCCCATGCCGTAGGCAATGCCGATGTTTTCATCGCCCTCGAACACGCGCGGATTGACCGAGGGGTTGAACCCCATCATGGGCACCATGCTCATGGACTCCGTGCCGCCGGCGATCATCACGTCCGCCTCGCCCACGCGTATGCGGTCTGCGGCCATGGCAACGGCGGTCAGCCCCGAGGCGCAGAACCGGTTCACCGTCACGCCGCCCACGCTTTGCGGAAGCCCCGCCAGCAAGGAAGCAATCCGCGCGACGTTCAAGCCTTGCGCGCCCTCGGGCATGGCGCAGCCGACGATGACGTCCTGGATGCGCTGCGGGTCCAGCCCCGGCACCTGCGCCAGCGCCGCCCGGATCGCGTGCACCAGCAAGTCGTCGGGCCGCACCGTCCTGAGCGCGCCGCGCGGCGCCTTGCCGATCGGCGTGCGCGCGGCGGCGACGACGTAAGCATCCTGCAATTGTCGAGACATCCCATTCTCCTTCGGTCTGTTCTTCATTGGCGCCGGGACGCGGCGCGGCGCCTCAACCTATCTCGCGATGGCCCGCGGCCGCCGCGGTAACGAGCCAAGGACGGCGTCGAGACCACGCGCCGGGGCACGGGCGCGGTCAATTCCTGACGGGCTTGCCAGTCTGCATCATGCCGGTGATGCGCTCTTGCGTCTTGGGTTCGTTCAGCAGCGCCATGAAGGTCCGGCGCTCGAGCGCCATGATCCACTGTTCATCTACCAGCGAACCCGCCTCGATATCGCCGCCGCACAGGATCTCGGCAATGGCGCGGCCCAGGTGATAGTCGTACTCGGAAATGAATCCGCCGTCGCGCATGTTGACGAGCTGCGAAGCCAGCGTCGCGATGCCCTCGCTGCCTGCCACCGCAAACGGCTCTTTCCAGGGCGCCCGCCAACCGGCTTCGTGCAAGGCCTGCGCCTGCCGGATTGCCACGTACAGCACCTCATGCACGTTGAAGACGATAGGATCATCTTCCAGCAGATACCCCATGCGCCGGGCTTCGATGGCGGACTTGGATACCTGCGCCGTGGCAGCCTGGATCGCGTATTTCTTCAGGAAATGCAACAGCGATGTGTCGGGCGCCGACGCGTGCTCCTGGGCCGCACGCCGCGCAAGATACGTCAGGCCGCCTCCGCCGGGAATGAGCCCCACGCCCACCTCGACCAGGCCGAGATAGGTCTCGAAATGGGCGACGCGGCGCGCGCAATAAACCGACAGTTCGCAACCGCCGCCCAAGGCCATGCCTGCCAGCCCGGCCACGGTGGGGACCTGTGCGTAGCGCAGGCGGAGCATCAATTGCTGCAACCGCTCCTGTTCGGGAGCGATGGCCTGCACGCCGCCGCTCATGAACAAGGGCATCATGGCCTGCAGGTCGGCACCCGCCGAGAACGGCTCGCCCGGGTTCCAGATCACCAGGCCGCGGTAGCTTTCCTCGGCCAGGTCGACGGCACGCAGCAAGCCCAGGGTGACCGCCGAGCTGATGGTGTGCATCTTGGTCTTGAACGAGGCGATGAGCACATCGTCGAGTCCGGCGCGATCCAGCGTCCACAACCGAATGGCCTCGTCCTCGAAAACGGTGCGGCCGGACGCGAGCGGCTGGATGCCCTCGCCCGCGAGGGCGGCACGGAACACCTGGCGCTGGTAGACGGGCAGGCCCGAACGCGCCTCGAAGCGGCGCGCCGCCGGGTTCCACGACCCCTCCGGCACGTGCACGCCGCCGCGCTCGACCACCGGTCCGCTCGTGACCCAGGCGGGCAGCGGCGCGCTCGACAGCGACTTGCCGGCGGCGACGTCGGCCGCAACCCATTCCGCAACCTGCAGCCAGCCTGCCTGCTGCCACAGTTCGAACGGCCCGATGCCATGGCCGAAGCCCCATCGCATCGCGAAGTCCACGTCGCGCGCCGTGTCGGCGATGTCGGCCAGGTGCACGGCGATGTAGTGGAAGGTGTCGCGCAGGAGCGCCCATACGAACTGGGCCTGGGGATGATCGCTCTCGCGCAGCGCGCGCAGCCGCTGCGCGGCGTCGGGATTCTTGAGGATGCGCGCAACGGCGTCATCGGTCTTGCCGTCGGCCGGGACGTATTGGCCGGCGGCAGGATCCAGGCGCAGAATGGCCTTGCCTTCCTTGCGGAAGAACCCCGCGCCGGTCTTCTGCCCGAGCGCGCCTTCCTTGATCAGCCTTGCCAGCACTGGCGGCGTGCCGTAATGGGCGGCGAAAGGATCGCCAGGAAGATAGTCTTCCATGGTCTTGATGACGTGCGCCAGCGTGTCGAGGCCAACCACGTCACCGGTGCGGAAGGTACCCGACTTGGCGCGTCCAAGCTTGGCGCCCGTCAAATCGTCCACGACATCGTAGGTCAGGCCGAATTTCTCTGCCTCGATCATCGCGGCGAGCAGGCCGAACACGCCGACCCGGTTGCCGATGAAGTTGGGCGTATCCTTGGCGCGCACCACGCCCTTGCCGAGCACCGTGGTCAGGAAAGCCTCGAGCCGGTCGAGGATGGAGGGGTCGGTAAGCGGCGTCGGGATCAGCTCCACCAAGTGCATGTACCGCGGCGGATTAAAGAAATGCACGCCGCAGAAACGCGATCGCAAGCCCTCGTCCATTCCCTCGGAGAGCGCTGAAATCGACAGGCCGGAGGTATTGGTGGCGAAGATGGCGTCCGGCCCGATGGCGGGCGCAACCTTGGCGTACAGATCGTGCTTCCAATCCATGCGCTCGGCGATGGCCTCGATCACCAGGTCGCATTCCCGGAGCTTGGAGAGATCCTCCTCATAGTTGGCGGGCTCGATGAGCGTGGCGAGATCGGGCGCGCCCAGCGGCGCCGGGCTGAGCTTGCGCAAGTTTTCGATCGCCTTGAGTACGATGCCGTTCTTGGGACCTTCCTTGGCAGGCAGATCGAACAAGACCACTGGCACCTTGGCATTGACGCAGTGGGCCGCAATCTGCGCGCCCATGACGCCGGCTCCGAGCACGGCGACTTTGCGAACGATGAAATTCGACATGGTTTTCCTGGCGGTAAGGCGGGTCGGCCTGGCCGACCCATCTCGGTCAATGGAGGCATGCGCCGCCTGGGGGCGCACGGGCAAAGTCGGAACGACGCGGCTCGCACAGCCGCCCGACGAGCGGCTGCTCACAACGGATAGTCTACCGTCCCGTCCCCGCTTCGTCAGGCCGGCCAAGGCCTCGCCCGACGCTAGAACATGCCGAGCAAAGCCGCGATGCCCAAACAGGCGAATATCAGGGCAGCTACGCCATGCACGAGCTTGACCGGCAGGCGATGCGCCAGCTTGTCGCCCAGCACGACGGCGGGCACATTGGCAATCATCATGCCCAGGGTCGTGCCGGCAACCACGGCCGAGTACGCCTGGAACTGCGCCACCAGCGCAACGGTGGCGAATTGCGTCTTGTCGCCCATCTCGGCCAAGAAGAAGGCCACGACCGTAGTGCCGAACACCCCGAGCCGCAAGCGACCGGCGTCCGCTTCATCGAGCTTGTCCGGTATCAGCATCCAGACTGCCATGCCGAGGAATGACACCCCAAGAATCCAACGCAGCGCTTCCGGCCCGACGATGCGCGTGAGCCAGGCTCCGACGGCGCCTGCCAGGGCGTGGTTGACGATGGTCGCGGTGAAGATGCCTAGGATGATGGGCCAGGGCCGCCGCCAGCGGGCGGCCAGGCAGAGGGCGAGAAGTTGGGTTTTGTCACCGATCTCGGCCAGGGCCACGATGCCGGTCGAGACGAGGAAGGCTTCCATGCTGCAATGCGCTCCGGGCCGGCGGTTGACCGCATGACCGCGCAACAGCCCCGGCCCCCCGGTCGATGCGCGATCAAAGGTCTTGCCAAGTCCAGGACCGTCTGCGCCATGCCGTGAGGCAAGCATGTTGACGCAGACCCTTGCACGCACGCGCAAGGCGGCTACTCCCCAATGACGGGCGGCAGTATACCGCATGTGACGTATCGCCCGCGGCGATGCCCGCGCCGCATAATATGCGCTGCGTGATCCCATGGAATTTGCATGAAAAACCGGCCCCATGCACAGGAACCCCGCCAGCAAGCCCGCGAAGGCGGCCACGCGCTGGCCCAGGCCACGGGCGCCTGCCTTGCCGCCGCGGCCCTGCTGGCACCGGCCGCGCAGGCCGCCGACGAACCGGCCGCCATGCCCGTCGGGTTCGTGCACCTGACCGACGTGGCACAGACCGTACGACTAGACATCCGCTATCACGGCAGCGCGAATTTCCTCGGCCGCCCGGTGGCGGGCTACGACGCTCCCACCTGCATCCTGACCGAACCTGCCGCGCGCAAGCTGCTTGGCGTCCAGCGCGAACTGCTTGCGCAGGGCCTGACGCTCAAGGTGTTCGACTGCTATCGGCCACAACGCGCCGTCAATGATTTCGTGGCCTGGACACGCGATGGCTCGCACCAGCCTACCAAGGCCGAGTATTTCCCCCACGTGGCCAAGGAGTCGCTGCTAGACCTCGGCTACATCGCCGAACGTTCCGGCCACAGCCGTGGCAGCACCGTCGACCTGACCCTCGCCGCCATCGATCCGTCGCGCGCGGACGCCTTGCCCACGAAAGGCCCGCTGCTGCCCAATGGAGAGGTGGACATGGGCACTCCGTTCGATCTTTTTGATGTAAAGTCGCATACTGACCATCCGGATTTACCCGAGGTTGTCCGACACAATCGCCAGTTCCTCAAGGACTTGATGGCCAAACACGGCTTCCGCAATCTGCCTGAGGAGTGGTGGCACTACACCCTGGACGACGAACCGTATCCGGACACCTATTTCAACTTCCCCGTGCGCTGACCTGCCGCTCGCCCGGCTGCGCGGTGGGCGTACGCATAAGAAGAACATGCACTTCCTGGACGGACTTCCCCCGCCGCGCAAGTATTGGGCCTTGGCAGCGACGATGCTGGCCATGACGATGACGGTCCTGGAGACCACCATCACCAACGTCGCGCTGCCTTCCATTGCCCGGGACCTCGGCATTTCCCCGGCGCAGGCGGTGTGGATCGTCAATACCTATCAGCTGGCCATCGTCGTTGCGCTGCTGCCGTTTTCATCGCTCGGAGAAATCCTCGGCTATCGCCGGATATTCACCGCGGGCCTGGCCGCGTTCACCGTCGCCTCGGCGGGCTGTGCGATGTCTGGCTCGTTCGGCGTGTTGATCTCGTTCCGGGTGCTGCAGGGCCTGGGCGCGGCCGCGGTCATGAGCGTCACTCCCGCACTGCTGCGTTTCATCTACTCCCAGAAACAGTTCGGGCGCGCGATCGGCTACAACGCGCTGGTCGTGGCGACCTCATCGGCTGCAGGCCCCATGCTGGGCTCGCTGATCCTCTCGATCGCCTCATGGCCCTGGCTGTTCGCGGTCAGCATCCCCATCGGCCTGTTCATCCTCTCGATAGGCAGCCGCATGCTGCCCGAGACCGAACTGGCCAAGCGGCCTTTCGACGCGCTCAGCGCCGTGTTGAGCGGCTCGACCTTCGGGCTGCTGGTAGTGGGCATCGACCGCCTGCTGGCGGACATCAAGACTGCAGCGGTCCTGCTCTGCCTCGCCGCCCTGGCGGGCGTGGCCCTGGTGCGCCGCGAACTCACGCAAGCCACGCCGCTGCTGCCGCTCGACCTGCTGCGCATCCGCCAATTCGCGTTCTCGATCGGCGCTTCGGTGTGCGCCTTTTCCGGTCAGACCATCTCGTATATCTCGCTGCCCTTCTACTTCCACCAGGCATTGGGGCGCAGCCAGATCGAAATCGGCATGTTGATGGTCCCATGGCCCCTGGCCGTCGCCATTGCCGCGCCGATCGCGGGACGCATGGCCGAAAGCATTGCGCCGGCCATCCTGTGCTCGGTCGGCGCCGGCCTGGTGGCTTTCGGATTGCTCGTCATCGCCCTGCTTCCGGCCGGCACGCCCAATGGCTGGGTCATGGCCTTCATGGCGCTTTCCGGGGTCGGTTTCGGCATGTTCCAGACGCCCAACAACCGGGCCATGCTGACCGCCGCACCGCGACACCGCAGCGGAGGTGCAGGCGGCCTGCAGGCAACTGCCCGGCAGTTCGGCATGGCACTGGGGGCAGCGCTGGCCGCCCTGGCCTTCACGGCGATCCCGTCGCACGGCCCCACCTCGGGCCTTATCCTGGCTGCGGTGTTCCTGGCAGCCGCCTCCGGCGTCAGCGCCGCCCGGCCAGGGACGCGCGTCTCAGGGTAATTCCAGCTCCGCGAGCAACGGCGCGTGGTCCGACAGCCGTGACCACGGGCGCCCGTACAGCACGCTCGCCTGCCGCACGGAAAAACCGCGCTGGTATATCCGGTCCAGCCTCAGCCACGGGAAAAAAGCCGGGAAAGTACGCGGCGGGCGAGGCGTGATCAGTTCGTTGCCCATGCCGAGCCGAGGCGGGGAAGCCATGCCGGCGCGCCATTGCCAAGGCGAGACCTCGCCGCCGCGCAGCAATTGCCCAAGCATGCGCACGGAGTCCCGTAGCCTGGGCAACTCGACATTGTTGCCGCGTGGCGCCGTCGCGAATACCTCATGCACCTCCAGGCGCCGCACCAGGAAGTCCGATAGCGTGTTGGTCCAATCGTTGAAATCGCCGGCGATCAAAATGGGCGCGCCCGAAGGCACCGCTTCTTCGATGCGGGAAACCAGCGCGCCAACCTGCCGCGTGCGGCTGCCGGCGAACAGCCCCAGGTGCACGACAAAGCAATGCACCTCGTGCCGGCCGATCGCCACGCGTGCGTGCAGCAGCCCCCGCTGCTCCAGCCGGTGATCGGAAATGTCCTGGTTCTGGTGCGAAAGAATGGGGAACCGCGACAACAGCGCATTGCCATGGTCGGTGTGGCGGTACACCGCGTTTCGTCCATAGGCAGCTTCCAAGCGCAGCGCCGCGGCCAGCATCTGATGCTGTTCGTGCAGCGTCCCGGATCGCTCGTTGCGCCCCTGGACCTCCTGTAGAAAGGCCAGGTCGGCGCGCAAGCCGTGCAGGCCGAGGCGCAGCTCCTGCACGGACTCGCGCTTGCCCAGGGCCGAAAGCCCTTTGTGGATGTTATAGCTGACGACACGGACGACGGACATCGTGCTTGAGGAAAACCGGAAGAGGCCTTAAATATGCGGCCATGGATGAGCAGATACAAGATGCCATCTTCCCGCCCCGGCGCCGCCGCTGCGTTATCATGGGCCGGCAAAGCTCGCGCCGGAGCCCGGCCGCGCCCTGCACGGGGAGGCCTTGGCTTGGTCGCGCCCTCTATTTCGACATCCAGATCCGGGAATCTCCATGAGTACCATCAAGATCGGCATGATCGTAGGCAGCCTGCGCAAAGACTCCATCAACCGCCAGCTGGCCAAGGCCGTCGCCAAGCGCCTGCCCGCACACATGCAGACCGAAGACATCCCCATCGGCGAGCTGCCCCTGTACAACCAAGACCTCGACGCCGCCATGCCGGCGCCCGTGCTCGCGTTCAAGCAGCGGGTCGAGTCCGTCCAGGCCCTGCTATTCTTCACGCCGGAATACAACCGCTCCTACTCCGGCGTACTGAAGAACGCCATCGACTGGGCCTCGCGCCCCTCCGGCAAGAACTCCTGGGCGCGCAAGCCTGCCGGCATCCTGGGCACCTCGCCCAGCCAGATCGGCACCGCGCTCGCACAGGAACACTTGCGCATGGTGCTGTCCGCGCTGGACGTTGCCGTGCTGCCCCAGCCGAGCATCTTCGTCCAGTACACCGAAGGATTGATCGACGCTGAAGGCCGCATCACGAACGAGATCACGGCCAAGTTCATCCAAGGGTTCGTGGATCGCTACGTGGCGTGGGTGGAGAAACTCGCGCCTGCGGCCAGCTAAAGCCCCCCACCCGGCGGGCCTTGCCGCGGCGCAGGCCCGCTTGCGCCGCGCCCGCTCGCCAGCGCGATCAGCGTTCGGGAACGAGTGCGGCTACAGCCACCCCGAGCCATCCTACGATCATCGCCCCGCCTCCGAAAGGGGCCGTGCCCCAGAGCAATTTCATTCCCGCCAGCTGGCGCAATGCCAAATCGACGGAGAACAGCAGCGTGCCGGCGATGATGAGTCCGGTGGCACCGACCAGCACGGCACGCCCGCGCTGGAACTGCGGCACCATGGCCGCCAGCCCGGCGACCGCTGCGGCATGCAACAGCAGGAACAAGGCGGCGGTCGACAACAACGCTCCGCCCGCGAGATGGGTGGCCATGGCGGCCAGCATCACGCCCGCCGCGCCCATCGGTGCGGCACAGCCCAGCAAGACCCGAGAAGATAACAACATGCAGCGCTTCCTTGAAAAACGCCTGCCCGGTTGCGCGCTGCCCGGACGGGCTATTTCGCGAACACCTGGTTGAGGTCGGCAAAAGCCTTGAACTCGAGCGCGTTGCCCGACGGATCGAGGAAGAACATCGTCGCTTGTTCGCCGACTTCGCCCTTGAACCGGACGTGAGGCTCGATCACGAACTTGACGCCGGCCCGCCGCAGCTTCTCGGCCAGCGCCTCCCATTCAGGCATGGGGAGAATCGCGCCGAAATGCCTGACCGGTACGTCGTCTCCATCCACGGCACTCGTGTTGCGGTGTCCCGCCTCGCCGGGCGACAAGTGAGCGACGATCTGGTGGCCGTAGAAATTGAAGTCCACCCAGCTATCGGAGCTGCGACCTTCCGGGCAACCCAGCAGGCCGCCATAGAAAGCGCGCGCCTCGGCCAGGTCGTCGACGGGAAAAGCCAAATGAAAGAGGGGAATGCCAGCCATGAGCGTGCTCCGGAACCAGCCCGCGAGCGCGGGCCAAACTTCGATTGTATTCAAGGCACGCCCATATTCAACGAACCATCCCCCCGCGCGCGCTCCCGGCAGGGCCGGGCGGGCCGGTCCGCGCGCGGGTCCATGCCTGGCAACACCCCGCCAAGACGTAACGATTGCGCGGTTGTTCCCCCCTGGCGAGGCATGCTACGGTCTTGGCGAGACCCTTCTTCGCGCGGAGGCCCCCATGGGGAAATCGACGATCATTCCGTGCCTGGTATACCGCGATGCCCCGGCTGCGATCGAATGGTTGTGCCGGGCATTCGGCTTTGCCAAACACCTGGTGGTGCCCGATGCCTCCGGCGCAATCGCCCATGCCGAACTGACTTTCGGCAACGGCATGGTCATGCTCGGCTCGGGCAAGGGCGAGCTCATGCGCAAGATCACCGCCCAGCCCTCGGAGATCGGAGGCCGCCAGACCCAGACGCCTTACGTCATCGTGGCCGACCCCGACGCCCATTACGCAACCGCCGTCAACGCCGGCGCCATGGTGGTCCGGCCCATCCAGGAGGAAAGCTACGGCGGCAAAGGGTACACCCTGCAGGACCCAGAAGGCTACGTCTGGCACTTCGGTAGCTACGACCCATGGCAGGAGTCGGAGTTGAACCCGCCGTAGCACTAGGCGGCCTGGATAGGAACCGCCGCCCCGCGGCGCAGGCATGAAGGCGGCGGGTTGAAAAAAAACCCCGCTTCGTCGAAGCGGGGTCCGTGGCAGGCAAGCCAGGCAACGGTTACTGGACCGTCTTGGCCTCCGTCCCGCGCAAGCGGATGTGCAGCTCGCGCAGTTGCTTCTCGTCCACGTCCGACGGCGCGCCCGTCAGCAGGCACTGGGCCCGCTGGGTCTTGGGGAATGCGATCACGTCGCGAATCGATTCGGCGCCGGTCAGCATGGTCACGATGCGGTCCAGGCCGAAAGCGATGCCGCCATGGGGCGGCGCACCGTATTGCAGGGCATCCAACAGGAAGCCGAACTTGGCGCGGGCTTCTTCGGCGCCGATCTTGAGCGCACGGAATACTTTGCTCTGCACCTCTTCACGGTGGATACGCACCGAGCCACCCCCGATTTCCCAGCCGTTCAGCACCATATCGTAGGCCTTGGCCAGGCAGGCTGCGGGATCGGACTCGAGGAGATCTTCGTGGCCGTCCTTGGGCGACGTGAACGGATGATGGGCGGCCGTGTAACGCTGGGCTTCCTCGTCGTACTCGAACATGGGGAAATCGACCACCCACAGCGGCATCCATTCGCCCTCGACCAAGCCTTGCTTGCGGCCAAACTCGCTGTGGCCGATCTTGACGCGCAAAGCGCCCATGGCGTCATTGACGATGCGGGCTTTGTCCGCGCCGAAGAACAGGATGTCGCCGTTCTGCGCACCACTGCGGCGCAGCAGCTCCTGCAGCGCGGCGTCATGGATGTTCTTGACGATGGGCGACTGCAGGCCGTCGCGTCCCTTGGCCACGTCGTTGACCTTGATCCACGCCAGGCCGCGCGCGCCGTAAATGGCGACGAACTGGGTGTAGGCATCGATTTCGCTGCGGCTGAGCTCGCCGCCGCCCGGCACGCGCAGCGCGACCACACGGCCGCCCACGCTGTTGGCCGCACTCGAGAAGACCTTGAAGTCCACGTCCTTCATGACGTCGGTCAACTCGGTGAACTCGAGCTTGACGCGCAGGTCGGGCTTGTCGGAGCCGAAGCGCTCCATGGCTTCGCGCCAAGGCATCACGGGGAACGGGTTGGGCAGCTCGACGCCCTTGACCGCCTTGAACACGTGGCGGATCATGTTCTCGAAAATCTCGCGGATCTCGTGTTCATCGAGGAACGAGGTCTCGCAATCGATCTGGGTGAACTCGGGCTGGCGGTCGGCGCGCAAGTCCTCGTCGCGGAAGCACTTGACGATCTGGTAATAGCGATCGAACCCCGAGACCATCAGCAGCTGCTTGAACAACTGCGGCGACTGCGGCAGCGCGAAGAAGTGGCCGGGGTTGACCCGCGACGGAACGAGATAGTCGCGCGCGCCCTCCGGTGTGCTACGGGTGAGCATCGGCGTTTCGATGTCGATGAAGCCGAGCTGGTCGAGATACTTGCGCACCTCGATCGCCACGCGGTAGCGCAGCATCAGGTTCTGCTGCATCTGCGGGCGACGCAGGTCCAGCACGCGATGCGTGAGCCGCGTGGTTTCCGAGAGGTTCTCATCGTCGAGCTGGAACGGCGGCGTGACGGAGGCATTGAGGATCTCGATCTCGTGCGCCAGTACCTCGACCTCGCCCGACTTCAGCGCCGGATTGGTGGTGCCCTCGGGACGCTTGCGTACCAGGCCGGTCACGCGCACGCAAAATTCGTTGCGCAGGCGCTCGGCGATCTGGAAGGTATCGGCCCGGTCCGGATCGCAGACGACCTGGGCCAGGCCCTCGCGGTCGCGCAGGTCGATGAAAATGACGCCGCCGTGGTCGCGGCGACGGTGCACCCAGCCGAACAAGGTCACGATTTGTCCCAGGTGCTCCGTCGAGACCTGGCCGGTATAGCAGGTACGCATGAATTCTCCGTCTAAATTGGTGTGTATCGATGCAAGCGGGGCGCGCGTGCGCGCGTTGCCTCCACGGGCCGTCAATTGCCCCGCGCCGGAGTACCCGGCGCCACCACCCCCATCGATACGATGTATTTCAAGGCCGCATCCACCGTCATGCCGAGCTCGACAATGTCGGCGCGCCGCATCATCAAAAAGAAGCCGGACGTCGGGTTCGGCGTCGTCGGCACATATACGCTTACGCAGTCGGGAGGCAGGTGGTCGGCAACTTCACCGCCCGGCACTCCGGTCAGGAACGCGAGCGTCCATACGCCCTCGCGGGGATACTGCACCAACACCGCTTTGCGGAACGCCTGGCCGTTAGGCGCCAGGACCGTGTCGCTGACCTGCTTGACCGAGTTATAGATCGAGCGCACCAGCGGAATGCGCTGGAGCAGCCCTTCCCACATCTGCAGCAGTTTGCGGCCGATGAAATTGGCCGCACCCATGCCCGTGAGCAACACCACTACGATCACCACCGCGAGGCTGAAGCCCGGGATGTGCGTGCCGAACAGCGACTCGGAGCTCAGCACCGACGGCACCACGGCTTCGAGCGTGGACACGACCAGGCCCAGGACCCACAGCGTGATGACCAGCGGGACCCAAATCAGCAATCCAGTGACGAAGTAGCGTTTGAACACGAAGGTTCCAAATCAGAAACTGGCGGCGCCCCGCAGGCGCCGCATGAAACTCAGGCCGAAGCCGTCGCGCTCGAAGACTCCGAGGAGGACGAGCCAGGCGAACCGGAATCGGATCCGGCGCTCGACGACTTCGACGAACCGCCGGACTTGGACGAACCGTTGTTGCGGAAGTCGGTCACGTACCACCCGCTACCCTTGAGCTGGAATCCCGCAGCCGTCACTTGCTTGGAGAACGTGGGCTTCCCGCACTCGGGACAGTCGGTGAGGGGAGCGTCGGACATCTTCTGCAGGACGTCCTTCTCATGTCCGCAAGAACTGCATTTGTAGGCGTAAATAGGCATCGCCAAGACTCCTCAGGCATACCTCGGCACGAAAACCCGGCCTGGCATTGCCACAGGCGACCGGCGGCCGGATTTCCGGAAATTGATCAAAGCCTTGAATTTTAGCGACTTTTTGGGTACTTAGTACGTACGCTGCCAAAACTGCGCCGCCATGGCGCCCGGCGCGGCAGGGCGAGCCTACGAGCCGAGCGCAAGCGCCCCGCTACGTCCGCTACGCGGGCAGGAGGAAAAAGAACGCGGCAACGGCCGTCGGCAACGCTGCCCCCAAGAGCAGCGCCAAGGGCGTAATCGTTCCACCGGGGAAAGAACTCTTTAGCACCGCGAAACCGGCGGGGTTGGGCGCGTTGGCGATCACGGTGAGCCCGCCCCCCGTCACGGCACCGGCCACGAGCATATAGCGCCATGCCTCGGAAGTTCCCTCCACCAACGAACCAAGGTAGGTCAGCGCCGCGTTGTCCGTCACCGCCGTGAGCGCGGCTGCGCCCCAATACAGCACCAAGGGAGGCATATCCGCCAGCAGCTCCTGCAGCCACCATTTCTGCAGCCCACCCAGGACCACCAAGCCTGCGAGGAAGAACCCCACCATCAGGCCTTCCTTGATCAAGAGCGGACGCTGATGCTCTTTGTACGCTTCGGTATAGCCGATGAACAGCATCAGCAACCCCATGAAGACGGCAGGATGGTGGGCAAAAAGCACCACTCCGGCTAGGAAGGCCACGTGCACTGCCGTCACGCTGAGCGGCACCTCGCGGCGAGCGCGCGCCTGCGGCGCGCCGGCGCTCGCCCGGATCAGCAGGCGCCGGAAGCACAGCGTCACGATCAAGGCGTTCAACACCACGGCGCACGCGGCGCGCCAGCCGAAATGGGCCAGCATGTACGCCGTATCCCAACCGAAGGCCGATGCCACCATCAACACCGGCGGCGCAGCGTAAGAGGTCAACACGCCGCCTATCGAGACGTTGACGAACAGGACGCCCAGGGTGAAGTACTTGAAGCGCGCGCTCTCGATCTGCCGGAAGCACGTGTCGCGCAGCATCACCGCCGCCAAGGTCATGGCCGCCGGCTCGGTAATGAAGGAGCCGAGCAGCGGCACCAGGGCAAGGGTCACGAAAAACACCGCCACCGAACGGTTGCCGGGAATCGCCGAAGCCAGCACGGCCACGAGGTAGGTAACGAGATCCAAGATGGGCCGGCTCGCCGCGATGACCATGATGGCGAACACGAACAGCGGCTCGGTAAAGTTGCGCGTGTCCATGTACTCGATGGCCGCGTGCGTGCCGGCAAGGGCAGCCATGGCCAGGAGCAGCACCGAGGCCCAGAACCCGAACACGGCCTCGACCTCCGACAACATGTGCCATAACCCTGCGTGCCTTCCGCCCTTGTGGGCGAGATTGGCAAAGACCGGCACGGAAAAGGTGTGGAGAATGGCGATCGCAAATAGGACCGTGGCGAGCAGCTCGACTGCGCTGAAAGATAGGCTCATAGGATCGTGCATACCGGTAATGGCGACTGGCCCCGGCGAGTTTACCGCCCCCGGCCCTCGCCCTGCGGGCGCCGGCGCGCCGTTCCCGTTTCCTGCTTTACCGGGCCCGGCCTTACAGCCGGGCCAACTTTCCTACAAGCTCGGCCTGC
>NZ_JADGHH010000232.1 GCF_019689535.1 Pigmentiphaga sp.
CGCCCGAACAGCCCGAATTCTTCGAGCGGCAGGCGCTTGAGGAGCCCGTGCTCCAGGAACTGGGCCGCGGCGTCTTGCGGCATCAGCGCGATCGCTTCCCCCCGGAGCAGTATCCCGAGGTTGGTCAGCAGGGACAGCGATTCGATGTAGCGGGGTGGCAGGCCAAGGCCGGTGCGGTGAAAGGTTTGTTCCACGGCGGTCCGCAGGGGCGACTCGGCCGAGGGCAGGATCCACGGCCAGTCCATCAACTGCGCGAGTTCGACGCGAGGTTCCCGGATGAGCGGGTGGTGCGCGCCGACCACGGCGTAGAGCCGCTCTTCGTACAGCGTGTGGTGAGTGAGGGGATAGGCATAGCCGAGCGCGATATCGCGTTCGGGCAGCCGGCCGACGACGATGTCCAGGTCGCCGGTGGCCAGGGCGGGGAACAGTTGGGACGACGGGCCTTCGGAAACGGTCACGCGTATCCCGGGGTGCTCCTGCATCAGCAGGGAAATGGCCTCGGGCAACAGCTTGGCCGAGGCCGCGATGAGCGTGCCCACGATGACGTGGCCGCTTTCGCCGGTCAGTGCGGCATTCAGCTCATCGGTCATGTACCGCAGTTCGGCCATCAGTGTCTTGACCCGGCGCCCGAGCAGGTGGGCGAGCTCGGTCGGGACGACGCCGCGGTTGGATCGCTCGAATAGCGGCGCCCCGACGAATTTCTCCAACTCGTAGATGGCCTTGGTGACGCTAGGCTGCGTCAAGTTGAGCTCATTGGCGGCGCGCGACAGCGAGTGGCGCTCGAGGACGCGTTCGAAGATCTGCAGCTGGTGCAGTTTGAGCTTGTGGCCTAGCGCGTTGGGGGTAAGGCGGAAATTGGACATGGACGGACCGCGGCGGCTCCTGGTGATCCCGGAAAGCCGCGGAACGGCTTTGCCGGTCCGCAGGCCTCGCCCGTTCGGGAGCACGCAAGGACGAAGAAGCTACAACTTTACGCAAACATTGGTAGGTTCGGTATAAAAATGTAGCGAGTGGCGGCCGCCTTCACGCCCTATGCCCGACAAACCGCTGCCGCCGAACGGCGTGCGCAGGTCGCGCAGGAACCAGCAGTTCACCCAGGCCAACCCGACCTGCATGGCCTGGGCCACGCGGTGCCCGCGCACCAGGTTGGTGGTCCAGACTGCGGCCGCGAGGCCATACTTGGTGTCGTTGGCCAGGGCAATGGCCTCTTCCTCGGTGTCGAACGGGGCAATGTGGCAGACCGGGCCGAAGACTTCTTCCTTGATGCAGCGCGCGGTCTCGGGCAGGCCGGTCCAGATGGTGGGCTGGATGTAGGCGCCGTTGTCCCGCTCATCGCCGAATTGGGGCACGCCGCCCCCGGTGACGACCGTGGCGCCTTCTTCCACCGCCAGGCGCATGTACGAGAGCACCTTCTCCCGGTGTTCGTGCGAGACGAGCGGCCCCATGGTCGTGGCAGGATCCATCGGCCGGCCAAGCACCAATTTTTCCGCCTCGCGCTTCACGGCCTGGACGAAGCGGTCGAAGATGGGACGCTGTACGTAGACGCGCTCGGTGCATAGGCAGACCTGCCCACAGTTCGCGAAGACGGAATTCGCGACGCCCGCCACGGCCTGGTCGAAATCGGCGTCTTCGAACACCAGGGCGGCGTTCTTGCCTCCCAGCTCGAAGGAAACCGGCTTGACGCCAGGGGCCACGGCTTTCATGATCGCGGCGCCGGTGGCCGACTCACCGGTGAATGTGACGCCGTCGATGTCTTCGTGCGTGGTGATGAACTCTCCGGCAGAGTTGGGCCCGAAGCCGTGGACCAGGTTGAACACGCCCTCGGGCAGGCCGACCTCCATGGCGACCTCGGCCAGCAGCGTAGCGGTCGAGGGCGTCACCTCGGAGGGCTTGGCCACTACGGTGTTGCCGAAGGCCAGCGCCGGCGCGACCTTCCAGGTGAACAGCAGCAGCGGGAGATTCCACGGCGAAATCACGCCGACGACGCCCAACGGCTTGCGGTAGGCGTAGTTCAGCGCCTGGCGGCCGTCCGGGGTGTCTGTCATGTAGCTTTCCATGTCCAGGGTGCGCGCGATTTCCGCGAAAGCGCGGAAGTTGGCAGCGCCGCGCGGAATGTCGATCTGGCGGGCCCATCCCACGGGCTTGCCGGTGTCGCCGATTTCTGCCTCGAGGAAGTCGTCGAAGCGGCGCTCGATGCCGTCGGCCAGGGCGTAGAGATAGTCCGTGCGCTGCTTGACGGACATCGCCGCCCAGGCCGGCAGGGCACGACGGGCCGCCGCCACGGCGGCATCGACCTGGTCGCGGCCGGCCTCGTGTACGCGCGCGATCAATTCCCCGTTGGCCGGGTTGAGCTTGTCAAAGGTGCGGATGCCGTCTTCGAAGCGGCCGCCGATGAAGTTGCGAAGGGTCTTGGTGGACATGTGGCGCTACCTAGATTAAATAGTACGTATACGTCATAATAGTAATGGATTTTCGTCCGATCATCCCGGTTCCGGGCATAACTTATCGGTGGCCAGCCATAGCCGAATCGCGGTCCGCGCGCTGCGCCAGGCGGGCGGAAGGGGCGCCATCAGTTAACATTTAAGTGGTTCTGCACGTCACCATGAAACGATCCCCTGCTACGCGGCGCAGGCCTGCCGCACCGGAAACCGTGCCGTGCACGGATGCCGTCAAGGCATTCGAGCTAACCGACGTGGTGTCGCATTTGCTCAGGCGGGCGCATTTCCGGGCCGAAGCGCTGTTCATGCAGACCTTCCACGATGAAGATCTGACCCCGCGCCAGAAGGCTTTGCTGATTACCGTTTGCAAGCATCCGGGCGCGACGCAGAACCAATTGGCCGAAGATATTGCGTTGGACCGCAATTCCTTGGCTGACATGATCAACCGCTTGGTGCGCAAAGGGTATTTGCGTCGCCAACGGTCCGCCGACGACAAGCGGGCCTATTCGGTGACGATCACCCAAGCGGGCGTGGACGTGCTCGAGCGCATACTGCCGCGCGACAAAGAAGTGGAGGAGGCCATCATTGCCGTGTTGCCGCCTGAGTATCGGGCGTTGTTCATCAAGTGTCTCAAATTGATGGCCGGGGTTGCACCGTGAGGGGCGGCCGTTGTCCGTCGATTGCTTTCTCACGTATATTCGTACGTATACGGCATAAAAAACGTTTCGAAGACGGTTCTAGCACCAGACGTTTCATTTTTTCTTCAACTTCCAGACAGGACTACCCATGGGGCAGATAGGACAAGGAGGCGCCTCCGCCGAGGTGATCGCCGGGCTGGCGCAGCGCTTGCGCGATGCGCATGAAAGCCGCGTTGCCATCGATCCGATACGCGATCAATTGCCGGCTGGCGACTTGGACGCCGCATACGCGGTGCAACAGGCCAATACGGACTACTGGGTCCGGCAGGGGCGCAGGCTCGTCGGCCGCAAGATCGGGTTGACCTCCAAGGCGGTGCAGGCGCAGCTGGGCGTGGACCAGCCTGATTACGGCATGTTGTTTGCCGACATGTCGGTGTGCGACGGCGAGGAGGTCCCCCTGTCGAGGCTGATCCAGCCCAAGGTCGAGGCGGAAATCGCCTTCGTGATGGAGCGCGACCTCACCCAGCCCATGGCCACCATGGCTGAGCTGATCTCGGCCGTGGCGTACGCGCTGCCGGCCATCGAGATCGTCGACAGCCGCATCGCGAACTGGAAGATCAGCATCGTCGACACCATCGCCGACAACGCGTCGTCCGGGCTGTTCGTACTGGGCAATCGCCCGGTCAAGCTGAGCGACTTCGACGGCCGGCTGTGCGGGATGGTCATGGAGCGCAATGGCGACCAGGTGTCGATCGGCGCGGGCGCGGCATGCCTGGGGCATCCCCTGAACGCCGCGCTGTGGCTGGCCCGGAAGATGGCCGAGTGCGGCAGCCCGCTGCGCGCGGGCGACGTGGTGTTGAGCGGCGCGCTGGGCCCCATGGTCGCAGTGCAAGGTGAGGAAATTCTCGAAGCGCGCATCAACGGGCTGGGCTCGGTGCGCGCGGTATTTGGTGCGAAGGAGCAAGCATGAGCGGTCCGCTGTTGTCTCTTCCCGATGTGGCGCGCGAGCTGGACGAAGCCGCATGCACGCCGCGTGCCGCCGAGCAGTTTGCGGAACGCCGCCCGATGACGCTCGCCGAGGCCTATGAGGTGCAGCGCTTGCTGATCCAGCGGCGCATCGATCGCGGTCATCGCCGCATCGGCATGAAAATGGGTTTCACCAGCCGGGCCAAGATGGTCCAGATGGGCGTCCACGACATGATCTGGGGCCGGCTGACGCACGACATGCGCGTAGACGAGGGTGGCGAGCTCAAGCTGTCGACCCGCGTGCATCCGCGTGTCGAGCCCGAAATCGCGTTCCTGCTGCGCAAACCTTTGTCGGGCATCGTCTCGCCGGTCGAGGCCCTGGATGCGGTGGAGGCCATCGCGCCGGCGCTCGAGATCATCGATTCGCGCTACAAGGCTTTCAAGTTCTCGCTCGAGGACGTCGTGGCCGACAACGCATCGTCGTCCGGCGTCGTGATCGGCACCTGGCACAAGCCTAGCATCGATTTTTCGAACCTGGGCCTGATCATGTCTTGCAACGGCAAGCCGCAGCAGGTGGGCACCACGGCCGCCATCCTGGGCCATCCCGTACGCTCGCTGGTCGCTGCTGCCCGCTTGGTGGCGGAAGCCGGAGAGATCCTGCCGGAAGGTTCGATCGTGATGGCAGGGGGCGCGAGTGCCGCCGAAGCGCTGGTGGCGGGCACCTGGGTCGAGCTCGAGATGCAGGAGCTGGGGCGCGTGGGGTTCCACGTTACGGCGTAAGCAGAGCCAGGGCAGGCC
>NZ_JADGHH010000233.1 GCF_019689535.1 Pigmentiphaga sp.
GGTACGCAACAATCATAGAAGTGATTATTAATATTCACTGCATTCTATATATAAACAAGCGCTTGCTTCCTATACTCGTCCCGTCGAGAACGACTATGCCAAAGACGGAGACACGTCGCCATCAGGAAGGAGGCAAGCATGGGGGTTACAACTGTCTTCCCTCGCGAACTCGAATGGATAGACAGCGGCTCCAGCCGCATCCCGTTCTGGGCCTATACCGACGAATCGCTTTACAAGAAAGAGCTGGAGCGCTTTTTTTATTCCGGACACTGGAACTACGTAGGCCTCGAGGCCGAAGTCCCCAACCCCGGTGACTTCAAGCGCACGGCAATCGGCGAACGGTCCGTCATCATGACCCGCGCCGAAGATGGGGCCATCCACGTGATCGAAAACGTTTGCGCGCATCGCGGCGTGCAGTTCATGAGGGAGCGCAGCGGCAACCGCAAGGAGCTCGTGTGTCCCTACCACCAGTGGAGCTACACGCTGGCGGGCGACCTGCAGGGCGTGCCTTTCCGGCGGGGCGTCAAACAGGGCGGGAGGGTCAACGGCGGCATGCCGGCGGATTTCCAGGCCTCGGACCACAACTTGAACAAGCTCAAGGTCGCGACGCGCGGCGGCGTGGTATTCGCTTCCTTCGACCACGACGTCCCGTCCTTCGAGGAATTCCTCGGGCCCGTGATCCTGGGCTATTTCGACCGCCTGTTCAACGGACGCAAGCTCAAGCTGCTGGGATACAACCGACAGCGCATTCCTGGCAACTGGAAGTTGATGCAGGAGAACATCAAGGATCCCTATCACCCGGGCCTGCTTCACACCTGGTTCGTTACCTACGGGCTATGGCGGGCGGACAACAAGTCCGAGTTGAAGATGGACGAGCAGTTCCGGCACGCGGCAATGATTTCCACGCGCGGCTCGGAACGCGTGAAGTCCGAGGTCACGGCCGGCGTCACGAGCTTCAAGGAATCGATGGAAATCAACGACAAGCGCCTGCTCGACATCGTGCATGAACCCTGGTGGGGAGAGCCGACCGCCGTGATGATGACCATCTTCCCGAGCCTCATCATTCAGCAGCAAGTCAACAGCGTTTCGACCCGGCACATACAGCCCAATGGACACGGCTCATTCGATTTCGTGTGGACCCATTTCGCGTTCGAGGATGACACGCCGGAGATGATCCAGCGGCGGCTCCTGCAGGCCAACTTGTTCGGCCCGGCCGGGTTCGTCTCGGCCGACGACGGCGAGGTGGTCGAGTTCTCGCAGCGGGGCTTCGAGCAGAAACCCTATCACCGGGCGCTCGCAGAGTTGGGTGGCAGGGGGGTCGAGAATACCGATCACATGGTCACGGAAACATTGATCCGCGGCATGTACGACTACTGGCGCCGGGTCATGGGGTTCGCGCCCGATCGGTAACGGACGGAGACAGGCACGCTCGATGGTCTGCCACCGATGCCAGGCGGCCCGATGCAGTGGAGGAATGCAATGGATACGATGGATGCGTTGCTGGACGTAGCTAGGCTACATGCCGACTATGCCGCCGTGCTGGACACGGGGCGTTGGAACGAGTGGCCGGAATTTTTCCTGGACGAATGCGAATACAAGATCCAACCGCGGGAAAACTTTGACCGGGGACTGCCCCTCGCGACGCTTTACCTCGTCAGCAAGGCGATGCTGAAGGATCGGGTATACGGCATTACCGAGACACTGTTCCATGATCCATACTATCAGCGTCATGTGTGCGGACTTCCGCGCATCCTTAAGCATGTTGGCGACGTGCTGGAGGTCGAGGCGAACTACGCCGTGTTCCGGACGAAGCCGACGGGGGAATCGACGGTTTTCAACGTGGGGCGCTACATCGATCGCATCCGCCGCACGGCAGGCGGCTTGAAGTTCGAGTCGCGGACTTGCGTCTTCGATACCGAGTTGATTCCCAATTCTCTGATTTATCCAATTTGAGGTGCTTATGGCTGATTGGATCGACGTGGCCGCCATCGACGACCTTCCCGAGGAAGAAGTGATCGGTGTGCAGGTGGCGGGCAAGGACGTGGCACTCTATAACGTGGAGGGCGAGTATTACGCCACCGATAATTTCTGTACGCACGGGCGGGCGCGCCTGTGTGACGGCTACCTGGAAGGATATGAAATCGAATGTCCCTTGCACCAGGGCAAGTTTGACGTGCGCAGCGGCAAGGCCCTGTGTGCGCCGCTGACTGAGGATGTCAAGACGTATCCGCTCAAGGTAGAGGGTGGGCGGATTTGGCTGCAGCTCGGCTAGCCGTCGTAGAACGCTACAAGAACATATAAGAACGAGGCACGCGCCGTGCCGTGCCGGCGACAGGAGACGAACATGCGCGAACCCGATCCCGACGGCCGTCCGCTGCGGGCCTATAAAGACCCATCGTACAAGCCTCTGTGCAAATCCTTGGCCGAAGTGCGCGCCAACATCGATCGGCTGGACGACGAAATCGTGGCCTTGCTCGCGCAGCGGGCGATGTACGTGAAGGATGCGGCCCGGTTCAAGAAGGACGCTTTCCAGGTAAGTGCGCCGGCTCGCCAGGCGGAGGTGTTTGCCAAGGTGCGCGCCTTGGCCACTCGTCACAACCGGGGCTTCGAAGGATTGGAGGACGTCGTCGAGGCGGCCTACCGGGCACTGGTCGCGGCATTCATCGCCGCCGAGCAGCAATATCACGACGACATGACCAGCACGGAGGATGGAGATGCGTAAAACATGGAGAGCCGTTGCGGTGAGCGGGCTGGCGGCCGCGGCCTGCCTATTGCCCGCCATGGCCCAGTCGCAAGCCTGGCCAGCGCAGCCGCTGAAGGTCATCGTGCCTTTCGGGCCCGGCTCCAGCCCGGACCAGGTCGCGAGGGTCGTAGGGGACAAGCTGGGGGTGTTGCTTGGCCAGGCTGTCGTAGTAGAGAATCGTCCCGGCGCGAGCGGCAACATCGGCACGAACGCCATCGCCAAAGCCGTACCCGACGGGTACACCTTCGGCGTCTCGATCACCGGACCGTTGGTCAACAACACCGTTTTGTTCGACTCGCTGCCTTACGATCCGGCCAAGGATTTATCACCGCTCACCTTGGCGGTGCATCAACCGAATGTGCTGGTCGTCCCTGCTTCTTCCGGCATCGGCAGCGTCGCGCAATTGCTCGAAGCGCTCAAGAAGGACTCGAACCGCTTCAACTTTCCCTCCACCGGCGCCGGGACGGTTTCTCACCTGTCGGTGGAGCTGATGCTGCAACGGATCGGAGCCTCTGCCGTCCACGCGCCCTACCCGTCTTCTCCCGCAGCGCTCACCTCGCTGCTGTCCGGCGACACCCAGTTCGCCGCGCTGCCGCCCATTGCCGTCATGCCCATGGTCAGGGACGGCAGGCTCAAGGCGCTGGCCGTCACCTCATCCAAGCGTTCGGCGCTGCTTCCCGATATCCCGACGCTGGGCGAAGCCGGCGTGCCGGGCATAGAGGGGTCGGCCTGGATAGGCTTTGTTGCGCCGGCCAAGGTTCCCGCAGAGATCCAGAAGAGACTCTCCGACGCGCTCATCGCGGCGCTCAAAGACCCGGACGTTGCGAGGAAGCTCCAAGCGCAATACATGGAGCCGGCCGCCACGACGCCGCAGGCGTTCCGGCGCTACATGGACGACGAACTCCAGCGGTGGGCGCCGCTCATCAAGAAGCTGGGATTGAAAGGGCAGTAAGGTCCGCTAGCCGCCAGGCCTGCCCCGAAGGCGCAGCCAGCTTGATCCTGGCGGGGCGCGGCGCATTCGTCGCCGGCCCGTCTTCATCAATAGCGTGCGTTAATCCAGCTTGACGTTGGCCTTGCGCACGACTGCGCCCCACATCGCGCGGTCGGCCTCGATGAAGGCGGCGAATTCCTCCGGGGTATTGCCTTTTAGCTCGCCGCCATAGGAACGCCACTTCGCTTCGAGCTCGGGCGATTGCGCGGCCTTGCGCATTGCTTCGCTCAGCTTTTCGACGATCTCCTTCGGTGTGCCGGCGGGCGCCAGCAAGCCTTGCCAGGCAATGGGCTCGAAATCCGAAATGCCCGATTCCGCGAACGTGGGCACGTCCGGAAAAGTGGGGTGCCGCTGTTTTCCAGTGATCGCCAGCAATTTCAGCTTGCCCGCGCGTATGTTGCCGGCCGCGGCGGGCAGGCCGTCGAACATCAACTGTATCTGCCCGGCCAGGAGGTCCGCGTACGGGCTGTTGCTGTTGTAGGGCACCAGGTTGAGTTTGACGTCGGCACTAAAGCCGAACCATACGCCGGACAGGTGGGAGTAGCTGCCCGGCCCCTGGCTCGCGACGTGGACTGCATCCGGGCTGGATTTCAGGAGGTTCAGGAGTTCCGTTAGGTTCTTGGCCGGCAGCTTGGGCGTCGCGATGAGGCCGGTGTTCAGGATCCCCAGCAGGCTGACGGGCGTGAAATCCTTGGCTGCGTCGAAGGGCAGCTTGGAGTAGAGGTGGGGCAACACCGATAGCGTGCTGGTGGTGCCGATGTAGAGGGAATAGCCGTCGGGCGTGGCGCGGGCAGCGGCCTCCGTGCCGATGATGCCCGACGCGCCCGGCCGGTTATCCACAAAGACGGTTTGCCCGAGGATCTTGGTCAGTTCTGCAGCGATTTCGCGGGCGTTGGCGTCGGGGCCGGTGCCGGCGGCAAACGGCGCAATGATGCGTACGGCGCGGGAGGGGTAGGTCTCGGCATGTGCCTGTGGCGCCGCGAGCCCGAACCCAAGGGCGGAGAGTGCGACGAGACTGCGGACGAGAGCGTTCATAGAAGTCTCCAAAGTCTTGGGT
>NZ_JADGHH010000038.1 GCF_019689535.1 Pigmentiphaga sp.
GTAGGGGCCAAGGGGAGGCGGGGAGCTCAGACGGCTTCCCGTAGTTGGGCCAGCAAGGCTTCGATGGCTTGCTCGTTGCGCTTGTAATACACCCATTGCCCGATGCGCTGGGTGGTGACCAATCCTGCCCGATGCAGCGTCGCCAAGTGGGCGGATACGGTCGATTGGGAGAGTCCGCAGCGCTCGAACATGCCTGCGCAAACGCCGAGTTCCAGGGAGTGCACCTGCTCGGCAAAGTGTTTTTCAGGCTCCTTGAGCCACTGCAGGATGTTGCGCCGCACCGGATGCGCCAGTGCCTTGATGGAGGCGTCTAGGTCCATGGTCGGGGAATATAGGACCGTGCGAGAGGGCGCCGGTCACCGAATTGTATATCGTTTATTTTCGATGCCGGCGGGGGCGGGAAGGCTAGGCGAGGTAATGCACCCAGCCTGCTTCGAGCCATTCCTGCAATGTCGCCCGTTCTTCGTCTTTGAGCCGGGCGGAGGCCGGCGCATCGCATGGTAGCCGCCGATCATCGGCCAGGGTCCGCAATGCGGCTCCGGCGGGAACAGGGGCGACCTCGCCATTGATGAACAACAGTTTGCCCCGATAAATCATCTGGGTGCGGCGATCCAACGCGAGGACGCCGGCTGCGGGCCAGTTGTGCTCCAAGTCGGGCAGCGCGTCGGGGTTGGCGGGTTCGAACACTACCTCCGGCTTGGGCTCCGTCAACCAACACCCAAGGTAACGCGAGGCCAGTTGCGGGTCGAACTTGACCGCGGAGACGGCGGCCAGGGCCGCCTCAACCATGCTTTCAGGCAATGCGGCCGGTCGGTCGACGGCGGGTTGGTCAGGGTCTCGGTAGTGCCCGCGCAACGCCGCGGGCGGGCGCTCGGCCAGCGAATCGGACGCGAACTCCAGCATGCCGCGCGCCAGTTCTTCCAAGGACGGCGACCGGAATCCGATGGACAGCGTCATGCAGTCGTCGCCTTCGGCAATGCCGTCATGGGCGTAGGCTGGCGGCAGGTACAGCATGTCGCCCGCCTCGAGCACGAATTCCTCGGCCGGGTCGAAGCGCTGGAGGATTTTCAGCGGCGCTTCCGGGTCCAGCTCCAGGTTTCGCTGTTTGCCGATGCGCCAGCGGCGCCGGCCGCTACCCTGGAGCAGGAATACGTCATAACTGTCGAAATGCGGCCCGACCCCGCCCTGGTCAGTGGCGATGCTGATCATCAGATCGTCCAGGCGCGCGTCTGGGACGAACCGGAATTGCGACATCAATGCGGCAGCCCCGTCGTCGTGCAGGTTGACGCCTTGTACGAGCAGCGTCCATCCCGGTTCGCGCGCAGGCGGCAGCCGGGAAAAGGGCCCCCGTTCCATGTGCCAGCGCCCCGACTCGCGCCACACGAGCCGCGATTCCACGTCGTCGCGGCGCGCCAGCCGCTTGACCTGGGGGATCGTCAGCGGAGGCTGGAACCGTTCGAACGCGCCGCGTATCAATAAAGGCTTGCGCTGCCAATGGCGTTGCATGAATCGGGCTGGAGTCAGACCGCCCAGGAGACGTGCGGGAGTATGGGGATTCATGGACGAAGACGAAGAGCCTGTGGCATAGCCTGTAAAATCGGAAATTCAACCACGTTTACGGGAAACCAAGATTATGACCGCTTCCAATAGCGATCCGGCTCTGGCCATCGGCGAAAACACCGTCGTCACGGTCGAGTTCTGGATCATGAGTACCGACGGGGAAGCGCTCGACGACAGCGGTGGGCCCGTGAGCTTTCTGTACCGCGGGCTCGACAGCCTGCTGCCCCGGCTCGATGATGGGCTCGAGGGCAAGACCGCCGGTTTCGAGCAGACGTTTCACCTCGAGCCGGAGGACGCGTTCGGCGACTACGACCCCGAGTTATTGCGGGTGGAGCCTCGTTCGCGCTTTCCGGAGCCGCTCGAGGTAGGCATGCAGTTCGAGGGCGTTCCCGGAGATCCCGACGAAGACGGCACGGTCGTTCATCCCGATGACGGCGAAGCCCGCGACGACGCCCTGATTTTTTCGGTCACCGACCTGACGGACGACAAAGTCGTGTTGGATGCGAACCATCCCTTCGCGGGCATGGCGCTGCGCGTCCGGATCAAGGTGCTGGACGTGCGGCCGGCCGACCCTGAAGAGATTGAACAGGGTTATGCCGACGTCGACGACGAGAGCGACGAGGTCTTGGATGCCATGATCGAGGCCCGCCGCAATCCGGGCACGCTGCACTGATACCCGGCCGGCGCGCGGGGGAAAACCACGCCGCGCGCCGCTTCAGCGCGGCTGAGGCGGCGTGAGTACCGTATTGACGGTTTCTACGCTGAATACTTGCCTGTTGCCGGGTAGGACGCTCACCTTGATCCAATATGCCGGTCGCGAGTAGCCATACGTCCGGACGCGGATCACGTTCTGCAGCGTCTTGCCGTTGAGCTTGACCGGCCGGTCGGGAGTGTGGTGGTTCGGCGGCGCCTCGCCGCCGTGCACGACCAGCACCGGGCCGGAATACTTCGATGCCAGCCGGGCCAGGTCGGCCTTCACCTGGGCGTAGGGATCGATGCCGGGTGTTTTCTCTCGCCCCTCGAAGTGCGGGTCGCCGGCAAACGCCACGACGACCCCGCGGGTCTTGAGCCGCGCGGCGGCAGCGAATGCCTGCCGCAACCAGGAAGCATTGGCCTGGACGCGTTCTTCGTATTCTCCATTGCGTCCCGCGCCCGTGCGGTAATTGTTGCGATTACCCGGGACGTTGACGGTGACGAACAGGATGCCGCCGTACTCCCACCGCGCGTTTTCGGGATAGCCCCGGAACCGGACGGTTTCGCTTTGTCGCTGCACATCCAGCCTGAGCCTGCCGAGTGAATCGCCCGGCTCGAAGAACAGCTCGCGCAGCCGATTCAAGCGTTCGACGGGACCGTATTGGCCGGCCGCCTTGCGATCGCAGCTGGCCCAGTCATTTTCACCTGGCGTCAGGACCAGCGGCACCGGGCTTGCATCCAGCAGCGCGTGTCGCCGCATGTAGGTTTCGTCGTCGCAATGTTCATCGGGTCCCTTTACATTGCCGGTGTGGATGGCCAGGTCCACCTCCGTGGCGAGCTCGGCCAGGACCTGTGAGACGATGCCTTCGGTGGATGCGTGCAAGGGAGCGTTGCCCAACAGCGCGAACGCGAAACCCTGGCGGGCAGCGTAGCGCGACTCGGGGTGGGAGGATGCCGCCGCCGCAAACGCCAGGCACGCCGAACCCACCGTCCATCCCAGGCGGCCGATCCGGCGGACGATGCGCGACGACATGGTAGTCATTGGGCCTGAACCAAGCTCTTGAGCCGATAGAGTTGGTCGAGCGCTTCGCGGGGGCTGAGCTGGTCCGGGTCGATCTCGTCGAGCGCGGCACGGACGGCCTCCAAGGCTTCGTCGTGCGCCTGTCGCTGCTGGCGTGCTTCGGCTGCGTCGTCCTCCGGAGGCGCGAAGAGAGGAAGCTGCGGCACTTGTGCACCCTGCATCTCCAATTTCTCGAGTTCCCGTCGCGCCATCCGGACCACCGAGGCTGGGATGCCGGCGCGCTGCGCCACCTGGATGCCGTAGCTGCGGCTGGCTGGCCCTTCCCGCACCTCATGCAAGAAGACGATGCCCTTGTGGGATTCGGCTGCAGCCAGGTGGACGTTGGCCACTTCCGGGCGAACCGAAGGCAGGCGCGTCAGTTCGAAGTAGTGCGTGGCAAACAGCGTCAGCGCCCGGTTTTGAGAGACCAGTTGGAAGGCGATCGCCCAGGCGAGCGCCAGGCCGTCGTAGGTCGACGTACCGCGGCCTATCTCGTCCATCAGCACTAGGCTTTCCGATGTACTGGAAGCCAGGATGGCGGCGGCCTCGATCATTTCCATCATGAAAGTCGAGCGGCCGCCGGCCAGGTCGTCGGCGGCTCCGATGCGGGTGAAGATGCGATCGATGCGGCCGATGCGCGCCGACCGCGCCGGCACGAAACTGCCGATGCGCGCAAGCAGCACGATGAGCGCGGTCTGGCGCATGTAGGTCGACTTGCCGCCCATGTTGGGGCCGGTGATGAGCAGCATGCGCCTCGTCTGCGACAGTTTGCAGTCATTGGGCGTGAACCGTTCGATGACCCGCTCCACAACGGGATGGCGGCCTTGTTCGATGTGGATTTCCGCGCCATCGACCAGCTCCGGGGCGACCCAGTCGTTGGTCCGGGCATGGTGGGCGAGCGCCGCCAACACGTCGATTTCAGCTAGCGCAGCGGCCGTCTGCGTCAGGCTGCGCACGTGGGGCGCGAGTGCGTCCAGCACTTGGTCGTACAGCCATTTTTCGCGCGCGAGGGCGCGATCCTGGGCCGACAGTATCTTGTCTTCCCATGCCTTGAGTTCGGGCGTGATGTAGCGCTCTGCGTTCTTGAGTGTCTGGCGGCGGCGATAGTCGTCGGGCACCTTGTCTGTTTGCCCGCGGGTGACTTCGATGAAGAAACCATGTACGCGGTTGAACTCCACGCGCAGGTTCGCGATGCCGGTGCGCTCGCGTTCCCGCTTCTCGAGTTGGACGAGAAAATCACCGCTGTGCGATTCCAACGCGCGCAGCTCGTCCAGTTCGGCATCGAAGCCAGCCGCGATCACTCCGCCGTCGCGCACGTTCACGCCGGGTTCGGGCGCGATGGCGCGAGACAGCAGCTCGGCGATGGCCGGGTCGGGGGCCAGCTGCGCCGCCAGCTCGGGAAGCAAGGGTTTCACGTCGGCCGAGAGCATCGACCCTTCGCCCGCTACGCGCAGCACCATGTCATGCAGCGCAGGGAGGCGCAGCAGCGCGTCGCGCAGGCTGGCGAGCTCGCGCGGCCTCACCGAGCGCAAGGCCACGCGCGCGGCAATGCGCTCGACATCGGGCAGCGGCGCGAGCGCTTCCTGCAGCGTGCGCGGGTCGCCCGCGTCGAGCAGCGTCTCGATGGCGCGCAGCCTCGCCGCGGCGGGCGCATTGTCCCGCAGCGGATGGTGCAGCCAGCGGCGCAAGAGGCGGCTGCCCATGGGGGTCTGGCAGTGGTCGAGTACCGAGAAAAGCGTGGGCGATTCTTCCCCCCGCAGCGTTTCGGTCAATTCCAAGTTGCGCCGCGTGACCGGATCGAGGAGAACGTATTGGCTGGCCCGGTCGGCGGTCAGCTGCTGCACGTGGGCCAGCGCTTGCGATTGCGTGTGGGAAACGTAGCGCAGCAGGGCGCCCGCCGCGCAGATCGCTTCCGGCATGTCTTCGACGTCGAAGCCGGCGAGCGTGTCGGTGCCGAAGTGGCCGAGCAGCTGCTGGCGCGCGCTACTGCTTTCGAAGTGCCAGGCGGGAACGGGGCTGATGGCGGCGTTGTAATCGGCGGGCAGGGCCTGTCCTTCGGCCAGCACGATCTCGGCCGGGGCGATGCGGTGCAGTTCCGTGGAGAGCAGTGACGGCGCGCATTCGGTCAGCCGGAATTCTCCGCTGGCAAGATTGAGCCAGGCGAGACCAATGCGGCCGGCGCTTCCACGCGACTTGCCGCTGCCCGGATGGATGGCGGCGATAGCACGGTCGGCCTTGGCCGGCAGCAGGGCGTCGTCGGTCAGCGTGCCCGGCGTCACGATGCGGACGATGCGCCGTTCGACCGGGCCCTTGGAGGTGGCCGGATCTCCCACCTGCTCGCAGATGGCGACCGACTCCCCGAGCTTGACCAGTCGGCTCAAGTATTGCTCGACAGAGTGGAAGGGCACGCCCGCCATGCGGACGGGCGCGCCGTTGGAAGCGCCACGCGTGGTCAGCGTCAGGTTCAGCAGGCGCGACGCTTTCTCGGCGTCCTCGTAGAACAGCTCGTAGAAATCTCCCATGCGGTAGAAGAGCAGCATGGGGCCGGCCTCGGCCTTGAGGCGCAGGTACTGCTGCATCATCGGGGTGTGGGAGGAGGTGTCGGCTTTAGTCATGCAGGACGATGAAGGGAATTCCGATATTGGGGCTGACGTGCGGTTGTGGCGCAGCGGCCGGTCCGAGCGGTTGTCACCTGGTCCGGCCGCGCAGGCCCAGGCGAGCCGGGGTGGGCGGGGCCCCAGGCCCACCCCGCTGCCCGCCTCATGGGGCACATGTGTGCGAAGCCGCTTTCGACGGGGCAAGGTCGACCGAAGCCTGGCGGCCACGCGACCGCTTGACGCGGATGGCTATTGCTCGACGCGGACGAGGTCATGGCGGAGGACGACGCGACGCCAGACGCATTGTCGACGATAGCCAAGGATTGTACGTTCATTGCGTGCCGCGAACTACGCCGGTGCGGCGCACGCCCGGTGTTGACGAGATCGTGCCAAAAACGCCACTATCGTGCTGGTTGCAGCCGGCGTGGCCAGGCGGAGTGGCTTGTCGGCGTTCGGGGCATTTCGGGAGATCACCGCTTCATGGACATATTTCTCCAGCAAATCATCAACGGGTTGGTGCTGGGCGCCATGTATGCGCTGATCGCAATCGGTTACACCATGGTCTATGGCGTCCTGAACCTCATCAATTTCGCCCATGGGGAAATCCTGATGGTCGGTGCCATGACCGGGCTGACGCTCCTGCGCGCGCTCGAGAGCGTTGCCCCCGGCCTGCCCGGCGGCGTTCAACTGGCCTTGGCGATCGCCGGTGCCGTCCCGGTGTGCGTGGCGGTGAGCTTGGTGATCGAACGCGTCGCCTACCGACGCCTGCGCAACGCGCCTCGCCTGGCGCCCTTGATTACCGCGATCGGGGTTTCCATCCTGCTCCAGACCATCGCCATGATGATCTGGGGCCGGAGCCCGATCCCGTTTCCGCAGCTGCTGTCCCCCGAGCCGGTCGAAATCGCCGGGGCGTTGATTTCCCATACGCAGATATTGCTGCTCGTGCTGGCGGTGGCCGCCATGGCCTGCCTCGCATTGGTGGTGGAGCGCACGCGGCTGGGGCGCGCGATGCGGGCCACGGCCGAGAATCCGCGCGTGGCGGGCCTGATGGGCGTGGACACGAACAAGATCATCGTTGCCACGTTCGCCATCGGCGCCGCGTTGGCTGCGATCGCGGGCGTAATGTGGGCGGCGAATTACTCCACGACGCAGTTCGCGATGGGGTTTGTCCCCGGGCTGAAGGCCTTTTCGGCGGCGGTGCTCGGCGGCATCGGGAATATTTACGGGGCGATGCTGGGCGGCGTTCTGCTGGGCCTGATCGAAAGCCTCGGGGCAGGCTACGTCGGAGACCTGACCGCCGGCTTCCTGGGCAGCCACTACCAAGACATCTTTGCCTTCATCGTCTTGGTCGCGGTGCTGACGCTACGCCCGGCGGGCATCATGGGCGAGCGCGTGGCCGACCGTGCCTGAGGGGGGAAGGGGAATGCGCTTTTTTTCTTCCGCCCGCGATCCGCGCCGGGTGCGCGCATCGCTGTTCGCCCTGGTCGCGGTGGTGCTGGTTTTTCCCTTCGTGGCCAGCCAGTTCGGCAATTCCTGGGTCCGCATCGCCGACGTGGCGTTGCTCTACATCATGCTGGCATTGGGGCTGAACATCGTGGTCGGCTTCGCCGGCCTGCTGGACCTGGGGTATATCGCCTTCTACGCCATCGGCGCCTATACGGCGGGACTGTTCGCATCCCCGCAGTTCGCCGCCGTGATCGAGTCGTTCGCGAGCACCTACCCGGCCGTCGGCGAGATCCTGGTCCGGTTGTGCGGCCCACGGGTCGTCCAGGAAGGCATCCATTTATCGCTCTGGATCATCGTTCCGCTTTCGGCGCTGCTGGCCGGCGTGTTCGGGGTCATACTAGGCGCGCCGACGCTCAAGCTAAGAGGCGATTACCTGGCCATCGTCACCTTGGGCTTCGGGGAAATCATTCGCATTTTCCTGAATAACCTGAATGGCCCGGTGAACATCACCAACGGCCCGCAGGGCATCAACATGATCGACCCGGTGCGGATCTTCGGCATTTCGCTGGCCGGCGAGGCCGGCTCGGGGTCGACGGTGTACATCGGGGGCTGGGGCATTCCTTCGGTCAATGCCTACTATTTCCTGTTTCTTGTGTTCTGTGCCTTGACCATTTTCATCTCGGTGCGCCTGCAGGATTCCCGCCTGGGCCGCGCCTGGATCGCGCTGCGCGAGGACGAGGTCGCCGCGGCGGCCATGGGGATCAATACCCGCAACGTCAAGCTGCTGGCGTTTGCGATGGGCGCTACGTTCGGCGGCGTGGCGGGAGCCATGTTCGCCGCGTTCCAGGGATTCGTTTCCCCCGAGTCCTTCTCCCTGACCGAGTCCATCGCGGTGCTGGCCATGGTCGTCTTGGGCGGCATCGGGCACATCCCCGGCGTCGTGCTGGGGGGGGTGTTGCTGGCGGCCCTCCCGGAAGTGCTGCGCCATGCCGTGGAGCCCTTGCAGCAGGAGTTGTTCGGCCGGGTCTGGGTTGATGCCGAGGTCATGCGTCAACTGCTGTATGGGCTGGCCATGGTGCTGATCATGCTCGCCCGGCCCGCTGGGCTGTGGCCGTCGCCCCGGCCGGAAGACAGGCCCGAGGCAGACCACCCGCACGGCGGCGAACCCGTGGGAGAGGTGAAGGCATGAGCCAAGGGGCAGCCCCGGTCGCGGGGAATAACGGCGTTCCGCTGTTGTCGGTGGTCGGTGCCAGCAAGCGCTTCGGCGGGCTGCAGGCATTGTCTGGCGTCGGGCTGCGCATCATGCCGGGGCAGATCTACGGCTTGATCGGACCGAACGGCGCGGGCAAGACCACGTTCTTCAACGTCATCACCGGGCTCTACCGGCCCGATGCGGGGCGGTTTGAATTGCAAGGTACTCCTTATACGCCGTCCGCTCCCTATCTCGTGGCTAAGGCCGGCATCGCCCGCACCTTCCAGAACATACGGCTGTTCGGCGACATGACCGCGCTCGAGAACGTCATGGTGGGGCGTCACGTGAGGACGTCGCAGGGCGTGTTCGGCGCGGTATTCAGGCATCGCGCGGCGCGCGAGGAAGAGGCTGCGATACGTGCGCGGGCACAGGAGCTGCTCGACTTCGTGGGCATCGGCCATTATGCGGGCCGCACCGCCCGCCACCTGTCATACGGTGACCAGCGTCGCCTGGAGATCGCGCGGGCGCTCGCGACCGACCCGCTGCTGCTGGCGCTCGACGAGCCGGCGGCGGGCATGAATCCGACCGAAAAGCTGGCGCTCCGAGAGCTGCTGCATCGCATACGCGCCGAGGGGCGCACCATCTTGCTGATCGAACACGACGTCAAGCTCGTGATGGGATTGTGCGATCGCATCACCGTGCTCGATTACGGCAAGGTCATTGCCGAAGGGACGCCAGCCGAAGTGCAGAGGGATGCGGCAGTCATTGCCGCCTATTTGGGAGCCAGTCATTGAGCGGTGGAGCGACGACAGCCAATGTCTTGACCGTTCGCGATTTGCGCGTCGCGTATGGCGGGATCCAGGCACTCAAGGGGGTGTCTCTGGATGTGGGCGAAGGCGAGTTGGTGGCCCTGATCGGCGCCAACGGTGCGGGCAAGACGACCACGCTCAAGGCCATTACCGGTACGCTGCCGGGCAGCCGGGTCGAGGGTCGGATCGAATATTTTGGCCAGCCCTTGAAAGGGTTGAAGTCATTCCAGCTGCTCGAGCGCAAGCTGGCCATGGTGCCTGAAGGGCGGGGCGTGTTTGCCCGCATGAGCGTGCGCGAGAACCTGCTGATGGGCGCCTATACCATTTCCGACAAGCGGCAGGTCGCCGAGGACATCGAACGGTGGTATGCCGTGTTCCCTCGCCTGAAGGAACGGTCTTCGCAAATGGCGGGCGAGCTCTCGGGCGGGGAGCAGCAGATGCTCGCCATTGCCCGCGCCTTGATGTGCCGTCCGCGCCTGCTCCTGCTGGACGAACCGTCCATGGGCCTGGCGCCGCTCATGGTGGAGAGGATATTCGAGGTCATCCGGGACGTTTCCGCGCAAGGCGTGACCATCTTGCTCGTGGAGCAGAACGCGCGCCTGGCGCTGCAGGCCGCGCACCGGGGATACGTGATGGAGTCGGGCGTCATCGTCATGTCCGGCCCGGCCTCCGAGATGCTCGATGATCCCCGCGTGCGGTCGGCTTACCTCGGTGAAGAGTGAGCGCCGGCGAGGCCTCTACTTGGTGACGGCCAGCGCCGTGCGCTTGCCGCCTTTGTAGGTATAGAGAGTGAGGGTGCCGTCTTTCAGGTCGCCCTTTTCGTCGAACGCAATGTTGCCCGTGATGCCCTTGTATTGGATCTTGGCCAGCTCGGGCAGGTATTTCGCCGGTTCCCAAGAGTCGGCCTTTTGCATCGCGGCGGCCACGGCCAGCGTTGCGTCGTAGGCGTAGGCGGCGTTATAGACGACGTCGATGCCGTAGCGTTTCTTGTACGCAGCCCGGAAGTCTTCCATGCCTCGTTTTTCGGACTCGGGCACGCCACCCGCTTCGGCGCAGACCACCTGTTCCTCGCCCAGCCCGGCGCCCGCCAACCCCGGCAGCGAACCGGTGCATATGCCGTCTCCGCCCATGAACTTGGCAGTGATCCCGAGCTGCTTCATTTGGCGCAGCATCGGCCCGCCGACCGCGTCCATGCCGCCGAAGAACACGACATCGGGGCGCCGCGCCTTGATCGCGGTGAGAATGGCGTTGAAATCGGTGGCCTTGTTGTTGGTGTACTGGTTAGACACGATCTTGCCGCCAGCCGCCTTGACGCCCTTGGCGAATTCCTCGGCCACCCCCTGCCCGTACGCGGTTCGGTCGTCGATGATGGCGATGTTCTTCGCGTTGAGCGTCTTGACGGCATATTGGCCAAGCACATACCCCAGCTGCGCGTCGTTCGCAACCACGCGGAAGGCGGTCTTGAAGCCCTGCTGGGTGTACTTAGGATTGGTGGCCGAGGGCGAGACCTGCGGAATACCGGCGTCCGCGTAGATCTTCGAAGCCGGAATGGTCGTGCCCGAGTTCAAGTGCCCGATGACGGCGGCGACCCGGGCGTCCACCAGTTTCGTGGCGGCGGCGGTGGCTTGCTTGGGATCCGCCGCGTCGTCCTCGGCCTGCAGCTGAAAGCGGATTGGCCTGCCCGCCAGCTTGATCCCGCGGGCGTTGAGCGCTTCGATTGCCATGCGGGCACCGTTCTCGTTGTCCTTGCCCATATGGGCGTCAGGTCCCGTGATCGGACCGACGTGCCCGATCCTGACGATCTGCTCCTGCGCGCCGGCGCCGGCCGCGATGAACAAGCCGCCGATCAACGCGGCCGCGGGGAACATGTGCTTCATTGGGGCTTCCTTCTGTGGTTGGCCAAGTCCTGCGCGCCAGGCGCCGCGGACCGGTCCAAGTATGCACCCATCGGCGAAGCGGGGGGAGGGGGGATTTCACTGCGGGCGGGACGAACCCTCGCCCCGCCCGCGCGCAAGGAACCTTGATTCCGCCGACCGTCAGTCCAGGGTCGGGTAGTCCGTATACCCGCGCTCCGTGCCGCCGTAGAAAGTGGTCGGGTCGGGCGCGTTGAGCGGCGCGTTCTCGCGGAACCTGCGCACGAGGTCCGGGTTGGCGATGAACAGCTTGCCGAATGCCACGAGGTCGGCGGTTCCTGTTTCCACAGCGTCGCTGGCCATGGCACGGTCATAGCCGTTGTTCACCATCCAGGCGCCTTTGCCGCCGGCGTCGCGATAGGCCGCTTTCAAGGCCGCGTAGTCGAACGGCGCGTCGCCTTGCCGATGGTCCCGCGCGCCGCCCGTCGCGCCTTCAATGACGTGGACGTACGCGAGTCCGTAGCCTGCCAGCCTGCGGGCGACGTATTCGAACAGCGGCTGCGGCTGCGGGTCGGATGCGTCGTTGGTCGGGGTGACGGGCGAGATGCGGACGCCGGTGCGGCCGCCCCCGATTTCCGCCGTGATGGCGTCGAGCACCTCGATCAGCAGGCGGGCGCGGTTCTCGATCGAGCCGCCATAGGCGTCCTCGCGGCGATTGCTGCCCGAACGCAGGAACTGGTCGATCAGGTAGCCGTTGGCGGCATGCAGCTCGACGCCGTCAAAGCCGGCGTCGATGGCGGCCCGGGCGGCGCGCCGGTAGTCGGCCACGATGCCCGGCAGCTCCTCCAGGCGCAGCGCCCGGGGCTCCGAAGTGGGCACGAATCCCCCGCCTTCCGGGCCGATCAAATACGTCTTGGCATTGGCGCGAATCGCCGAAGGCGCGACCGGCGCCCCGCCGCCGGGTTGCAGCGAGGCGTGAGAAATGCGTCCCACGTGCCACAACTGCACCACGATCTTGCCCCCGGCCGCATGTACGGCTTCGGTGACGCGGCGCCAGCCCGCTATCTGGGCTTCGGCGTACAGGCCCGGCACGTCCGCGTAGCCCTGGGCTTGCTGGCTGATGGCCGTGGCCTCGGTGATCAGCAGGCCCGCGGTCGCCCGCTGGGCGTAATAGGTAGCCGTCATGGGTTGGGGGACCGCGCCCGGAGAGCGATTGCGGGTCAGGGGTGCCATGACGATGCGGTTGGCGAGGTGCAGGTCGCCTGCCGTGATGGGATCGAATAGCGTTGGCATGGTGGATGAGTCCGGATAAGGGATGTCCGAATATCGATTGAGCACGAATTTTATATCGTTTATATACGATATAAGTCCATGCCCTTCTCTTCTCTCTATACCTTTCATCCAATAAGGGTTTTCTTTGGCCCTGCGCCGTCCTCGTGTAGGATGCGGCGCTGGCCGGACGCGTCGCCCCGGGTGCGACCGGTGGGGAGAAGCCGGAGGAAACGGGGGAAATGGGGCCTTTTCGGCGCGAATCCTCTCTCAATTTTGGGGGGAGGGTGCCGTTAATACCGGTACGAGTACGTTAGCCGCAGAGTGGCTCCCCTGCGGCCAAGCGTGGCTCCGGATCTGCCCGAGCCGTCCCTTCATGCGACTTGACACCCTAGACCACGTCCGCGCCGATGTCGATTCGACCGCTTCTTTCGAGCAGGTCATTGATTTTTTCGCGCGCATCGACGAGCAGGGACGGTTTCTCCACATTTCCACCCCGGGGCTCGCTTTCATCGGCTATCACCGCGAATACCTGCCCCACATCACGCTCCGCGATCTGGTTCCCCCGGAAGACGCTCCGCTGCTCGATGCTTGCCTGCGCCAAGCCGTGCAGACCGCAGAGGTCCAGAAGTGCACGCTGCACCTGGTCAAGACGCTGACCTATCCGCGCCTGGTGGAGCTGCGCATTTCGCCGGACGCTGCCGTGCCCGGCCAGCTGATGGTGGTCGGGCACGACGTCTCGGCCTGGGCCGACAATGAACAGTGCCTGACGTATGCCATGCACCACGACGTGCTCACGGGCCTGGACAACCTCGCGTCGGCGCGTCACGAGATAGAGCGCGCCAAGCGCGAGGCGCTGGCCAAGGGCGGCCGGGTGGCGCTGCTGCAGGTGGACATCGACGAGTTTTATCGGGTGAACCAGGCTTTCGGCTACGAGGTCGGCGACCGCATCCTGCACGAAACGGCCTTGCGCCTGAAGAACGCATGCCAAGGCCGGGACTTCGTCGCCCGGTGCTACAGCGACGCCTTCCTGATCCTGTTGCGCGACGTGCCCGACCGCAACTACGTCGAAGCTTTTGCCCGCCGGGTTTCCGACGCCATCCAGCGGCCTTACTCCCATGACGGGCAGACCCTCCAGCTGTCGGTCCGGATCGGCGCCGCGATTTTTCCCGATCCCGTCAACGACACGGACCAGCTGCTGAACCACGTGGACGAAGCGCTAGCCCTGGCTGGGCGCAACCGCGGCTATAGCTTTGCGTTCTATGAGCGCCGCCCGGCGGGCAGCCGGCCCGACACGCTCCGGCTCGAGTCCGATCTGCACAGCGGCATCCGCAATGGCGAGTTCTCGCTGTATTACCAGCCCATCGTCGACGCCCGCAGCGGCCGGGTCGCCGGAATCGAGGCGCTGATGCGCTGGCATCACCCGGTACTGGGAGCCGTTTCGCCCGAGATCTTCATCTCCCTGGCTGAGTCGGCCGGCCTCATTAATTTCCTCGGCGGCTGGGCGCTCAAGAATACCTGCATGCAGCTCATGCAATGGGATGCCCGGGGCATCCACCTGCAATATGCGACGGTCAACGTCTCGGCGCAGCAGTTCCGCGACAAGCGCTTTCCGGCCACCGTGCGTGAAGCGTTCAAGCTGACCGGGCTTGCGCCCCGGCGCATCATCCTCGAAATCACGGAAAGCGTGCTGATGGAGGATCCGGATCACGCCAAGGAGCTGCTGGAAGAGTTGACCGACCTCGGCGTCCGGTTCGCCGTGGACGACTTCGGCACGGGTTATTCCAGCCTGGCCTATTTGCAGAGCTTCCCGCTGGCTGCCCTCAAGATCGACCGCCGCTTCATCAGCGATCTACCCGTTTCACGCAACGACCAGGCCATCGTGGCCGCCATCGTAGGGCTTGCCCGTACCTTGGGGTTGTCGCTCGTGGCCGAAGGCGTGGAAACGGAGGAACAGAAGAATCTGCTGCTATCAAGCGGCTGCGATCTGATCCAGGGTTGGCTGGTGTGCAAGGCGCTGCCGATCAATGAGCTCACGCGCAAGTTCGAAGCGGGCGAGTTGTTGCCCCTGGAGTGCTGATTTCGGACGGTCGCGATGCAGGATAAAGATCCAGGCCAAGGCCTGACACGCAAGCTGTGGTCGCGCATCAACGAACGCGGGGATTTCCCCTTGCTTTCCGACTCCCTGCGCGCCACGATTTCCGCCATGCAGGCGGATAACGCCGACATCACGCCGCTGGTCCAGATCGTCCTCTCCGATTTCACCTTGACCCAGCGCGTCATCCGCCTGGCGAACTCCGCGATGTACATGGCCTTTGGCGGCAACATCACGACGGTGTCGCGCGCGCTCGTGGTGCTCGGCATGGAGGCGGTGGGGCACCTCGTGCTGGGGCTCAAGCTGGTGGACCACTTCCAGCAGTCTCATCTCCAACTGCAGCGGCTCGATGCGAAGCTGGAACTGAATCGCGCAATGCTGGCCGGCTGGGTGGCCCGTAAGGTCTGCGAGCTGCACGATGTGCGGACCGCCGAGGAGACGGTGGTCTGCACGCTGATGCGCCAGCTCGGCAAGCTGCTTTGCATTTTCTACCTGGAACACGAGTGGACCTGCATCCGGGAGCTTGCGCTCGCACGCGGCTGCACCGAAGACGAGGTCGCGGTGGAAGTGCTGGGCGTCAACTTCGAGGCGCTCGGCGAGGATGCCGCGGAGCGATGGGGGCTGCCGGCCGTGATCCGGCAAGGCATGCAGCCGTTCGATCCGGAGTCGGTGCAGCTCGACCCGGGGGCTGCGCTGGAGCGGGAACGCTGGATGCAGGCCGTGGCGACGTTTTCGGTCCAGATGTCGCGCAGCATGACCATCGCGGGCGGCGACATCGCGCTGCGCGAACGGCGCATGCGTGAAACGGTGCAGCGCTACGCGGGCGTGCTGTCGCTACCGCCCGGCTCCTTGTACGACACCATGGAGCAATTGACCCGCGAGCGCGCCAGCCAACTCATCCAGGAAATCGACGACCTGCACGCCGAATCCTGTCACGGCCTTCCCCACAATGCCGAACGCACGCTGCGGCAAGGCATATACGAGCTGCGCTCGCTACCCTCCGAGCACGACCTGGGGCCGGTACTCGCCATGGCGTCCGAAGCCATGCTCGCGGGCATGCGCTTTTCGCGCACCATCGTGTTCGTGCGCGATCCGCGGCGCCACGCTTTCGAAGCCCGGCTGGGCTTCGGCCGCGGCGTCGAGCAGCTGCTTCCCCAGCTGCGCTTCAACGAAGTATTCTCGGTGGACGTCTTTCACCTGGCCATTACGAATTCGGTGGGCATCTTCATCGAGAATGCCAGCGATCCCAAGTTCAGCGTGCACATTCCCCACTGGTTCAGGGATGCCGTTCCCGATTCCCACGCTTTCGTGCTGCTGCCGGTACGCGCGGGAAAGGATACGGTGGCATTGATCTACGGCGATTGGAACAAGGCGGAATTGGCCCGCAGCATCCTGCCCGAGGAAATGGCGGCGCTCAACGAGCTCGCGCGGGAACTCGGCAGGTTTTTCGGGCACGGCAGCCGGGCGTTTCCCGAGTTCCATTGAACGGCATGGCAGTCGCGCACGCCCCGCTGCAAGGGGGCGTTTGGGGTTTAGTCCTCGCGGCTTTTCGCCTGCGTGACGTTGCTGCCGGGCGGCACGCTCTGGGTCAGCCAGACGTTGCCGCCGACGGTAGAGCCTTTGCCGATGGTGATGCGTCCCAGTATGGTTGCGCCGGCGTAGATCACCACGTCGTCTTCGACGATGGGGTGGCGGGGGATGCCCTTGGTGAGCTTGCCGTCCGGGTCGGCGGGGAAGCGCTTGGCGCCCAGCGTGACGTGCTGGTAGAGGCGCACCCGTTCCCCGATGATGGTGGTTTCGCCGATTACGACGCCCGTGCCGTGATCGATGAAGAAACTCGCCCCGATCTGTGCGGCGGGGTGGATGTCGATGCCGGTGGAAGAGTGGGCGATGTCCGATATGAGCCGCGCGAGGAAGGGCGCCCCGAGCTTGTGTATCGCATGTGCCATCCGGTAATGGGTGACGGCTTTGATGCCCGGATAGGACAGCAGGATTTCCGAGATGCTCGTTGCGGCGGGGTCGCCCTGGTAGGCGGCGTGCAGGTCGCTTACCAGCACGGCGCGGATGGCGGGGAGCTGGGCGGCGAAGCGACGGGTGATGTCTATGGCCTTGGCCTGCAGGCCCTGTGCGTCGTGGTTCGCCGGCGGCTCGGAGAAATACAGGGCGCGCCGGACCTGCTCGCATAACAGGTTGAGCGTGTTGTTCAACGTGTTGCCGACGAAATAGTCGATGCTGTCGTCGGTCAGCTTGCACCGGCCATAGTGCGTGGGAAAGAGGGCGGCAGAAAGTCCGTCCATGACGGTGACGAGCACCTCGCGCGAGGGCAGTTCGCGGACCCGGTCGAGGTAACGGATCTTGTGCTCGATCTCCCTCGAGACGCGGAGTTGCTCGACGATTTCAGCTAGGTTCCACTCGGGCGAAATATCCGGCGATGGCGTGTAAGAAGGGGTCATGATGAAACGAATCGCTGTTGCGAGAGCAATGTCGCCAAGCATAGTCGAAGCGCCGCTTCCCGGAGCGGGAAACCCCTTCGACTCGTCTGGTATGGCCCGAAAAGGTAGAATATTGCCCCAAGTCGAGCGTATATGCGGCCCCCGTGGTGCTTCATCCCCGGTGGGCCTTTATGCAAAGTCGACACCTTCAGGGACATTAATTATGAACCGCATTTTCAGTCAATCGCTGGTGGTCGCGGCTGCCCTCGGCGCGGCCGCGTTCGCGCAGGCCGCCGAGGTCAAGATCGGCGTGGCCGCCGCGCTCTCCGGCGGAGCAGGCCAGTACGGCGCCGCCATTCGCAACGGCTTCCAGCTCGCAGCCGATGAAATCAATGCCGCGGGTGGCGTCAACGGCAACACCATCAAGCTGGTCATCGAAGACGAACAGGGCAAGAAAGAAGAGGCCATCAACGTCTTCAAGAAACTGATTTTCCAAGACCGCGTCGTGCTCATCTTCGGGCCCACGCTGTCGAACTCGGCCCAGGCGGCCGATCCGATCGCCCAGGCCGCCAAGACGCCGGTGTTTGGAACGTCCAACACGGCCGACGGCATCACCTCGATCGGCAATTATGTTTTCCGCAACTCGGTGACGGAAGCCGACGTGCTGCCCGAAACCATCCGCGTCGCGGCCCGGCACAACAACGTCAAGAAGGTCGCGGTCTTCTATGGCAACGACGACGTCTTCACCAAGAGCGGCTACGACAATTTCAAGAAGGCGCTCGAAGACCTGAAGATCCCGGTGACCACCACCGAGACCTTTGCCAAGGGAGACGTCGACTTCAAGGCCCAGCTCACCAAGATCAAGGCGACGAATCCCGACGCCGTGGTGCTCTCGGCGCTGATCGCCGAAGGCGCTCCCATCATGGTGCAGGCACGCCAGCTCGGCCTGAACGTGCCGTTCATCGGCGGCAATGGGATGAATTCGGTCAAGATCTTTGACCTTGCCAAGGACAAGGCCGACGGTCTCTGGGTGGGCAGCCCCTGGTCGATCGAGAACGCCACGCCCGAGAACACCAAATTCATCAACGCGTACAAGAAGAAATACAACATCGCGCCCGACCAGTTCGCCGCCCAGGCCTACGATGCGATGTATATCGTGGCCGAGGCCCTGAAGAAAGTGAATATCTCCGGCAACGTGCAGAACGATCGCCAGGCTTTGCAAGCGGCGCTGCCGAACGTCAAGACGGTCGGCGCGACCGGCGCGTTCGAGTTCCGCCAGGCCAAAGGTGCCGGGGGCAAGCCCGGTGGCTACGATGCGGTCCAGAAGCCCATCGTGATGGTCACCCGCAATGGCCGTTACGTCATCGAGAAGTAAACATCCGGAACCCGCCTGCATGGGCGGCCCACGGAAGGGCGCGGGGGCTCCCGCGCCCTTCGTGATTATCGATAGGGGCTTTGGCCCGTTTTTCACTCGTAACCTTGCTGCTTCGCCCCAATGGACAGCCCCGTGACGCGTGGGCAAATTTGGCCGGGGGCGCATGGGTCCGTCCGTGACGGACCGCCCCGAGAGGGGGCATCGCATTTCCGACAGCCTGCCGACGGCGGGTCGACGACGCCCGGCACGGGGCCGCGAAGCGCATAGGGGGGAGCATGCTAGAACAGCAACTCGTGAACGCACTTTCGCTTGGGTGCGTTTATGCGCTTTTTGCCCTCGGTTTCACCCTGGTGTTCGGGGTGCTGGGCGTCATCAATCTTTCGCACGGCGCCGTATTCATGGTCGGTGCCTACGTGGCGTTGCAGCTGGTTTCCCAGTTTGAAGTGCCCCTGTGGGCGGCCGTCATCGCTGCAGCGCTGGGTAGTGGCATCGTCGGGATGCTGATCGACGTGCTCATACTCAAGCGCCTGCGCAAGCGCAATGCGCCACACCTGATTCCCATGATCGCCACCATAGGCGTCGCCATTGCCCTGAACAGCGGCATGCAAGGAATCTATGGCGCGGCCAATATGCGTTTCCCGGCAGGTCTGGTGCCAGACGACGCGATCGAGATCGCCGGCTTGCACATGACCGTGATCGAGTTGGTCATCATCTTCCTGTCGTTCGCGCTGATGGCGGCGCTGATGGTCGTCATGAAGCGCACCCAGCTCGGGCGGGCGCTGCGCGCCATCGCCGAATCGCCCAAGGCCGCCTCGTTGCTCGGCATCAACGTCGAAGGGCTGTTCCTGCTTACCTCGTTCGTCGCCGCGGCGCTGGGCGGGGTGGCCGGCGTACTGATCGGCCTGTATTCCAACGCGGTCTTTCCCCTGATGGGGCAGCCCATGCTGCATAAAGGCATCGCGGTCATCATCCTGGGCGGCATGGGGGACATCCGCGGCGCCATGATAGGCGGGCTGTTCCTGGGCTTCGCCGAGGTGCTGTCGGTGGCCTACGTTGGGTCTACCATGCGCGACGCGGTAGCCTTCGGCCTGCTGTTCCTGATCCTGCTCGTTCGTCCGCAGGGCTTGTTCGGCAAAGTGCTGGAACGCAAGGCATAAGGGGCGAAAAAGAAAATGGAATGGTTTGACAATTTTTGGGCGATCTACAGCAACCTCGTGCTGACGGTCGGCACCAACGTGCTGCTGGCTTTGTCCATCTACCTGACGCTGTCCTGCGGCATGCTGGCGATGGCCAACGCCGCGTTCATGGGTATCGGGGCCTACACGGCTTCCATCCTGACGATGAATTACGAGGTCTCCTTCCCTGTCGCGCTGCTGGGCGGCATGGCGGCGCCCATGGTGGTGGCGTTCATCATCGGCAAGCCTACGCTGCGCCTTTCGGGGGTGTACCTGGCCATGGCTACCCTCGGGTTTGGCGAGGTCGTGCGCGTCGTGGTTCTCAATACCGAGTCCTGGACCGGCGGCGCCTTGGGCCTGAACGGCATTCCCCAGCTTACCGAGTGGTGGCACATCGCGCTGGCCGTCGTGCTGGCGCTGGCGGTACTGTACCGGCTGCGCCGCTCCAAGGTGGGCCGGGCCTTCGAAGCCATCAAGGAGGACGAGACCGCGGCGGGGCTGATGGGCATCGACGTGGCCAACACCAAGATGCTTGCCTTCGTCCTGGGCGCACTGCTGGCGGGCCTGGCTGGTGCCCTGAACGCGCACCTGACCTTTTTCATCGGTCCCAACGAGTACGGCTTCGACCGGGGCGTCGAGATCTTGACCATGACCATCTTGGGCGGCATCGGCAGCCTGGCCGGCCCCGTGGCCGGCGCCGTCATCCTGACGCTGTTGCCGGAGGTGCTGCGTGGGTTCGCCGATTTCCGGCTCGTCATCAATGGCGTGATCCTCGTGCTGATCGTCCTGTTCCTGCCCAAGGGCATCTGGGATCCGTCCTTGGTGCGCACCTGGTTCCGCCGCCGGAGCGCCTGACATGCTCAAACTCCAATCCGTTTCCAAACAGTTCGGCGGCCTGCACGTATTGCAGGACGTCAATATCGAGGTCCCCCGGGGTACCATCTTCGGCCTGATCGGCCCTAACGGTGCTGGCAAGACGACGGTGTTCAACCTGATCACCGGGTTGCTCGAGCCCTCCGGCGGCAGCATGACCTTCGACGGCCACAACCTGGTCGGCGCCAAGCCACACCAGATCGCGCGCCTTGGCATTTCCCGCACGTTCCAGAACATCCGCATCTTCAAGGAAATGTCGTTGCTCGAGAACGTCGTGGTGGGCATGCACCGCCACCTCGACTACGGCCCAGCCGGGCTGCTGCTCTCGCTACCGGGCTTCCGCGGCCAGGAACGCAGGGCGCGCGAACGAGCGCTGGAGCTGCTCTCGTGGGTCAAGCTCGACCACAAGGCGCACGAGACGGCCGACAATCTCTCGTACGGCGACCAGCGCAAGCTGGAACTGGCCCGGGCGCTTGCCACGGAGCCGCGCCTATTGCTGCTGGACGAACCGGTGGCCGGAATGAATACCGGCGAAAAAGTCGACTTGATGGCCGAGATCGAAAACATCAAGGCGCGGGGTTACACCATTTTCATGATCGAACACGATATGCGTTTCGTGATGGGGTTGTGCGATCGCATCGCGGTATTGAATTTCGGCCGCATCATCGCCGAAGGCAGGCCGGAGGAAATTCGCACCAATCCCATGGTGATCGAGGCCTACCTCGGGCGCGAAGACGATGCGACGGAGGAGGCGCAAGCATGAACCCGCTGCTCAAAGTCTCCGGCCTGAAGGTTTCTTACGGCCACATCGCCGCGGTCAAGGGCATTGACTTCGAACTGAACGAAGGCGAGATCACGACGCTCGTGGGCGCCAACGGCGCGGGCAAGTCCACCACCTTGCTCGCGTTGTCCGGCCTCGTGCCCAAGGCTGCGGGCACGGTCATGTTCGAAGGCGAGGACATCTCTCGCTGGGCGCCCCACAAGATCGTCTCGCGGGGCATCGTGCAAGTGGCCGAAGGCCGCGCCATCCTGACGACGATGACCGTGCGCGAAAACCTCGAGCTTGGCGCCTATACGCGAAGCGACAAGGGACAGGTGGGCGCGGACCTGGACCGCGTGTTCGAGCTGTTCCCGCGCTTGAAGGAGCGCCTGAACGGCATGGCCGGCAACCTGTCGGGCGGTGAACAGCAAATGCTGGCCATCGGCCGCGCCCTGATGGCCAAGCCCCGGGTGCTGTTGCTCGACGAGCCTTCGATGGGCCTGGCCCCGATCATCGTCCAGGAGATCTTCCACATCCTGCGCGAGATCAACCGGCAAGGCTTGACGATTTTCCTCGTCGAACAGAACGTTAGGCAGGCCCTCAAGATCGCGCATCGCGGCTATGTGCTCGAGACCGGTTCCATCGCGCTGTCGGGCAGCGGCCAGGCGTTGCTCGGCGACAAGCGCCTCGTGGAGGCTTATCTCGGAGGTTAGCCCGCACGCAGCGTCGCCGTCCCGAACGACGCCGAGGAACACGCCGCGATGCGGCGTGTTTTTTTTCGTGGCAAGCGAACGATGCCGGCATGCACCCATCCTCGATGCTGGCCACGCGATGCACAGCCGTCGTTTGTCGCAATAAATCCTCGCCACGGCCCGTTTTGCCGTCAAAAGGGTTGACATTGTCCAGGCCGCCATTAACACTTCGGGCCTCGACTTTTTGAGATCGATATGGTTAAGAAATCGCAATCCGTTAAGGCTGCCAAACCCGCAGCCAAGAAGCCGGCCGCGAAGGTCGCCAGGAAAGCCTCGGCCAAGGCTTCCGGCTCGGCCATGTTGCTGAAGTTGGAAGCCGCCGCCGCTCGCTTGGGCGAGGCCGCGAAGAAAGCGCTGGAGCGTTCGGAGAAAGCCCGCAAGGAAGCTGCCCAACGCGTGAGCCTCTACGAGAAAGCCGTCAAGGCCGCATTGAAAGAGGCCAAGGCTGTCGTGGCGGCAGGAGACAAGAAGCCTGCCGCCAAGAAAGCCAAGGCTGCTTCGACGGCCGCTACGGCCAAGAAGGCTGCAGCCAAGCCCGCCGTGAAGGCTGTCAAGGCGAAGAAGGCCGACAAGCCGGCTGCCAAGCCTGCCGCGAAGAAGGCGGCTGTCAAGCGCGTGGTTCGCAAGAAAGCCGTCGCGCCGGCGCCCGCCCCGGCCGTCGCCGAGCAGCAGGCGGCTCCTGCACCGGCCGCCGAGTAAGCGGCGCTGAAGCCCATGAATGCCGCCCGATCCCGGGCGGCATTTTTTTGGTTCATCGCAGAATAACGTGGAGCGATCCGAATAGATTTCGTACTCTTGAGGCCGGTTTGAGGCGTTCAGAAGAGGTTCTGTCTCTTATAAACAACT
>NZ_JADGHH010000234.1 GCF_019689535.1 Pigmentiphaga sp.
ATTACCTGCTGCGCTTGTGCAAAGGCGTGCCGAAAAGCCACCTTTACAAGGCCATACGCGGGGGCGAGGTGCGCGTCAACCGGGGGCGGGTGGCGGTCGATTACCGGATTGCCGTGGGCGACGTGATCCGCGTGCCGCCGTTTCGCATTCCGGAGGCGCCCGTGCGTTTCGTGCCGCCCACGGAATTTCCCACCGTTTATGAAGACGATGCCCTGCTGGCGATCGACAAGCCCGCCGGCGTTGCCGTGCATGGCGGAAGCGGCGTGGATTTCGGCGTCATCGAACAGCTGCGGCGCGCGCGTCCCCAGGCCCGCTTCCTGGAGCTGGTGCACCGCCTGGACCGAGACACCTCAGGCCTGCTGCTGGTGGCCAAGAAGCGCAGCGCGTTGGTCGGCCTGCACCAATCCCTCAGGGAGGGAAGGTGGAACAAGCATTACCTGGCGCTGGTGGCGGGAGACTGGGTCAATGAGCGGCAGCACGTGCGCAAGCCCCTCACCAAGTGGTCTACCCAGTCAGGGGAGCGGCGGGTGAAGGTAGACCCGGCGGGGCAGCCCGCCCATACCATTTTTACGCTCAAGCGCAGGTACGGCGCCTATTCGCTGCTTGACGCCGAGCTCAAGACCGGCCGGACGCACCAAATCCGGGTACATTTGTCCAGCTGCGGCTTTCCCATCGTCGGGGATGACAAGTACGGCGACGAACTCGCGACCGCGGATGCCGTCCAGCGGGGCTTCTGCCGGATGTTCCTGCACGCGCATTCCTTGCGCCTGCCTCATCCGTTGACCGGGGAGCCCCTGGAATTCGAGGCGGCCCTGCCGGAAGATTGCATCAAATTCCTACAGCAACTGGAAAACCCATGACCCGACCCGCCGAGGGCTACTCGCTCATCGTGTTCGATTGGGATGGCACTTTGATGGATTCGACACCGACCATCATTGCCGCGATCCAGGCCGCCTGCCGTGACCTGGGGCTTCCCGCGCCGCCTGACGAGGCGGCTGCGTGGGTAATCGGCCTGAGCCTGCAGGATGCCCTGCTGGCGGCCGTGCCCACCCTGCAGCAGTCGCAGGTGCCCGATTTCGTCGCGCGCTACCGCTTTCATTACCTGACCCGCGACCCGCAACTAAAACTGTTTGACGGGGCGGAACAGATGCTGGCGTCCCTGGCTGAACGGGGGGCCCGGCTCGCCGTGGCGACCGGCAAGAGCCGGGCAGGGTTGGACCGCGCGCTGAAAGCCACCGGCATAGGCCATTATTTCGATACCACCCGCTGCGCCGACGAAACCTTTTCCAAGCCGCATCCGGCCATGTTGTTGGAAATCATGCGCGAATTGGACGTGGATCCCGCCGGTGCGGTCATGGTGGGGGACACATCGCATGACCTTCACATGGCGCGCAATGCGGGCATCCATGGCGTTGGCGTCACCTATGGGGCCCATGCCCGCGAGGAGCTCGCTAGCTGCGGTCCCCAGGCCCTGGTAGGCAGCGTGCGCGAGCTCGACGCATGGCTGTCAGGCCGCGTCGCAGCGCTGGCGAGATAGGCGCCGCCGGGGGCAGAGTTGCCCTATCCTATGCAACCTCCATCCCCGCCCAAATTCATTCATACCCTATAGCGAGTGTTTTCCATGTCCGACGATGTCCGTCCCGCTCAGCCGACCGACTCCGTGTCACGCGTTCCGGGCGAATGGGAGCGAGAAGTGCTGGAGAAACTGGTCTTCGCGTCACTCAAGGAGCAGCGGGCGAAACGCCGCTGGACCATCTTCTTTCGGCTCGTCATGTTGGCCATCGTGGCCATGATCGTGCTCAGCGTGAGTGGGGTACTTTTCGGCGGATCGGGCTCCGCGCCGGGTCCGCACACGGCCTTGATCGACGTCGAAGGCGTCATCGACGCCGGGGGCGAGGCCAGCGCGGAAAAGATCAATGCCGCGCTCCAAGCCGCGTTCGACGAGGATGCGGTCAAGGGCGTCGTGCTGCGCATCAACAGTCCCGGAGGTAGCCCGGTGCAGGCGGGCATGATTTATGACGAAATCCGGCGGCTGCGCCGCCAGTATCCCGACAAGCCGGTCTATGCGGTGGTCGAGGAAATCTGCGCATCGGGCGGCTATTACGTTGCCGCGGCCGCAGACAAGATCTTCGTCAACCAGGCCAGCGTTGTCGGCTCGATCGGCGTGATCATGGAAGGTTTTGGCTTTACCGGCCTGATGGAGAAGCTCGGCGTCGAGCGGCGGCTGGTGGTGTCCGGCGAAAACAAGGCGCTCCTGGATCCGTTTTCGCCGCGCAATCCTGCCCAGCAGGCTCACGCGCAGGCGCTCGTGGATGAGATATACAAGCAGTTCGTCGCCGCCGTGCGCGAAGGTCGGGGCGAACGCCTGCATGAGACGCCAGACATGTTCACCGGCTTGATCTGGACGGGCGCCAAGAGCGTCGAGCTTGGCCTGGCCGACGAGCTGGGCACGGTGGACAGCGTCGCCCGCGACGTCATCAAGGCTGATGCCGTCGTGGATTACACGGTACGCGAGAACTTCGCCGAACGCGTTGCCAAGCGCGTAGGCGTGGCCTTTGGTGCCGGGCTGGCCAAGACCGGATTGAGCCGCCTCTGGCACTGGCGGTGACCGGGGCCGGCCTTGGCTTTTCCGCGCGTTGCGGGATGTACGCGCAAGTGCATCATTTCCTTGCGAGAAAGAGGAACAACGTCGGCTGCTTGTCGAGCTGGGGCGCCGGCTGCCGTTTCCAATCGGCGATGCTGAGTGTCTTGATCCACTCTCTATCCGTGGTCAGAGAGCGGGCCACGCACAGCAGCGTCGTGGGTCGCAGGGTGGCCAGTAGCGCGGCATGCATGGCGGCGTTTCGATAAGGCGTCTCGATCAGCATCTGCGTTTGGTTGTACCGGGCCGATGCCTGCTCCCAATCGCGTAGCTGGCGCGCTCGCTCGGCGGCGTCCACCGGCGCGTAGCCATGGAACGCGAAGCGCTGGCCGTCGAGGCCGCTGGCCATGAGGCCGAGCAAAAGGGATGATGGGCCGACCCAAGGCTGGACGCGGATGCCCATTTCGTGCGCCGCCCGCGCGACGCGGGCGCCGGGGTCGGCGACGGCCGGGCAGCCGGCCTCGGAAACCAGTCCGATTCGTCCGCCCGCGGCGACAGGCTTGAGCCAGGCCACTATGTCACGCTCGTCGGTCTTCGCATCGAGCGTGTGAATCGTGATTTCCTGTATGGGCCGCACGGTGCCGATGGCTTTCAGGAATGCGCGGGCGGTTTTCGCGTTTTCGGCGATGTAGGTGTCCAATTGTCCAGCGAGCGTGCGCGCCTCGGCCGGCAGCCAGCGCTCAGGAGGCGCGTCGCCCAGGGAGACAGGGATGAGATGCAGAGTGCCTGGTGCAGGTGCGTTCATGCGCGCGGCGCCTCCAGCGCGTCGAGGGGGTCAAGGCCGAATCCGGCCAGCAGCCGTGTCAGGGCGATCAAGGGCAGTCCGATCAGCGCGGTGGGGTCGTCGCTTTCAATGCGTTCCATGAGCGCAATGCCGAGCGATTCGGCCTTGGCGCTGCCGGCCGTATCGAAGGGCCGTTCGGCCGCGAGATAGGAGCGCAGGGCGCGGTCGGGGACATCGCGCAGCCTGCAGCGGGTCTCGACGGTGGCGCATTCGACGCGCTCGCCATCGTCGACGGCCACGGCGGTGTAAAAAGTCACCGTGTTGCCGCGCATGGCGCGCAGTTGCGCCAGCGCGCGATCGAAATCGCCCGGTTTGCCGATTACGCCTTCTCCCAGTGTGGCGACTTGGTCCGACCCGATCACCAGCGCGCCGGGGTGGAGCCGCCCGACCGCGCGCGCCTTGGACTTGGCAAGGCGCAGGGCCAGCGCGGCCGGCGCTTCGCCGGGTTGCGGCGTTTCGTCGACGCCAGGTGCCACCACGGCGAACGGCAGGCGCAAGCGCTCGAGCAGCTCGCGCCGATAGGGTGAGGTAGAAGCGAGGATCAGCGGCCGCAGGCCGGTTGGGTGTTCGGACATGAAAGCAGCAGGACGGGGTAAGTGATTGACTTGTTTGACTGTTTTTGAATTTTCGCGCTATTATCCACTGTTTTCCCGAGCTACCTTTTCCTTTTGGCGCTTGCGCGACTTTCCGGCGCGAGAGAGGGGCTGGTTAATCCGGTCGGTTTCCTTTTGAGCTTTCGGCCCAGTGTTTTTTTGGGGTTGGCGCGCTTTGAGGTGGATGGTTGTGGTTCGGGGAGCGTAGCGGAATTCATTCCGGGAAGCATGTCGTGAAAGACGTCAGCGAAGCCGGCGCGGTGCGCCATATCGACGCGTTCGAGTTCGTCAGGCTCGGCCGCAAGGTCGAGGGTCGTGCTCCCCTGGTTCGATTCGTGCGCCTTCTCGAGGGGTTTCCCGAGCAGGATCCCGCGGCGCAGGTGCACTGGTCGGCGGCGGCCGATCGCGGCCCGCTCGGCGAGCCGTTGATCCGGCTCGGCGTTGAAACGGTACTCACCCTGCAATGCCAGCGGTGCCTCGGGCCCCTGGCGATGCCTATTGCGTCCCAGGTGGCATTGCAGTTGGTCGAGAGCGAGGCTGAGCTCGACGATCCCGATGTCTTCGACGAGTCCGATTTGGAAGAAATCGGGACGGAGCGGGATTTCGAAAAGGTGCTGGGGTCGCGCAAGTTCGACCTGCTCGAGCAGGTCGAGGATGAATTGATCTTGAGCGTCCCTTATGTGC
>NZ_JADGHH010000235.1 GCF_019689535.1 Pigmentiphaga sp.
GCTCTATACACTCGGGAAAACAACAAAACTTGGTATCTAAGTATTTTGATGCCAGGAGAGTCAACCCGCATAGAGGAGGTCTGGGATGGAAACGGCGGAAGGCAATGAATTCTTGACCCGCGTCGGCAAAGGCACGCCCATGGGCGAGCTGCTGCGCCGGTACTGGCATCCCATCTGTGCCGCCGCAGACATGGACGGCAAATGGACGCGGCCGGTGAAGTTGTTGGGGGAGCGGTTGATCTTGTTCCGCAACCGCCAGGGGCAGTTGGGGCTGATTGCTGAGCAATGCCCGCACCGGCGTGCATCGTTTCTGCACGGGATCCCGACCCAGGCCGGAATCCGCTGCCCGTATCACGGGTGGGAGTTCGATCCCCAGGGCAAGTGCATCGACCAGCCCAATGAAGTAGATAATCGCGTTTTCCGGGAGAAGGTGGGCATAGACGCGTATCCCGTGCAGGAGCTGGGCGGGCTGCTATTCGCGTATCTGGGCCCCAAGCCTGCGCCGCTCCTGCCTCGTTTCGACGGGTTCGTGGTGCCGGGAACGATACGCATGCTCGGACGGGTGGAGTTGCCGGTGAACTGGTTGCAGATCATGGAGAACTCACTGGACCCCATCCATACCGAATGGCTGCATGGGCATCACTACGAATTCCTCAAAGAGCAGGAGGGCGTGAAGGTGGCCATCAGCGCCCATCACGTCAAGATCGATTTCCGCGAATTCGAATTCGGCATTACCAAGCACCGGCTGCTGGAGGGGCATTCCGAAGACGGCGACGATTGGCGGATCGGCCATCCGGTGGTGTTCCCGAACATACTGGCGGTGGGCAATGGCGATGAGCAGTCCCGCTATTACTCGTTTCAGATCCGGGTACCCATGGATGACGAGCATACGCTGCATCTTTGGTACAACGCGTATGTTCCTCCTTCCGGCGCGGACGTGCCCCCGCGCTTGCTGGAGAAGGTTCATACTTACGAAGTGCCCTATAAGGATGAACGCGGGGAATTCATCGTTGACAACGTCGACGGCCAGGACATGATGGCCTGGGTCACGCAAGGCGCCATCGCCGACCGTACGCTGGAAAACCTGGGCGCCTCGGACAAGGGAATAACCGTCTACCGCCGGATGCTGCGCCGGGAGTACAAGAAGATCGAGCAGGGGCTGGACCCGATAGGCGTCATCCGGGACCCCGCCCGCAATGTTTGCATCGACCTGCCAAACGAAAGGAAGAAACATCACAACAGCGACGGGTTTTCCAGCTTCATGTTGCGCACGCATGCCCGCTATTCGCCCATCGCTCAGGACCTCGTAGAGATTTTCGAGGGCAGGCGGGCCAAGGAACCGCAGCGCGAGACGATCGAGGCATGACATGGCCGACGCACACTTTCCTCAACCGCAGAGCTGCGAGCAGGCCCGCCAGCTCCTGATCGACGCCGGGCGCATATTGGAAGCCTCCGGGCAGGGCGACCTGACCCGGGGTCACATTTCCGTGCGGGTGCCCGGCGACCCGACACACTTCTACATGAAGCCCCATAGCCACGGGTTTGACGAGATGACGCACGAGAACATCGTCATCTGCAACCTGGACGGCGAAAAAGTGGGCGGGGGCGGGCGCCGCCACAGTGAGGTCTACATCCATTCCGAGATCTACAAGGTACGGCCGGACGTGATGAGCGTGATTCATGCGCATCCGACCCATGCGGTCGCGCTCTCGGCCACCGGCCGGCCGTTGCGCCCCATCAGCCAGCCGGGCGTCACCTTCCGGGACGGCGTTCCCGTCTATACCGGAACGATAGAGCTGATCCGCAGCCAGGCGATGGGCGCAGGCGTGGCGCAGGCGCTGGGCCCGCATAAAGCGGTGCTCCTGCGCAATCACGGCGTGGCCGTCGTGGGGCGGGGGGTCGAAGAATCGACGATCCTCGCGATCCTGCTTGAAAACGCCTGCCAGATCCAGTTACTGGCCGACGCTGCAGGAGGAAAAGGCGAAGAGTTCGACGCCGCCACCATCGAGCGCCTGTACGAAACGATCACCAAACCCGAGCAGTTCATCATTAACTTCGAATACCTACGTCGCCGCTACGCCGGCGCGAGATGACCGCATCGACACGTGCCGCATCGCCGGGAATGGAGGTCCGGCCATGTGTCCACGTGGGTTGGCCGTTTGACGACATGGCGGCAATGAACCGCCAGTACAAGGAGGAGGCAGACATGAAGAACGTGCTGTTCACGGTGGTCGCGCGCGCATTGGTCATGACGGGGTTGGCCTGTAGTCCGGCCGTGGCGCAGGACAGGGTCGAGGAACTGGCCACTTATCAAGGGCCGGATCGCCAGGCTCGCCTGATCGAGGCAGCGAAGAAAGAAAACGGCATTACCATCTATCACGCCTATCCCGCGCTGACCAACGTCATGGCAGCGTTTACCAAGAAGTACGGCATCAAGACGCGTCCGTGGCGGGCTGGCTCGGAAGCCGTGCTGCAGCGATTGACCACGGAGGCGCGCGGCAACCGCTTTGAAGTCGACATCGTGCAGAACAACGCCCCGGAAAACGAAGCAGCACACCGGGAAAAGCTGCTTCAGGCGGTTCGTACGCCGCTGACGGACGATCTCATTCCGCAGGCCGTTCCCGCGCACCGAGAGTGGGTGGGCATTACGCTGGACGTCTGGGTGGCGGCCTATAACACCACCAAGGTCAAGGAAAGCGAGCTGCCCAAGCGCTATGAGGATTTACAGGATCCACGCTGGAAGGGGCGGCTGGGCATCGAGGCGAATAATCACGGCTGGTACGGGACCCTCTTGTCAGAGCTCGGAGAGCAGCGCGGGCGGGAAATTTTCAACAATATCGTGGCGACCAATGGCATCTCTGCACGCAAAGGCCATTCCTTGCTGACCACGATGGTGGGGTCGGGCGAGGTGCCGCTCGCATTGACCGTATACAACTGGAATCCCGAACAGCTTGCGGCCAAGGGCGCCCCCATCAAGGGATTGCCCATCGATCCCGTCATTGCCCAACCCAGCACCGTCGCGTTGATGAAGAAAGCGCCCAATCCGGCCTCGGCCATCCTGTTCTATGAGTTTGTCATCAGCGAAGAAGGGCAGCGCATCATGCAGGGAATGAGTTACGTGACGACCCACAAGCGTCTCGAACACCCGTTGCGCAATGCCTCGCTGAAGTTCGTTGATCCCGCCAAGGCGCTGGACATGCAGGCTGTTTGGCTTGCCGATTTCGAAAAGACCATCCTCAAGAAGTGAACGGCCATGGGCACGACATGGGATGCGCGCATGGGAGAGCTGCGCAGTGCCGGGCCGTCCGGTAACGGGTGGCGGTTCTTGAATACACAGTGGCTGGTCATTGGCGTATGCCTGGCAGCCGTCGCCTATCTGGCCCTGATGCCGCTGGGTTTTCTCGTCTGGCAGAGCTTCTTGACGCCGGACTCCGCCGAGGCGGCGGCGCGGTACACGCTCGGCAACTACGCCACCGCCTACGGGTCGGCCGAGACCCTGCGCCTGCTGGGCAATTCCCTGGTGTTTGCCGGGGGAACCGCCGCCTTCGCGTTCTTGGTGGGTGGTTCGCTGGCATGGATGAACGAGCGCACGAATACCCCGTTCAAGCGCTTGTTTTTCGCCTTGTCCATCGTTCCGCTCATCATTCCCGGGATCATGTTCACGATTTCGTGGATCCTGCTGGGCAGCCCGAAAATCGGGCTGCTCAACCTGCTCCTGCAGCGATGGTTCGGCACGGAATACGTCTTCCTCAACGTATATTCCATGTGGGGCATGATCTGGGTAGAAGGGCTGCACTACTCGCCGATGGCCTTCCTGATGATGACAGCGGCGTCCCGGTCCATGGATCCCTCGCTAGAGGAGTCCGCGATGATGAGCGGCGCCAGCATCTTCCAGATTTTCTGGCGCATCACGCTCAAGCTCACATGGCCGGCAATCTTCGCATCCCTGCTCATCCTCTTCGTACGCGCCATCGAAGCGTTCGAGGTGCCCGCCTTGCTCGGCATTCCGGTCGGGATACATGTATTCACTTCTGCCATCTATCAAGCCGTCCACCAGTATCCGAGCCAGGTCGGGCTGGCTTCCGCCTATGGGACGACGCTGCTCTTGATAACCACTGGAGGCATTTACCTGCAGTCTCGCCTCACCGGCCGGGGCAGCAGGTATGCGACGGTCACCGGCAAGGGATTTCGACCCCGCGTCGTGGATCTTGGTCCCTGGCGCTACGTTACGGCAGGCATTTTCATCGTGTACTTCTTGCTGATCGTCCTGCTGCCGTTCCTCGTGCTGCTCTGGTCTTCGCTGCAGCGCTACTACAGCGTCCCGTCCATGGAAGCCCTGGGCCAGGTCGGTTTGGACGCCTATCGCTTCCTATGGTCCCACCCGACGATCATCGACTCGGTGTGGAACAGCCTGCTCCTGGCCTTTGCCAGCGCGACCATCGTCATGCTGCTCACGTCGGTGGTGTGCTGGATCGTCGTCAAGACTCGCCTGCCTGGACGATGGCTGCTCGACAACATCGCCTCTTTGCCGCTGGTGTTTCCGGGGTTGGTGCTGGGCCTGGCCGTGATGGTCTTCTACCTGAACTTCAATATCGGCATATACGGAACGCTGTGGATCATGCTCGTGGTCTACGTGACGCGGTTCATGCCCTACGGCATGCGCTACAACAGTACCTCTATGCTGCAGAT
>NZ_JADGHH010000236.1 GCF_019689535.1 Pigmentiphaga sp.
ATGCCAAGGAGAGCAAGAGGCTCCCGCCCAGCCCGAGTCCCGCGATGCAGACCCAGGCCATGATCCACGCGGGGAAGAGCGCCATGCCGGCGAATCCAACCAGGCAAAGCACGGAAATGAAGACCCCCAGGGCTTTCTGGTCGCGTACCCGTCCGGTGACCCACGACGTGGCGATGTTGCCGAACAGGGAGGCCACTTGCATCAGGGTCACCATCCAGCCGGCCAGCAGGGGGCTCATGCCCGTCTCGTGGAGCATGGACGGCAGCCAGGCCATGAGGATGTAGAAATTGAATGCCTGGATGCCGGTGAATAGCGTGACTTGCCAGGCCAGCCATGACCGCCAGACGTTGACGGGCACCGGCTGGGTGGACGCGGCCGGCGCTTCGGCGGCCGCGGCGCGACGCCAGCGTCCCAGCCAGACCAGGGCTGCCGGCACGGTGAAGATGAGCGAGCAGGCTAGCGCGGTGCGCCAGCCTCCGGGCAGGGCGTCGGCTAACGGCACGGCCATGCCGGCGACCAGTCCCGAAGACATGCTCATGACCACCGAATAGAGGCCGGTCAACGGGCCGATGCGTTGCGGGAATTCGCGCTTGACCACGGCCGGCAGCATGACGTTGCCCACTGCAATGGCGACGCCGGCGACCAGGGTGCCCAGGAACAGCGGGATGATGCCTGGTACCGACCGCAGGACGATGCCGGCCGAGAGCATGCCCATGGCAAAGCACAGGATGCGTTCCAACCCCAGGCGGCGGCCCAAGGCAGGCGTGAGCACGGAAAAAACCCCAAAAGCGAGCAGCGGCAGGGTGTTGAGCCATCCGGCGCTGCTTGCGTCCAAGCCGGTCGAGGCCCGGATATGGCCCAACAGCGGGCCGACACCGGTCAGCGGTGTACGGAGGGTGGCGGCAACCAGCAGGATGCCCAACAGCGCCATGGCGGGAGACACGGCACGAGCGAGAGTGGGACGGCTTTCGGTGGTCATGACGGACATGCGCGCACGGCGGCGCGGTTTGGGAACGATGTTTGCGGGCGCATGCGGAGCCGGCGGCCGCCCGAGGCGCCGCGCAGCGAGCCGGCGTACAAAAAAGAATCGAACGGCGATGGCGCCCGGAGCCGGAGCGTGCGTCGGCCGCAGTCTACCGGAGGCATGCCATGCCCAATCGACTTGCCGCAGGATCTACGCCGCTCGCGACGGCGCAGGGCGTTCGTTTCACGCTTTTCCACGAGACGCGCGGCCCGCAGGTGTACGAGGTGGATGCGCGCGTCTTGCGCCTGCGCTTCGGGGCGCCGGACGAACGTGCCGATCACCTGCTTGCGGCATATTTGGCCGGACAGGCGGAGATCCACGACGTGGCCGCCGCCGCACCGGCTGGCGAACATGGCACCGTGACCCGCCTGCAGCCTGAGGATTTCGGGCTCGACCGATCGTGACTGCATGGATCGGCTCAACGCCCGGCTGCCGGGGCGTCCCCGGTGCCGTCCTCCAGCGACAGCGCCATCAATACGTGGGGGATGCCCGCTTCCATGAATTCGTCGCCCTCGGCCCGGAAGCCGCGCGTTTCGTAGAACCGGCGGGCGCGTGTCTGGGCGTGTAGCAGGAGCCGCCGGTGGTTGCGGCGCCGCGCTTCCTCGATCAGCGCGTCGAGAATCGCGCCGCCGATGCCGGCTCCCCGCGCATGGCGATGTACCGCCATGCGGCCGATATGGCCGTCGGGCAACAGGCGACCCGTGCCCAGCGGGCGGCCGGCGGAGTCGTAGGCCACGGCATGCAGGCTGACGGCGTCGGCGTCGTCGTACTCGAATTCCAGGGGAACGGACTGCTCTTCGACGAACACGGCCTCGCGGATCGATGAGGCGTCACTGCGCAGCGCTGGCCACGGTCCGATCACGAGGCGGATGGCCGGCCCCGTCATGCGCAGGCCCGCGCGCAGCGCAGGGTGCCGTGGAGGAGGGGGGGATGAGTCGAAATGCTTCGTTTCATGCCGGCGATGCGGCCGCGGCGTCGGCCGCGGCCAGTACGAATGACGAAGCCTCTAGCTTAGTCGATTCGCACGTTCGCTTGCTTGATGATGGCGCCGTATTTCGCGGCTTCGGTCTTCACGAAGTCGGCGAAGGCGGGGCCGCTCATGCCTTGGGGCACCGCACCCATGTTCTTGATGTTGTTCAGCACTGCGTCATTCTTGAGGGCGGCGGCCGCAGCGGCTTGGAGCTTGGCCACGACGGGAGCCGGAGTCTTGGCAGGCACGAACAGCCCGAACCAAGCCTGGGTGTTGTAGCCCTTCAGCCCGGCTTCGTCCAGCGTTGGCACATCCGGGAGCACGGGGGAGCGTTCCGGGCTGCTGACCGCAAGCGCACGCAGCTTGCCGGCCTGGATTTGCTGCGAGACGGTCGGAATGTTGATCATCAAGGCCGAGATCTCGCCGCTCATCACGGCGGTCACCGCTGGCGCGGCGCCCTTGTAGGGGACGTGCGGGATGTCGGTGCCGGCCATGGAGTTGAACAGAATGGCCGACAGGTGCGATAGGCTGCCATTGCCGCCGGAGCCGACGTTCAGCTTGCCAGGGTTGGCCCGCGCATAGGCAATGAACTCGCCGATGTTCTGGGCCGGCAACGCAGGGTTGATGACTAATACGTTGGGGGCGCTCGCCAGCAGCGTGACAGCCGCGAAGTCTTTCTCTGCATCGAATGGCAGCTTGCTGTAGAGGCCGGGGGTGACGGCGTGCGAACTGGCGTTGCCCAGCAGCACCGTGTAGCCGTCGGGGGCCGCCTTGGCGACGATGTCCGATGCGATGCTGCCGCCTGCACCGGGTTTGTTTTCGATGACCAGGCTTTGGCTGAGCACGTCGCCCATGGCCTTGCCTACATTGCGCGCCAGTTGGTCGGAGCCGTCGCCGGGCGGCGCTGGCACGACCAGCCGGATCGGACGATCGGGGTACTCGGCATGGGCGGCCGCGGCCGAGAGGCCCAAGCCGAGGGTGATGGCGGCAGTCAGGTATCGCAATGGGGCGTTGAAGGCCATGGCGTATTTCCTTGAGGTGGGTGAGGAAACGGGATCAGGCGACCAATTGCTGTAGCCCGAAGAATTCGATGGCATTGTCGGCGTAGATCGCCCGCTTGTCTGCATCGGTGAAGCCGGGCTGCTCGGCCACCAGCTTGCCGATGGACTGCTCGCCCAGGGGGAACGGATAGTCCGACCCCAGCATGATGCGGTCCGTGCCCATGACTTCGGCCAGCAGCCGCAGGGACCGCGGGTCGAAGACTGCCGAATCGACGTAGAAGCGCTTGACGTATTCCGAAGGCGGCCGCGGGCAGTCCTTGCGGACGATGTCGCGATGCTTCCAGGCGTTGTCCACGCGACCCAGCATGAATGCGAAGGAGCCGCCGCCATGGGCGAAGCAGATCTTCAGCGATTCCGGGATACGCTCGAAGGCGCCCGAGAGGATCAGCGACAGGATGCCCAGCTGGGTTTCCGCAGGCATGGCCACTAACCAGGGCAGCATCCATTGCTTCATGCGATTGCCGCCCATCATGTCCCACGGGTGCACCAGCAGCGGAATGTTTTCGTTCGCGCAGTGCTGCAGGAAAGTCACCAGGCCTTCGTCGTCGAGGTCCCGGTCGCCCAGGTGGTTGCCGATCTGGACGCCGTAATGGCCGCTCGCCTTGGCGCGTGACGCTTCGCGGCAGGCGGCGTCGATGTCCTGCAGGGGCACCTGCGCGAGCGGCACGAGCCGCTTGGGCGCAGCCGCGCAGAATTCAAGCGCGAGGTCGTTCATGCGCTGGGCCCACGGCAGCACTTTCTCGGGCGAGAATTCGTAGCCGAACATGATGGGCGTGGCGCAGGTGATCTGGATGTCTACCCCTTGCGCGTCCATTTCGGCCAAGCGCGCCCGTGGATCCCACAGGGCGTCGTATACGGGCCGGAACGGCTTGTCGGCGCGCATGATCTGCCCGGTCTTGCCGCCCTCGTCCACGCGCAGCCAGGGGGCGCGCTCGGCGCTGAGTGCGGCGGCTTCCTCCCGGGTAATGCGGGGGAAGTGGTGTGCATGCATGTCGATTTTCATGGTGTATTCCGGATGGGCGTGATGGATCAGAGCGGCTTGTAGGCGACCGCCTTGATCTCGATGCGCAGGTGGGGATGGGGCAGTTGGTGGACCGCGACCGTCGTGCGCGCCGGGCCATTGAAGTCGAAGAACTCTCCGTACACTTCGTTGTAGCCGCCGAAATCTCCCATGTCGACCAGGAAGGTCGTGATCTCCACGACGTCAGACAGCGAGGCACCCTGAGTGGCCAGGATGTCTCGAATGTTTTCGAGCACGGCCCGGGTCTGAGCGCGGATGTCGAACTGGGTCGTGCCCATTGCGTCGGCCTGGACGCCGGCGAACGAGTTGTCCGCCCGGCGCGAGCTGGTGCCGGAAACGAAGAGGAAATCGCCAGCGCGCTTGATGTGGGGATACTTGCCGCGGGGCGTCGCTTTGCCCTCGACGACTTTGGCTTGTGTGTTCATGTCTTCTCTCGTTCGTTTGGAAGGGCTCGTGGGAGTGAGCCGGTTTTCGCCGGTACAAGTCTAGGCAATCCCGATTGTCATGGAGAATGAATTTCTCCGTCGTCGATATTCGTTTTGGCTATGGTCGGGTGCGGGCGCAATGACGCTCACCTGGGTGGGGAGG
>NZ_JADGHH010000237.1 GCF_019689535.1 Pigmentiphaga sp.
ATAACACAGTCAACAAAGTGAGGGGCAAGGCACGCACGACGCCCCAGGGAGGAAACAACCGCAAGGAGACCGCCTGACCGAGGCTCCCATCCGCCACGCGGATGGGAGCCTCCAGGCGTGCCGCTGCGACGGTCCTACGCCGCGCCGTCTGTGCGCGGGGTTGCCGTGCCGGCAGGCGCCGGCGCCTCGAGTTCCACCCTGGCCGCCGGCGCATGCCCGCTCTTGTCCTGCCCGAAGTACACCACCATGTGCGGGTACGGAAGCTCGATGCCGGCGGCAGCGAAATGCTTTTTCACCAACCGGTTATATCCACGCTGCACGGCCCACTGCATGCCTGGCTTCGTCTTGATCAACACGCGAATGGTGACGCCTTTCTCGTTGACGGCCGTCACGCCGGGAATAGCGATGTCCTCGAGTATCTCGGGCGCCAGCACTTCGTCGGTCATCAGTTCGGCAAAGGCATTGCGCAAATGCTGCATGGCCTCGTCCACGTTCTCGCGATGCGAGATGGTGTACTCGCCCAAGTGATAGGAGAAATCGCGCATGTGGTTGGCGACTACGTCTACCGACGAAAAGGGCACGAGGTGATACCCGCCGTCCAAAGTCCGGATGCCCACCGAACGTATCGTCATTTTTTCGACGGTGCCAAACACGCCGGCCACTTGGACGACGTCATTCTCATTCATCCCGTTCTCGAGCTGAATGAAAATCCCGGTGATGATGTCCTGCACCAGCTTCTGGGCGCCGAACCCCACCGCCAGGCCGACGACGCCCGCCCCGGCGATCAGCGGCGCCACGTCGATGCCGATCTGGGACAGCACCACCATGACGGTCATCGTCACGATGACGATCAGTGCGGCATTGCGGAACAGCGACAGCAACGTTTTCTCGCGGGCCGTCGGCAGCGGCCGCCCCTCGCGAACATGCAGGCGATGCTCGATGATGCTGGCAACGACGGTCCAGGTCAGCGCCGCGATCAACAAGACGATGAGCACGTTCACGGCCACGCCGATGGCGGCTGCCCCTGCGCCCGAGGTCAGCCAATGGGACAAGTTGAACGCACGCCAGGCATCCAGCACCAGGAGCAAGACGACGATGCGCACCACCCAGCCCGCGATCCGCAACGCAGTCGGCACATATGCGTTCAACCTGGCTTCGAGCATGGGTAGGCGCAGGCGCAGCTCATCGGAAATCCGTATCGGCTTGGCCAGCAAGCTATTCAACAGCAAGGTGGCGAGGCTGCCCACGCCTACCGCCACGAGCGTCTGCAGCGTTGCCGTGACCATGAACGGCAAGGCATTGGTCGGATCCAGCTGGCTCACGACCAACAGCACGGAGAAATAACCGATCCCGAGCCAGTGCCAGACGCGCGCCAGCAAGCGCGGCGAGGTACCCAGGAAAGTCAGTGTCCGGGCGCCGCTGTGCGCCAGTTTCTCTCTGACGTGAAGGCGATTGAGCCAGATGATGCGCACCGCGTAAACATAGACCGCCAGCATGATGATCAATCCGGTCAGCCGCCCCAGGGCCCGCGAGAGCGCAAGCGACACCACCGGATCGACCAGCATCGTCCCGTAGCCGGCCGCCGTGAGCAGGACGATCAACCATCCATTCCAATACTTGGCCATGTCGTCCGACATCGGCAGCAAGCGCAAATGCGGATAGCGCGTCGAAAAAACCGTACGCACCAGGACCTTGGTGATCTCGACGGCGAGAAAAGCCTTGAGAAACACTGCGACGATGGGGTCAACAGCCCCGCCCCCCGGGCCGCCGTACACGCCCACGCCATACGCGGCTCCGGCGGCGAGCAGAACCACCAGCACGTCAATGACCAATGCACCCGCAATGGCTCCCGCGCGCCGGACGAGGACCGGCATGCTTACCGGTTCCTGCCCACCCTTCGTGTTCCATCCCAGGCCAGCCACCCAATCATCGATGCGGCGGTATATCCACAGCGCAACCAGGCGCATCAACACGAACGCCACGAGAGCCGTTGCCACCGCGACCGCCAATCGCCGCAAAGCCTGCGTCGTCGCGTCATCTTCCAGCCCCAGCCCTTTCCCGGACAACAAGTCCCGGATATCGGAGGCCCCCTGCGCGACGTCCAGCACTAGGCCAGACAGGAAACGCTGGGTTCCCTCGGTGATCCGTTGCCGCCACCCTGGGGGACTTTCACCGGCCGGCTTACCTGCGGGAGGCTCGCCTTGCCGTTGGGAAGCGCTCTGTCCCTGTGCACGCAATTGTTCGATCAACGCCTTGCGGGTTTCCGGGTTTTCCAGCACGTCCGCCAGCGCGGCGGGCGTGAGCGCCTGCGCCGCCTGCGCGCCGGCCGCATCGGCAGCCGAGGACGGCCGGCCCAAGGTCAACGCACACAGCAGGCTTAACAATAAGAGGAAACGGAGCGGCCAGGGCTTCGACAGTTTGCGGCGGATCGGGGAAGCATCGCGCTGCGTTGGCAAGGACAAAAGGGATGCTGTCGTTGCGAGTCGAACCACTAGAGAGTCTCCGAATGAGAAAGCGAGTCTGGAAAATGCAGGCAGGCGCCCCCGGCGCCGCAAATGGGAAAGCGTAAAACAGGCTGCCCGATGAGACAAATCGGGAGCGTGCCGCGTCGATCGACGCAGCACGCGTTTTCACCAGTGGAACCCCGCGTGCGCGAGCCACAAAGCCAGGCGCGCGTGGGAACCGCGCTCAGGGAGTAGGTTGGTGCGGACCCGGCAAACGATCGGTGATGGTCGAAAGCATAGTGCTTGCGGGGGTGTTTGCCGGGCGGCCAAGCGGCGCGGGAGGCCCGCCCGCGAAGTCAGCGCCAAAGGCCAGGGGCGTGTTCATGACGCGTCGGCGCAGGGCTTCCACGGCCCTCTCCACCTTGCGCACCGACAACAGATATTTCCAGGAGAGTTCGCGCAGCCACCGGCCCGGCATTACCGGAGGCGGGGTAATCGCCAGGCTAGGCGCCCACCCCGGGGCCCACCTGCGGGCAATGCGCGGACGCATGGCCAGGGAAACGGCAGGAACGCCCAGGTTCGAGGCTAGGTGGGCGATGCCCGAATCATTGCCGACAAAGACCCCCGCTTTGGTCAACCAGCGTGCGAGATCGTCCAGCGCAGCGTACGAGACCAGAGGAAACCCTTGCTTCTCCACCCACGCCCACTCGGCGCGTTCGTTGGGCTCGACCACGAAACACGGCTCGTAGCCCTGGCCGTGCAAAACCTGGGCCAGCTCCCGGAAACGCCGGGGCAGCCACTGCTTCTGGCGATCGCTCGCGGTGGGATGGATGACGACCCGGTTGCGTACCTTGTCCCCACCGGCATCGACCGGCGGCACCAGCCCGTTCTCGCGCGTGAGCGGATCGGGCAGGCCCAAACACTCTCGGCAAATCTCCAGCTGGATATCCACCATGGGTTTGACCTGCCGATACGTCGGCCACCGGTCCATGACCCAGCAGCGGGGATGATCGCCCACCACGTCAGATTCATAAGCATGAAGCACGATGTCATGGCGCGCGAGCTCGGCGGGGGCCTGCGGCGGACGCAACGCGGGTTCGATGCGGAAACCGGGGAACCAGTTCCGCATGTCATGCAGGTGGTCGCTGTAAAGGGTGACGTCCACCCCGTGGCGAGCCAGGTTGTTGGCGACCACCATCGAAATGAGCGTATCTCCGATCCGCGGCGACATCACGAAGGCAACGGACCAGCCCCTCTGTATCGGATACGGAACCTGTTTGATGGCGACTCCACAGTGCTTGGATGACATCCGTACCACTGTACCGAGCACTCTGTCGCAACTTGTTTTTTATCGTAACGTCTCGTGCGCTGAAGCATATCCGGCGCGATGCACGGATGAGCGGTATTTGCACGATCCGAGGCGCGGACGTGTCAAGAGCCGTCGTCGCGGCGGCCTCCCCGCGAAGCTCTGAAAAAACGTCACCCCATCAAGCGGCCGAGCCCAAGGCGTGACCAGAACGAACGACGGCGCGTGCGGTGGTTGCCGGCGTAATCGCGCTGCGAAGCCTTGGGCAACTCACCGAAGGCATGCGGCGCCCGGTAGCGTTCGAGCGCATATCCCGCGCCCAGCGCCTCGTGATAGTAACGATCGAACAATTCGGCAAGGTCGGCCCGGGGATGGGGTAGCACCTGGCCGTCGAACCAATGCCTGCGCCCCTCTTGCTGCAGCCTGGGGAACGAGTATTTGTGGCTGAACTGCGTCCCCATGTCGGAATAATGCAGGATCCGGATCTGCTCGAGCGCCGCCTTTTCGCCATCGATGTTGTTGTAGTCTGAACCCATCGGTTCGATGAGTTCGGGCCGCTGGGAAAAGTATTCCATCATGCGTCGATGCGAGTCCGGGTCGGCGCGCAGGCGTTCGATGGGCGGCAAATGGGCGCGCGCCGCGGCGCAATCCCAGACAGCCACGCAAAAGCGCCACGAGTGCTTGCGCCCTTTGCCCGTGAGGACTTTGCCCGGCGCCATGCGCACGCGCCACAGCTCTGCCAGGTCGCACAGCACGAGCATGTCCGTGTCCATGTAAATGGCCCGCCCCCGGCGTCTGTCAATGTAGTTGGAACATGAGTCATGCTGCTTCTAGTTCACTATGCACATGGATAACGGTCGTTTCCTTCTCTGGATTCAGCCAAACGCT
>NZ_JADGHH010000238.1 GCF_019689535.1 Pigmentiphaga sp.
GGGGCTTGGGGGTAGCCAGACGCGTCATTCAAACTCCATGTGGACACTGTCCATTATCTCTGATAATTTATGTGAACACTGTCCACAATCCGCGCACCTTCTTCCTGCACCCTCGTTTCGGCAATCCCCTCCAAGGAGTCGACATGCAAGTCCAGCCCTATTTGTTCTTCGAAGGCCGCGCGGAAGAAGCGGCCGAGTTTTACGGCAAGACCCTCGGCGCAAAAGTCGTCATGATGATGCGCTTCAAGGACAGCCCGGCACCGCCGGACGAGTCATGCGCGCCTCCGCCTGGTTCGGAAAACAAGATCCTGCACATGGCGCTGCAAGTCGGCGACACCCTGGTCATGGGGTCGGACGGCATGTGCAAGGGCCCTGCCGAGTTCAAGGGCGTAGCCTTGTCCATCAGTGCGGCCGATGACGCGGAAGCCGAGCGCCTATTCGCCGCGCTGGGCGATGGAGGCCAGGTGCTGGCGCCGATGACGCCCACCTTCTTCTCGTCACGTTTCGGCATGGTGGCCGACCGCTTCGGCGTGACCTGGATGGTGGTGGTGGCCTCCTGAATTCACCCGCCGTCCCGTGGCAATGCATAGGCGATGACATAATCGCCCGCCTTCGTGCCCAGCGAACCGTGGCCCCCGGCCACGACCAGCAAGTACTGCCGTCCATCCTCACCGAGATAAGTCATGGGCGTCGCCTGGCCGCCTGCGGGCAGGCGACTTTTCCAAAGCTGTGCCCCGTTGCGCACGTCGTAGGCCCGGACGTAATAGTCGAGCGTGCCGGACAAGAAGGCGACGCCGCCCGCCGTCATGACGGGTCCACCTAGGTTCGGCACACCCATGCGAAACGGCAGCGGAAGAGGCGAGCTATCGCGAACGGTGCCGTTCTTGTGTTTCCAGACAATTTCGCCGGTCCGCAGGTCTGCGCCCGCCACGTATCCCCACCGCGGGGCCTGGCAGGGCAGTCCCAGCGCCGAAGTAAAGGCGCTCAGCCTGACGGCGAACGGTGCACCGAAATTTTCATTGAGGGAAGGCAGGCTGTCGTGGGGGCGGTCGCGCCCCTGTACGTAGAGTGTCGTGTCGTCCTGGCGCGGGATCAGCTGCGAGACGAACGCGAGATAAGTCGGCGTGGTGAATGCGATCTGGCGATGTGGGTCGACGGCGATGCCGCCCCAGTTGAAAACCCCGAAATTCCCCGGGTAGACCAGTGATCCTTGGGTCGAGGGCGGCGTATACCGGCCCTCATAGCGCAGCTTGCGGAACATGATGCGGCACGCCAGCTGGTCGAAGAGGGTGGCACCCCACATGCTCGCTTCGGTCAGCGGCGGCGGATCGTACGACAACACCGAAACCGGCTGCGTGGCGGAGGTGCGGTCTCCGCGTGCGGCCCCCTGCGGAACGGGCTTCTCCGAGACGGGCAGCACCGGTTCGCCCGTACGCCGGTCGAGGACGAAAACCTCGCCCTGCTTGGTGGGCTGCACCAGTGCAGGTACGGTCGCCCCGCCGACATTCAAATCGATCAGGCTGGGCTGCGCAGGCACGTCGTAATCCCACAAGTCGTGATGCACGGTCTGGAATGACCACCGCACCCGGCCCGTATCGAGGTCGAGCGCGACCACCGACGACGAGTACTTCTCGGCGCCCTCGCTGCGATTCCCGCCCCATTGGTCCGGCGGTTGATTGCCGAGGGGGACGTAGACCATGCCGAGATCTTCGTCCACGCTCGATATCGACCAGCTGTTAGGCGAGTTGGCGGTGTAAGTCCGGCCGTCCCCGATCGGCGCAGTGTCGTCTGGGTTGCCGGAATCCCAGTTCCATACCAGTCGGCCGGAACGAATGTCGAACGCACGGATCACGCCGGAGGCCTCGTTCACCGACACGTTGTCGAGCACCGTGCCCCCCACGACGATCAGGCCCCGCGCCACCACGACAGGAGAAGTCGAGTAATACGACCCCGGCTTGACATTAGGCATGTTGCGCCACAGGTCGATCTGGCCGGTTCCGCCGCCGAAGTCGGCGCATACGGTACCGTCTTCGGGATTGATCGCGATGATCCGGCCATCCGCCGTGGGCATGAATAACTTAGCCGCGCACGATGCGGAAGTGGGGCCGTCCCGGGCGGCAATGGACGGGCCAGGCCCGTCAGCAGCGAAAGGTACGGGCGCATCCGAAGCGGGACGTCCAGCGGGCGCTGCACCTTCCCCCTCCGGCGCCGCAGCTGCGACTGCCATCGCATCACCTGCAGATGCTCCCGAGTAGTACGACAAGCCCCTGCACGTCAGATGCTGCAGGGCCAGTTTTTCCTGGACATGCGGGTCGTAGCGCCACAACTCCTCGCCCGAGGTGGCGTCCAGCGCAATCACGGACTGATGCGGCGTGCACAGGTACAGCCGATTGCCTATCTTCAGCGGCGTGACCTGGAACGTCGTCTCCTCCGGATCGCCCTCGCGGCCGCGCACGTCCCCGGTTCGATATACCCACGCCTCTTCCAGTCGCCCGACATTGTCCGGCGTGATCTGGGCCAGTGCCGAATAGCGCTGGCCGTAGCCGGTGCCGCCGTAGGCCGTCCATTCGGATTCGGCCACCCGGCTTCCGGGGGCTGGCGCCGGCCCAGCATCGCTCACCACGCCTTCGATCTTGTGCGGATCCACGAACCACGAAACGATGCCCACCGCCAAGAACAGGCCGAGCGCGACCGTGAGTGCAGCGCGTCCCGCCTTCAACGCCGCGGAGGGCGTGCCGGACATCGACGAGGGGGACGCCGCGTCAAGCCGACGGCCTATCCATGGCGTCAAGAGGAATAGTCCTATCAGGAACACTACGTCCCCGCGTGCAGCGAGCGGCCACCAATCGAGGCTGGCCTCCCACAGGGCCCAGAGCAAGGTACCCAAGACCAGGGCAGCGAAAATCCACAACGCTGACGCACGGCGGCGCGCCAACTGTACGCCGCATGCCAGCATGGCCGCCCCTGCGACGAGATAGAACCAGGACCCACGCAACGCAATGAGCCAGGCGCCGCCCACCGCCAGGGTGATGCCACACAAACCAACCACCAGGCCGGTCGCGATCAACAATCCGTAACGGGGAGCCGAATGCATGAGGATCTCCTTGGCAGCGTCCGAACAAGTCGGTGCTGGCAACAAGTTTCGTGCCCGTCCGGCCGACCCCATGACGGTGCTAACATGCATGGGCCGGCCAGCCGGGCGATGCGCCTGTAGCCAGGCAGCCCCCGCCTTTCCGTGCGCCGCGCCGGACGTACCGTGCCTATCTGGAAAACTCTGCTGCTCCGCCTTATCGCGCTGGCTCAACGCTATCCGGGCACCATCGCGGTCTTCGGCTTCATTTCGGGCATCGTCAGCTTCGTCACCGTCGATCGCCACGAGGCCTTCGCCCGCGTCATCGCGATCGTCATGCTAGTCAGCTGGGCTTGGCTGATGATCGAACAGGCCTTGCGCAAACGCATTGCCCAACGTTTCGGCTGGACCATACCCGTCCCGGTACTCCGCTACGTCACGCAAATGATCCACCAGGAAGGGTTGTTCTTCGTCCTGCCCTTTCTCTACACGGCCACTACGTGGAATAGCGGGCAGGCCTTATTCACTGGACTGCTCGGCACCGCCGCCCTCATCGCCCTAGTCGATCCCCTTTATTTCAAGTGGCTCTCGACCCGCCGCTGGCTCTTCCTGACTTTTCACACTTTCACGCTTTTCGCGGTCTTGCTCACCGCGCTGCCACTGATCCTGCGCGTCCCGACCGGCGATAGCTATAAGCTGGCACTGGGAGTGGCCGTGCTGCTGTCCTTTCCGACGCTTTCCGAGCTGCTGTCAGTCGAGGCGCGATGGCGCAAATGGGCTGCCGTCGGGCTCATGGCGGCATTGGGTTCCGCCGGGTGGCTGGCCCGGCCGTGGGTTCCCCCCGCCACGCTGTGGTTGACCGAGGTTGCGATCTCGACGGAGCTGGACCGCAGCAAAATGGAGGCCGGCCACCGCGTGCAATCGATACGACCGGAGCAGCTGCATGCCCGGGGCCTTTATGCGTACACGGCGATCAATGCTCCGCTGGGCCTGAGAGAGCACATTTACCACGTGTGGATACACAACGGCAGGGAAGTGGACCGCATCGCGCTCGATATCCGCGGCGGACGCAAAGAAGGTTATCGCGCCTGGACGCACAAGCAGAACTTCCCCGCCGACCCGCGCGGTCGCTGGCAGGTCAAGGTGATCACGGATGCCGGCCAAATGATTGGCACCCTCCGGTTTCGCGTGGAAAACGACGCGCCCGACGCTCAAGTCCAACCGCCGGAACCGGCGCGTCCAGCGCCCGGCGCCGACCCCACCCATGCGGACGAAAGCGCTGCGGACGAACCCGCGGCCACGCCCGGTGCGGGAGCGGCATTGCCAGCAAAACGGCCCGGCCCCCAGCCGGAGGCACCCGCTCCCTCGCCGGGCCCATAGTTCAAAAGCTGTGGTTCAGGCCCACGCCGACATTGGTGCGGCTTCCTTCGTTGGCCGGACGCCCGTGCCCGAGCCCCACATAGAGCTTCGTGCGGGGTGACAATGCATACGATGCACCGGCGCTGACATAATTCGTCGCGCCGCTTTGTCCGTATCCCTGGAAATCCCG
>NZ_JADGHH010000039.1 GCF_019689535.1 Pigmentiphaga sp.
CCTTCCGCCCCCGCCGCCCAATCCGGCAACCGCGTCCAGGTGATCGACCGCGCGATGACGCTGCTCGACATCCTCATGCGCACGCCCCGGGGCGCCTCGGCGCTAGAACTGGCCCAGGCGACGGGATTGGACCGCACCACCGTGCATCGCGTGTTGCGCACGCTCGCGCATTGGGGCATGGTGCAGGCGCGCGAGGGCACCTATACGCTCGGGCCCAAGTGCCTGGTACTGGGCACCGCCCATCACGACCGCTTGGGCATACGCCGGGCAGCACTGCCGCACGCGATCGAGCTCCAGGAAAAGGGGGTGGGCAAGCGCCGGGCCGTCGTTTCCATCTCGGTCCCAGCGCTCGACGAAGTCGTCATCATCGAACGTATCTGGACCCCTTCGGTGCCGCTGAACATCATTGCCGACATCGGCACGCACTTTCCGCTCGACGCCAGCGTCAGCGGACGCGCGATCCTCGCGGCGTGGCCAGCCGAAAAAGGCGCGGCGCACATCGGCGCAGAGCGTTACGCCGCCGTCAGCGAAAAGCTGGAAACCATCCGGGCCGGCCACGGCATCTCGTTCGCGCTCAGCGAAATGCGCCCTGGCGTCGGCACACTCGCCTGCCCTATCTACGGCCGCGATGGAGAAGCGGTCGCCGCGCTGATCGTGGCCGGACTCGCACTCGAAGACGAATTGCGCCCCGACTCACCCCTAGCCCAGCACGCCCGACGCAGCGCAGCCAGCATTTCCGCTACGCTCCAGGCCGGTTGACGATGGCGTGCGGAGCCTTTCCGGACGCCTGGGCCCAAGCATGACTGCATCGACCGTCCTGCTCTTTCTCGCCAGCGTAGGCGTCGCCGCCTATTGCCAAAACCTGACCGGTTTCGCCTTCGCGCTGCTCTTGCTGGGCATGGTGGGTGCCTTCGGGCTGATGCCCATTCCCGATGCCGCCAATGTTGCCAGCGTACTGAGCCTGGTGAATGCCTGGGCCTATTGGCGCTACAACCGCGTCAGCTTCGACTGGGAACTGTTGCGTCCGGTCCTGGCCAGCAGCCTGCTCGGCGTACTGGCCGGGGTGGTGCTCCTGGAATGGCTGAGCACCAACGCAGTCACCACGCTGCGCCTGCTGCTGGGCCTGGCGATCATGGGGTGTGCCGTGCTGTTGCTCATCCAGGGGGGCCCGCGGGAGCGGCCATCCGGCAAGCCGGCCCTGTGGTTCTTCGGCGGCCTGTCCGGCCTGCTCGGCGGGCTGTTTTCCACGTCGGGGCCGCCCATGGTCTACCACCTCTACCGGCAGCCCATGGATCGCGGCGCCGTCCGGGAATGCCTGTTCATGATGTTCGCGGCCAATGCCGCCCTGCGCCTTGTCCTGGTGGCGGGAAGCGGGCAGCTGACGTGGCACTCCCTTTTCCTTGCCGCCTGCGCCGTGCCCGTCGTCGCCGGGGTCTCCTGGTGGCAGTCCCGCCATCCCCCCCGCATCCCGCGCCGGGCCGTCGAATGGCTCGTGTGCGGCCTCTTGCTGCTGGCCGGCGCGAGCCTGGTCTGGACCTCGCTCAGCGGGGGCTGACACCCCGCGCAGGCCGGGCGGACTCGTCCTCCTGGCTGACCCTCATTCCTACGCTTTTGTAACCACCTTCAGGCCGAGACGTGCGAATCTCGTAACGCCATTGCGATATCCGCAATGGGAGCAACTTCTAGCTCTTACGAGGAAGCGATATGTCTCACCAAAACGCGTACGCCCGGCATTCGGGCCAACTCCTGCCCCTTTCCGAACAAACGACGGAAGTCCTGCCGTTCACGGTGCGGATCGCCCGCGACGAAGGGGCCCTCGAAAAAGCCATCGCCCTGCGTCAGTCGGCCTACGCCCGCCACGTGCCCGAAATCGCCAGGCATCTCGGCGCCGCGGAGGCCTACGACCACGACCCCGGCTCCGTCGTCCTGCTGGCCGAGTCCAAGCTCGACGGCGCACCGCTCGGCACCATGCGGATCCAGACCAATATGTGCGGGCCGCTCTGGCTCGAGCAGTCAGTCACCTTGCCCGACTGGCTGGCCGGCCACGCACTGGCCGAGGCGACCCGCCTCGGCGTAGCCAGCGAACGCACGGGCCGGGTCGCCAAGACTGCGCTTTTCAAGGCGTATTTTCTTTTCTGCGTCTACGCGGGGATCGATTGGATGGTGATCGCCGGCCGCTCGCCGCTGGATCGCCAATATGAAGCCCTCATGTTCCGCGAGGTCTTTCCGGGCCAGGGCTTCATTCCCATGCGGCATGCCGGCAATATTCCGCACCGCGTCCTGGCATTCGAGGTCGCCACGGCCGAGAAGCGCTGGCGGGAAGGAAGGCACCCGCTGTACCAGTTTGTGTTCAAGACCCATCATCCGGACATTCGGATTGACGGGAATTTGATTAACATTGACGCGCTACGCAATGCGCCGAAGAGGGAGGAGGCGGTACTGCAGCCGCAAATCTGAAATCGGCAAGCAAGGCGGTCCGCCTTCGGGCGGACCGCCGCGACATCGACAATCACCCACGAGCGAAAGGCGAACATGCAGCACCGTTCCGCGGAACCCCCAACCGGCATCACAGCGAAGATCGACTGGTTCCTGCGCAACTTCTCCTACTACGTCGTACCGGCTGCCATCTTCGTCTTCTCGCTCATTGCCCTCCTGCTCGGGCAACACATCTACACCGCCGACGGGAACCGCTCCCTGTCGTTCGCGGTGATGCAAGATACCGACCCGGACCGTTCTCCCGCTGGTGCGGCGCAGGCTCTCGCCAACGTGCAGCCGGTGACGTTCCACGACACACGGCTGTCCGAGATGCCCTTCTGGTTTCAATTCCGCGTTCCGCCGTCGAATGCGCCGCAGGTCGTCGAACTCCCGTCGCGCCACGCCAAGGAGGTGGCCTGTTGGGACGCCCAAGGCATGCAGCTGCTGGGATCAGCCGATCGCACGGTGTCCACCGGCCAGCTACAGCCCATCAAGGCCGGCTTCGCGCTAGACCTCGGGACATCGACCCAACCGCGGGAGGTGCTTTGCCGTGGCAGCTTCTCCGGCCCGGCACGCATTACGGTCCAGGCCTGGCCACGAGACGAGCTCGCGCTCTCCGAAGTGGCGTACCACCATTCCACGGGCGTGCTGGAGGGCGGGTTGCTGACGCTGGCGGTGCTGACCCTGATGACGGCCCTGATCAACCGCGATGCGCGCTACGTGCTCTTTGCGATTTGGCTGGTGGGCAATCTGCGGCTGGGCGGCATTACCATGGGTTTCGATACCCAATGGCTGGAGCGCGCCATCCCCGCAGACTGGATGCCGATAGTGCGCAAGCTGACCATCGCCTCGTACTACATCGTCACCTATACCCTGTTCAGCCAATTCCTGAAGACCGAGCTCAGCCGGGTCGGCTATGGATGGCTGTTGCGGGCCGGGTCGCGCGCGGGCGTGCTGCTGCTCGCGTTCGCATTCACCCTCGACTTCGCGCGGTTCCTGCCAGCCATGTGGGTGGTGGTGTCGTTCGGGATCCTCGTCGTCGTCTTCTTCCTCGCGCGGATGGTGATCATCACGCGCTCGCGCACTGCATTGTGGTATGCGGCGGCCCTGGGCATCGTGCTGTTTTCCAGCTTCTCCGAAGTCATCGCCGCCGCGTTCGACTTCAAGACATTGATAGGCACGCTCAACAGCGTCACCGCCGCGCTCGCATCCAGCCTGGTGGCGGCGTTCGCCTTTGCCGAGCAAATGCGCACCGAGCGAGTCGAACGCGAACATGCCGAGGCCGAGCTGCAGCGTGCCTACGAGGTCACGCCCGTCGGGCTGTTCACGCTGGAGCCGGATGGCCGCTTCGTGCGCGCCAACACCGCCATGCAGGAAAAACTGGGCCTGACCGGCAGGCCGCTGCAAGAACAGCGGTGGCAAAACTTCTTCGAGGCCGGCGCGTGGGAGCGCCTCAAGGAGATCGCCGAACGCGGCGGCGAAGCCGAAATCCAGGCCCTACCCATGGGTGGCCACGAGGCGCGCTGGTACCTTGCCAAGGCCACGCTTGCCCAAACCCGCATCGAAGGTTCGCTGCAGGACATCACTGAGCGCCGCAAGGCGACCGAGCGGCTGCGGTTCCTGGCCAACAACGATTCGCTGACCGGCGCCTTGAACCGGCGCGGCATCGAGCAAGTACTGGAAAACTCGCTCAAGCAGATCGATCCGTCCCGCCCGGTGGCGCTGGCCTACCTCGACCTCGACCGCTTCAAGCTGATCAACGATCTCTACGGCCACCAAACCGGCGACGAGGTACTCAAGCAGGTTTGCCAACGGATCAAGTGGTCGCTTGCAGACAATCATTACGTCGGCCGCATCGGGGGGGACGAATTCATCCTGGTGCTCCGCGACACCGCGATGCTGCCCGCCACGGAATTGTGCCGCCGCGTCATTAGCGACATCTGCAGCATGCCGTTCCAGTTGCGGCGCCGGTCCTTCCAGGTCAAGGTGTCCATCGGCCTGATCGAAGTCACGCCCGGGATGCGGGTCCAGGACGCGGTGTCGGCCGCCGACCGCGCTTGCCGCGAAGCCAAGAAGGGCAAGCATGGGCACCTGGTGATCTACAAGGAAAACGCCCCCGCCTTCCAGGAACGCGCCGAGGAACTGCGCCTCATCGAGGAACTCGGCAGCACCTTCACGCCCACCGGCCTGTCGCTGGTCATGCAGCCCATCATGTCGCTGCGCGCACCGGAAGCCTCGCTGGACTTCGAAGTGCTGGTGCGCATGCAGGACTCATCGGGCGCCATGATCCCCGCAGGGAAAGTGATCGCCGCGGCCGAGGCCAACGGCACCATCGGGGAACTGGACAAATGGGTGCTGACCTCCACCCTGGTCTGGCTGACCGAAAACCTGCCACGCCTGCCCAACACCCGCTTCGTCTGCGTCAACCTGAGCGGCGCGTCGATGAACGACGAGGCTTTCATCGAGGACACGTTCCGCATCCTGTCCCGATTCGGCAACGTCGTGAAATACCTGTGCATGGAGATTACGGAAAGCGTTGCCTTGCACGACATCGCCAACTCGCGCCGCTTCATCGACCGCCTGCGGGCCTGCGGCGCGAAGATCGCGCTCGACGATTTCGGCGCCGGATACACCTCGTTCTCCTACCTCAAGGAATTCGCCGCCGATGCGCTGAAGATCGACGGCAGCTTCATCAAGCGCATGCATGAGCACCCGGCCAATTACGCGATCGTGGAGGCCATCGTCGAGCTCGCCCGCAATCTCGGCATGCGCAGCATCGCCGAATGGGTCGAAGACTACGAGACGGTGGAAGCGCTTGCCGAATTAGGCGTAGACTACGTACAGGGCTGGGCCATCGCCAAACCCATGCCTCCCGAGGAACTGTTGCGCGCTTCGTCTTCCGCGAGCTTCATTACCGACGAGCGCCTGCGCGCCTTCATTGCAGGGGGCCCCGACTTCGACGGACGCGGCATTCCGGCATCCCGCCTGCATTGACGTTCCATCGCCCGAAGCGGCGATGGACGACGGCGCATTCCGGAATACGCACAGCTCGCACCTCTGTCGAAATCGGAAACCCCATGACGCGCCATTTGATGTATACGCTCCTGCTTGCCCTGTGCGTGGCGTGTACGCCGGGCCCCCGGTCGCCCGACGACCACGCCTCCAGCAGCGACGGCGTCACCGTGTACGGCGTCATCGACACGGGCTTCGTGATTAATCGCTAGCGAAAGCCCAGCGCGGCGCGGGTAGATTCGACCAGGGCCCCGCAGCGCCTTCAGTCCATGTATCCCACCGGCTGCGGGAAACTCAAGTAGTTTTTCGTCAGCTGCTTTTCCCGTTGCTGGTTCGGATTGGCGTTCAGGCACCAGTCATTCGACTTGGCATGCTTCTGCCCTTTGCTGGTGACCACGCTGCATTCGGCCTTGTCCACGATCTCCGGGCGATTGGCCGGACATTTGGAAACGTCCATGTCATCCGTGCAGGCCGCGAACTTGGCCTTGACCAGGATGGTGTATACGTTGTCGTCGAGGTCGGTAAACCGAACCTTGATCGGGTACGACGGCACCGTGCCGACCCGGAATCCGGCAATCTGGCTATTGGTCGGCATCACCACGTCCTGCTTGTCCATCTTGCAGTCCCGGTCCGCCGGATCGTGGTTCAACGCGCACACCCCATATTTCTTGATCAGTGGTTTATTGGCGTGGCCTTCCATGGACTTGGGCACCCCGATTGCGAGCGAAAACCCATCGGCATAGCTGAACTGCTGTTCGTTCTCCAGGCCCTTGGGGCCGCCCACCGTGAAGACCAAGCCGTCGCCCAACTCGCTCATGAAGCCCACCGCGTCATCCACCGAGAACGCATAGGTATTCATGTTCAGGTCGTCGTGGATCAGTTCGACGTACGGGTTGAACCGCAGGTTCAAGTCTGTTTCATGCAGGTGGTTGTATTGCAGCTCGTGGATGTACATGGACTGGATCTTGGCGTGGTCCCATCCCGGGATGCTCGTGTCGGCGGCGGAAAACCGTCCTTGGGCTTGACTGGCACGTCGTCGGTGGGCGGCAGCGTGCCTGAGCGCTGCGCGAAGATGTTGTAACCGCCGGGCAGCTTCAGTTCCCTCAGGTTGTAGACGGGCCAACCCTTGCCCGTGTCGCTATCCAGGAACGAGGCAAGGTGCTGCCGGAAGGCGGGCAAATCCTGGGTCGAACCGCTATAGCCGATGTACGGGTTGTTCTTGGGACCAATGGCCACGGGCATGTAGACGTGGTCCACATATGAGATGTTGTAGCCGACGTTCTCCGGCTTCAGCAGGCGCAGGGTCTGGCCCTCGGGAATGATGGAGTCGCCGAAGGTGTATTCGGACAGCTGGGCGTAGACATTCTCCGGGAACTGGACCTCGCTGGAATAGGTCGTGAGCGCACAGCTCGTCCCTTGAGCCTTGCACGTCACGTCCTTGGGCGTGGCCAGCTTCTTGTCGCTCCCGTCGCGCAGCCGGTCGTTCTTGTCCGCCAGCACCACGCGCCCGCCGTTCCACCAGGTGATATAGGTGCCCTTGGCCGGCTCGCTGTACAAGGGAAGCGTGATCGTCACGAACGAGTTGGGCGCCATGCCCTTGCCCTCGTTGACATACAACTTGTAGACGTGCGTGGCCGGATGTGGCTCCGTGGTCCGGAAGCACCCTTGTATCCACTCGTTGACCGCATTCTTGCTCGTCGCCAGGACGGGATAAATCGTGCCCTTGGTGTTGTTATGGATAGTGATGGTCTTGGCCTTGACGATCATCTGCTTGCCGTCGTAGTCCTTGCAAGCAATGCCGGAAGGCGCGCCGCCCAACGGCGGTGGCTCGGCCTCGGAGACCGGATCGCCGTCTCCTCCGCAACCGGACAAGAACAACGCCAGCGCCAGGCCGCACCCGAAGCGCGGCATGCGTGCCGAGAAATTGCGCAAATTCGCGCGCTGATGAAAAACGCCCATTTGATCCCTCGATCAAGAAACGCCTGGCCGAAATCCAGACGCCCTGAATGTACGCAGTGACGGGCTCCAACGGGGGCAGAAAGTACAGGCCTGCCGTCCCAAGTTCGGGGCAAGCGTCCCACGTCCGCGCATCCAAGCGCTGCACCGCACGCAACCCGGCGGAAGGCGGGGGAAGAAAGGCGTCGAGGGGGCGGAAAAAAAGGAAAAGCTGGAGCGGGTGAAGGGAACTATCCCCGGCATCCAACCCGTTGATTGATAACGGGTTTTTCCCATTCGCTACACGGGATAAGGCCAGATATTGTACCAGTCTGGCGTGCTAGTCAACGCAGCGCTTCCATCATCGTCCGGTGACGGCTACCCACAGCCATCGAGGTTCAACGTCAGTCGGTGATCGGTGGCAGGCCATCATCTGGCGGCGGGCTCATGCCCTTCACCCGCCCGATGAACCGCTTCATCGGTTCGGAGGGTTCGCCCTGCCGGCGCAGTAAGTAGGTGGTCAGCGTGGGCGGCGCGCCCGCCAGCGACCGAATCGCAATGTCCTGGCGTTGCCAAGTCTGCACCTGCGAACCGATGCAAAAGCCGATGCCGTAGCCGGCTCCCACCAGCGTCAGCATCACACCCAGGCTCGTCACGCGATCCGCCACCTTGGGCGCGACAGCAGCGCCTCCGAGCACCGCCTCGATCTGGTGGTGGCAGCCTGAAGCTGCCTCGGGATGGCACAGCACCAGCGGGAACTTCAAAGCGTCGTCCAGCTTGACCTGCGCGTGCGCCAGCAGCGGGTGGCGCGTCGGCACGATCACCGACAGCGGATCGCTCCAGGCCGGCTCGGCGACCAACCCATCGTTGACCGCATCCGACAGCGCAAAGCCGATGTCCAGCAGGTCGTTGTGCAGCCCCTTGAGCTGCTGCGAGAACGGCAACTCGAAGACCCGAATCCCCAACTCGGGCTCTTCCTCGCGGCTTCGCGCAAGTAAGGTGGCGACGCGTGGTTGAGCCAGGCTGTCGCAGATAGCAATGCGCAAATAGCTCTGGTAGCCTTGTGCCGCCCCTTTTGTGGCCTGGATGGCCTGATCCAGCGTCGTCAGCACGCGCCGGCACTCCACTAACAGCACTTGGCCGGCCCAGGTTAAGCGTGTCTGGCGGTTGCTGCGGTCGAATAGCGCCACGCCCAGTGCCTTTTCTAGGTCGCGCATCGCACGCGACAGCGGCGACTGGTCGATGCCCAACCGCTCGGCGGCACGTGCCAGGTGCAGTTCCTCAGCCACCGCCACAAAGTAGCGGAGCAATCTCAGTTCCATGACGGCCTCCTTGTTCGTTGTTCTGGCTCGGCCGTTCCGACCCGTTTCATTCGATCCATGCAGCAATCCCTTCGATGCCATGCCCGTCTCTACGAGGTGTCCGCGGTGCTTCGACAGTTCATGGTGTTCGTGAGAGGTCCGGTCGATCGCAGTCCACCGCGATGCAAAGGCAGGACCAGGCAACAGCCTCCAGCAGGCTTGCCATCACGTCCGACGGATAGTGGGCTCCAAGGTACACGCGGCCGAACCCCACCACCAAGGCCATCGGCACTGCAAGAACCACAGACGCCCCGCGCCAACCGGACGATGTTGTTTCGCGCCAGGTCAGATGAATGAGCATGGCCGCCACGGCGGCGGCTGCGATCGTGTGACCACTGGGAAATGCATAGCCATGAGCGGATACCAACGCATCCACCTGGGGTCGGGGCCGTTGAAAGACATTTTTGGCTAGCAGGTTCAGGAGCATGGCGCCTGGACCCATGATGAGCAGGAGGCAGAACTGGCGCCAGCGGCGCCGATAGATCTGCGTCGCGAGGATCACGATGACGAGGCTGGCGATGACCTTATCGTGGACACGGTTCACCCAAAGCAATACGGATGTCAGCACCTCCATGCGCAGCGTACTCAGCACCTCCATCCAGTAGAGTTCCAGGGCGCCGTGTTCGTGCTCGATCACCGCTTCATGCGCCAGCAAGAAGAAGAGTCCCGTGGCAAGAATGGTGACAGAGAATGGAAGCCGCGCCCAGCCAGGTTTGCGCAACCAGCGAAGCTCAAGACGGCTGATCATGAGAATCGCGCCCACAGTGCCAGGCACCAAACTAATCCGCACAGCACGAGCGCAATCAGCACAGCCGCGCTACCCATGTCCTTTGCGCGCTTGGACAGTTCGTGCTGCTCATAGGAAATCCGGTCGATTGCGGCCTCGATGCCCGAGTTGAGCAACTCGACGATCAGCACCAGAAGGAGCGAGCCAATCAGCAGCGCAAGTTCCCTCCAATCACCAGCCACCCAAAGAGCCAGTGGTGCGAGCACGAAGGCGAGCAGCACTTCCTGGCGAAATGCACTCTCCCCCATGAAGGCGGCCCTGAGTCCTTCCGCCGAGTGGGCCAGGGCATAGCCGATTCGTTCGAGCCCCGTGCGGCCCTTGTGCGGGTTGACGGCCCTCATGGCGCACTCCGCTGCCGCCGGCAGGCGCCGATCAGGTCCCGGTCAGCGACGTAGCGTTCCGTTTCGATGCGAAAGAGCCCCAGCACCGAATGGAACAGATTGTCGTGATGCGCCGGCTGGCTCGCGCGTCGGCGCAAGCAGGCCTCATCGATGCCGTCCCAGCCACGCGCGCCGGTTCCGCCAAACCACCAGACCATTGGCACGGCCAGTTGCTCCTGCGGTGCAATCGCATAGGGCATGCCGTGCAGATAGAGCCCCTTTTCCCCGAGTGACTCGCCATGGTCGGAAACGTAGATCAGGCCGACATCGAACCGCGCCTCTTGCGTAGCAAGCAGGTCTATGATCGATGCGACGATGTGATCGGTGTAGAGGATGGCGTTGTCGTAGGCATTGACGATCTCGTCCCTGCTGCAGTCTCGCAGTTCTGCCTTCTTGCACTCTGGTTTGAATTGGGCGAACTCTTGAGGGTAGCGCTTCGCGTAGGCAGGACCGTGATTACCCAATTGATGCAGGACAACCACGGTATCCTGCGCCGGCCCCTTGCTGGCGACATCAATGATTTCGCGCAGGCCTTCCACGAGAACCCCATCGAAACAGCGGTTGCCCGGACAAAGGGGCGAGTCGATGCTGCTGGAGGACACATCCTTGAACTCGACGCCCGCGCACACATTCTTGCAGCCGCTTTGGTTATCGAGCCAGACGACACGCATGCCGGCGCGAGCCAGCAATTGGATGAGCGACTCGCTTGCCCGGATGCGCGCCTCGTCGTAGTCGGCACGTCCTTGGGACGAGAACATGCAGGGCAGCGACACCTCCGTCGAAGTTCCGCACGCGCTCGTCTGCGGGAAGTTGATGATGGAGCGCTTGGAGAGTTCTGGATTTGTCGGTCGCGGGTAGCCGTTGAGGGAGAAGTTCATCGCCCGCGCGGTTTCACCGACGACCAGAACCAGCAGCCGCGGCTTCTGGCCAACCGCAGCGCTCGCAGTCCTGATCGGCATCAACGGTTCAGCAGTCCGCGCAGCATCTCTCAGATCGTCGGCGAGTACGCGAATCGTTGAATAGATGACGTTCGCAGGAGTGATTCGATAACGCAGCCCCTTCTGGTTCCGCATGGTTGACGAAAAGTCCTGGAATCCGAGCAGAAGTGCACCGATCCCTACTACGCTTACACCAACCACCGTGAGCACTCTCACACCCAGCGCCCTGCGCCACGAATGTTGGCGCAGCGGGATACGCCAGATTGCGACCGCAGCCACGCTGGCGAAGCACACATTCGCGATAAACCATGGCGTAATAAGTTCCGAGGCCTCTCGCACGTCGGTGCGCAGTGCATTGCGCAGCATCGACGGATCGAGTACCACGCCATACTGCCGCATCATGTGCTGTGCAATCAGGGCGCTCAATACGAACAAGGTCAACACTGGCCGCACCGTGAAGCGCGTGCTCAGAATCAGGGCCGGCACAGCGTGCAGCCAAGCAATGAGCATCGCGGTGGAGAAGACGAACTGCCAAGTCTTCGGATCGTCGAAACTCCGGCCGGCCAGCGCGATTTGCCAGAAAGGCAGGTTCGCAAACACCACCAGCAGGCCGATGACCACAAGCACCAAGCGCTCGACAGACCATTGCTTCGGGGGTGTTGCAGCGATCTCTTGTCTGACGTCAGCTTCGATCCGGCCTTGCGATGTCAGGCCGCTCATTGCTGACCCTCTGCTGAGACAGAGTTCGTATACGAGGGGGAAGCTCGGCCCGGGGCCATCAGCGGGCTGAACACCAGTGCCGCCATCCACAGGTCGATCGCTGCCGCCCACAAGTTGTGGCTCATGAAATGAGCCCCTTTAGCGACCTGCAGAATGCTGAAAGAAGCGCCGACGCCAAGCCCCAGCCAAAGGCCTGCTCGGCACAGCCTGGGGCGACGCAGCACTGCCCCGGCGAATGCGACCGCGACTATCGAGAAGCCGCCAGCCGCATGTCCACCCGGAAAGCAGCGACCTGCCTCCACGCGGGACACGAACCAAGTCGCGCTGTATTCGGCGGCACCGCCATAGGCCTTCAGGCTCCATGGGCAGGCGTGGCTGTTGATGTTCTTGAGCAGCGTGACGACGACTGGCCCGAGCGCCATGGCCAGAACCAGTGTCCAGACCAGCCTGCGATGCCGGGCAAATCCTGGAATCCTCGGAGCGGCAATCGCGACGGCGAGCAGCAGCATCCAACAGACCAGGACGACAGACTTGCCGACGCGATGGCCCAGCAGTTCGATCCAGCCATTGGTGCCGACCAGAAATCGGTGCTGCGCGGCATCGTAGAAATAGCTGCTCAGCGCGGCATCGAGTCCAGAGTATCTGAACAGCAGCGCGCACGCTGCAAGCCCCACAGGCAGCAACACGCCGACACGGAGCCAGAAATGGCTATGGGGCGGCCATGTGCCGCAATCTGATCGGAACATCGGAAGACTCCTTTTTCAAAGTCTTCAGCAGTGTATTGACAGGGTCGTGAGGCTCCCGTCGATACCTCGTCAAAGTTCCGTCAAATCGCCTGGGCTTCTTTAAAAGAAATCGAGAACTGCGTCCCTCTAGGGACTGCTGCAGTGACGCTCAGATGCCATCCATTGGCCTCGGCGACCTGCCGCGCAATGGCCAGGCCAAGCCCGCGCTCGAAGTCGCTCGCCGAGTGATTGGCGTCCTGAGCGGCGGGTGCGTCGGCGAGCCGCCCGCGGTAGTAGCGATCGAACACGAAGGCGCGTTCCTCTTCAGGTATGCCCGGCCCGTCGTCGGCGACGATCAGTTGCGTTTCCGCATAGCTGACCCGCAATTTGGCTGGAGCGGCATGCTCCGCCGCGTTGCGAAACAGGTTGCGCAGGATCGCCATCAACGCCTGCCGGTCCACGACTGCAACCACCTTCTTGCCGACTTCGTTGGATAGGGTCAGTGCCCGCTTCTCCGGCAGATCTCCAAGGCTTGCCCACGCATCGTCAATGCAATCAGCCAGCAGGACAGGTTCGGCCGGCGACGCCTGACCCGTTCGCAGGGCACGCATCGACTCCAGCGCGCCGGTGATCGCATCGATCGCGATGAGAGCTCTTTGAAGGCGCTGTGACGGCGTGACTCCCCTGGAGGCTTGTGACGACGCATGATCGCCATCGCGCAGGCCCTGGCTCTGCAGCATCTCAAGGTCCGTGCGGAGTGCTGTAAGCGGTGTACGAATCTCGTGGTGGATGTCGGTCAAACGCTCGTTCTCCCGAGCCAATCCCAGCTCCCAACGGGCTTGAACACGCTGGAAGGCCTTGAGAACACGTTGTTCTTCATCGGCAGGAGGCGCCTCTCCGGGCTCGGATGCCGGAGCCCAGTGGTCAAGCAATTGAGCGACCTTCTCCAACGGCGCGATCAGCACGGCGGCGACATACCTGGCAATCCACGCCGCCAGTCCGATGAAGACCAATGCCAGCGCGAAAACTTGTACGGCAAAGGCGCGTACCTTGTCTTCGTTGCGGACGGCGTTGTAGCGAACATATAGACGTCCCTCCGCCACCGGCATCACCATGATGTGATATTCCGCCCCTGGCGAGCTGTCCCAATGCGGGCCGTCCGTCAGGTCTTTCATCTCCGCCGGCAGTGGGCGAGGCACGGAACCGCCCTTGCCAACCCACCACGCCTCGTAGCTTTCCGGCAATAGGCTGTTGCTTATTGCGGCGGGGCCGCTCTCCGCGAGTCGAAGGGCCAAGCGATGGGTCTCGGCCAGGACAAGTTCGTCAACGAGTTCATCTTCCTGTTCATGTAGGGACAGCACTGCGATGCCGCCCTGGATGAGGGTGAACAGGGCGACCAGAGAGACCAGTGCGGCCATGACGCGTCGGCGCAAGCTCATGCTTCGTCCGCCGTTTGCAATCGCCAGCCAAGACCGTGGCGGGTTTCCACGCCATTGAACCCTTCTTGACTGAGCGCCCTGCGCAACAAGTGGATCTGGCTTCGCAGTGCGTCGCTGTCAGGCGGGCCGTCCGGCCAGAGGGCTTCCTCAAGCTCCGCTCGCGATACCAACCGACCGGGGTCTCGCATCAGCACTTCGAGGATTTTAAGGCAACGCGGCGAAAGGTGGACAACCTTGTCGCCAACAAACGCTTGCTGCGCTCGCAGGTCCAGCCTGAGCGGTCCTGCGCGAAGCGGGCCACTCGACATCGCACCAGTCGCTCTACGATGTAGGGCATGGACTCGTAGGGAAAGCTCCGCCAGCGAGAACGGCTTGACCAAGTAGTCGTCCGCGCCAGCCTCGAAACAGGCTTGTTTGCTAGACATGGCTTCCCGCGCGGTGAGCACCAGCACCGGGAGGGTTAGTCCCAGTTGGTGACGTAGTTGCTGCAGGACTTGCTGACCATCGAGCCGCGGGAGCCCCAAATCGAGCACCAGCACATCGAAGGTCTGCTGCCCCAACTGCACCAAGGCGGCCTTTCCATCGTAAGCGATGTCAACCGTATACCCTTGCGCTTCCAAATATTCGACGACGTTTTGCGCGATCGTCTGCTCGTCTTCGACGACGAGAACATGACACCTCGACATAGGCAGGAGTTTCCTCGCGGCAGTTAGCATGGGTATGCGTTTGAAGTTCTCACCCAAGGGTCCGGCAAATCTTTCTGAAGTCTCGTTGGCCTCGCCGGCTGGAGAGTTGCACGTTTCTACTTTGCTTGTCTGCAACAGGTTCAACATGGCTGAATCCGGCGACTGGCTAGTTTGCGCGCTGCTGTCTGCGATATTCGCGGCTGCGATAGCGGTCTGGCCAAGACTGGAGTACAGGGAATCGACACTGACCTGGTTACCCTAGTATGCACTGTTTTCATAGGTGTCCTTCTATCGCTGTTTGTGCTATTTACCGGCAAATGGAGTAATCCGCTCCAACGCTCCAACTGCCTAATAGATCGTTATTGTTTCTCTTTTTGTCGGCCGTTGCTACCGGCGCATCCTGGGTTTGCTGCTTCAGGACACTGCAAGTCGGTCCAGTTTCACTCGTGGCGCCCATCGATAAATTGAGCATCGTGCTGGTAATCGCGTTCGCTATCTTGTTTCTCGGGGAGCGTCCATCGCTGCGTTAATGGCTGGCAGTTTGCATCACCGGCGCGGGCGTCGTCATGCTCGCGCTTAAGAAGTAGCCCCACGTCAAGCCAAACCGGGTAGTGTCCCGCTCGCCACGACCCACCTTTCCGCTGCGGCGGTCCATCCGTAGCTCCTGCGCTGATGGTACGGCTGGTCAGGCCTTACCGGGCTGCGACGGTCGGCCGGCCACGTTGCTGATCGCACTACCACGCCAGAGGGTGAGAACGGGCCGCGTCGGTAGCGTGCAGGAGGAACACGGGACTCAGTGGAACTGCCGACGCCTCGACTGGCCGGCGTGTCCCGCACGCTGACGAAGCCGTTGTGGCCAAGGGCGGGGGCGTCGCGGTACGCCTGTTGGCCGGGGCACCCCACATCGTACTTACTGCGCCCCTGCACGTCATTGACCGAAACCCAAGAACGCTTCGCACAGCGCGCGCGCTCCACATCCTGATGTTGTGGCATGAGGCTGACGCGGCGAAACTCACGACACCTCGCCGTCGGCCGAGACGTGGGCGAAATGCATCTGAGCATCACCCTCGGGACGGTTCGCATTCCGATACAGACGTGATTCTTCCGCGCCGGTTCGGCTCCCTACGATCATGTGGACTGATCACATCAATAGGGAGCAAACATGAACTTACGCCATCTTCGCTGCTTCATCGCCGTGGCCGAGGAACTGCACTTCGGCCGAGCCGCTCGGCGGCTCCACATAGAATAGTCTCCACTGTCACGCACGATTCGCAAGCTGGAGATGAATCTGGGCGTGACATTGCTCAGGCGCACGCCGCGCGGCGCCAGCCTGCCGGCTACACGCTGCTCGCGGCGCAGGTATCCACGCCAGGCACGGCCAGCCCCCCGGCCCAGCCGGTGGCTCCAGCGCCCGTTGTGCGTGTTGGTGGTCATGCTCATATGCCTCGGCTTCAGTGGTGCCTCACCTCGCGGAGCGGCCGGTCGTGGCCTGCCCTCCAGCATAGACCGCGATCAGGAGGGCGGGTTGCGGCCGGCAGAGCCGGGTTGGCTCGGGTCGCAGATCGATTAGATTCTGCACGATAAATCAAACCTTATGCTACTTTCCATGCACGTTCTTGCAATGGCTCTAGGAGTCGATTGGATTCTGTGTTATTTTTATAACATGGATGGAAATTCTCGGCACCAGGTAATCAAGCGACTATGGATGGAAATTCTCGGCACCAGGTAATCAAGCGACTGCAGGCGGGACTCCCCCGCGGGGCGCCGTTCGACCTTGCCACCCTGAGCCAGTTCGGGGTGTCGCCCCAGCTCGCCGCCCACTATGCCGACGGCGGGTGGCTCGTGCGCCTGGCCCATGGCGTCTATGCCTTCCCGAACGATGAGTTCGGGGTCTACGGTGCGCTGAAGTTCCTGCAACAGCGCGTGCCCGGCCTGCACGTCGGCGGCAAGAGCGCCCTGGCCCTGCAGGGCGTGCGGCACAACCTGGGCAGCCGGGAGACGCTGGTGCTGTGGGGCGACGGTCGTTTCGCGTTGCCCGCCTGGTTCACCTCGCGCTTTCCGGCCCGCTATGTCCACGCCCGCCTGTTCGACTGGCCGGATACGGCGCTGGCCAGCAAGACTCTGACCACGCCGCCTGGCCTGCCCGAGGATCTGCGGGTGGCTGCCTCCGAGCGTGCCGTTCTGGAGCTGCTGTACGAAGCCGGTGTCAAGCAGAGCCTCGAAGAGGCCCGCAACATCTTTGATGGACTGCGTTCCCCCCGCAAGGACTTGCTCGGGCAACTGCTGTCCTGCTGCGCCAGCGTGAAGGCCGTGCGCCTGTTCCTCACCTGGGCGCGCGAGACCAGCCTCGTGGATGTCGACGCCCTGCTGGAGCAGTACCCGGTTCGCACCGGCAGCAACACGCGCTGGATGAGCCGGCTCGATGACGGCACCCTGCTGAGCCTGAGACCTCATGGATAAGACCTACGCGGATACCGTTCGCCTGCTGCTGGCCGTCGCGCCCGACGTGTTCGCCAACGACATCTTCGCCATGAAGGGCGGCACGGCCATCAACCTCTTCGTGCGGGACATGCCGCGCCTGTCGGTGGACATCGACGTGGTGTACCTCCCGTGGCAGACGCCGCGCGACGAAGCGCTGCAAGCCATCAACCAGGAGCTGGCCGCCATCGCCACGCGCCTTGCACCACTGGGCGTGCAGACACGCCTGGTTCGGGCCAAGGACCTGGGGGACACCAAGCTGATCGTCGAGAACGACGCCCACCAGGTGAAGATCGAGGTCAACGTCGTGTTTCGAGGCAGCGTGCTGCCCGTCGAGCGGCGGCCTCTGAGCGCCAAGACCAGCGATCTGTTCGGCGTCGAGTTCGAGTTGCCGGTTCTGGCACCGGACGAGTTGTACGCCAGCAAGCTGGTGGCCGCGCTGGATCGGCAGCACCCCCGCGACCTGTTCGACGTGTGGCAGCTCTACGAATCGGGCGACATCAGCGACGGCATGGTCGAGTGCTTCGTGATCTATCTGGCGGGCCACAACCGGCCGCCCCACGAAGTGCTGTTCGGCAACGACAAGGATATCGCCGGCGAGTACGAGCGGGCCTTTGTCGGCATGACCGAAGTGGACTGCTCGCTGGAGACACTGCTCGACGCTCGCGCCAGGCTGCGGCGCGAACTGCCACAGCGACTGAGCACCGCGCACAAGCAGTTTCTGAGCGGGCTGGTGCGCGCAGAACCGGACTGGTCGCTGGTGCAATGCCAACACGCCGCTCAACTGCCGGCACTGCGCTGGAAGCTGAGCAATCTCGAAACCTTCCGCAAGCGCCGTCCCGACGACTTCGCAGCGCAATCCGCCGCCCTCGACACCGGCTTGGGCCAGAGCTGACGAACATCCCGCAGCGCCCCACTTGCCGGGATTGCCCCATGCCGCATTCATCGTGGCACCCGCGCAGCAGCGGCCGTATACCCAAAGGCTTCCGACAAAGGCCAAAGGGCTGGGAAGGGGCAAAGGAAGGGCGCCAAGGGGAAAGGCCCTATCCTGAAAAGGCCAAAAGGCGCCCCCGAGCAGCCCGTCATCCGGGGGTTCGCCATGCTCTCGCTGTTCCAGCGCAAACGGGTGCCACCCACCGCCACACCGCCCACATCCGCCATCGAAACTCCGAAAGGGTTGATGCGGCCGGAGTCGGCCGCATCGCTGCTGGCCACGCCGCGTCGGCAGAAACTGCTGGAACACATCTGGCAGCGCACATCGCTCTCGCGCCGACAGTTCGCCACGCTCTACCTCGCCCCACTGGAGCGCTACGCCGAGCTGGTCCAGCAGTTCCCGGCCTCCGAGAACCACCACCACGCCTATCCGGGCGGCATGCTGGACCACGGCCTGGAGATCGTGGCCTACGCGCTCAAACTGAGGCAGTCCCACTTGCTCCCGGCCGACGCCTCGCCCGAGGCCCAGGCCGCGCAAGCCGAGGCCTGGGCCGCCGGTACCGCCTACGCCGCGCTGTTGCACGACATTGGCAAGATCGCGGTCGACCTGCACGTCGAGCAGGCCGATGGCCTGGTCTGGCACCCCTGGCACGGGCCGCTGCGGCAGCCGTACCGCTTTCGTTACCGGACGGATCGCGAGTACCGGCTGCATGGCGCCGCCACTGGGCTGCTCTACACCCGTGTGCTCGATGCCGGCATCCTCGACTGGCTGAGCGACTACCACGATCTATGGTCGGCGCTGCTCTACGTCCTGGCGGGCCAGTACGAGCATGCCGGCACGCTGGGCGAGCTGGTCGTCAAGGCCGACCAGGCATCGGTGGCCCTGGCGCTCGGCGGTGATCCGGCCAGGGCCATGGCGGCGCCGAAGCATGCGCTGCAGCGCAAGCTGCTGGATGGCCTACGCTACCTGCTGCGCGAGGAGTTCAAGCTGAACCAGCCCGGCGGCCCGTCGGATGGATGGCTGACCCAGGACGCACTCTGGCTCGTCAGCAAGACGGTCAGCGACAAACTGCGCGCGCATCTCCTGTCGCAGGGCATCGAAGGCATCCCATCGAACAACACCGCCGTCTTCTCGGTGCTCCAGGACCATGGCATCGTGCAGCCCGCCCCGGATGGGAAGGCGATCTGGCGGGCGACCGTCACGAGCGGCACCGGCTGGTCGCACAGCTTTACCTTCCTGCGCCTGTCGCCGGCCTTGATCTGGGAGTCGGGCGAGCGTCCCGCACCGTTCGCCGGCACGGTCACGACGGAAGAGCCCCTCCCTGGCGATGAGGCAGCGCCGGGCTCCGACGGCATCCCGGCCACCTCACCGCCCCCTGGGGTGGCGGATTCCCCGGCCGGGCTCGCGGACCCGGTCTCCGATCTGCTGTCGATGCTCGATGCGTCCGACGCAGCCACCGCCGGTGCATCGTCCGCCGGCGCGGAGCCGCCGTCACCATCCGCCGGAGCAACTGTGACAGTGACCCATTCGGCGCTGACCGGTCCTGCCACGATGCCGGCTCCCGCGAAGGCCACGCCGTCCGGGGAAGCCTTCATCGCCTGGCTCAGGCAAGGCATCGAGTCGCGCAAGCTCATCATCAACGATGCGAAGGCACTGGTGCATACCGTCGATGGCACGGCGTACCTGGTCAGCCCCGGCGTCTTCCAGCGCTACGTGCAGGAACATCCGGAGATCCAGGCGCTGGCCCGACAGGACGATCTGCACGACTGGCAATGGGTGCAAAAGCGCTTCGAGAAGCTGGGGCTGCACCGCAAACAGGACAGCGGCCTGAACATCTGGACCTGCGATGTCACAGGACCGCGCAAGTCGCGGCGGTTGCACGGCTATCTGTTGGCGGCGCCTTCGGCATTGTTCGCGGAAGTCCCGCCGGACAACCCCTACCTGTCCCTGGTGCGCGGCTAAGAGTCTCCTCGCTGCACACGGGAAGCGCGCCTGCCGACCCTATGTCTTGCATCGTCGATACCCCCTCATGCTCGATGGGCGGCCCAACCCTTGAAGGTGAACGCGCAATAGAAAAGGTCGATGTCCGTGAATCCAGCCTCGCGGAGCAGATCGACATCCTGCGCGGGCGAAAGCACGGGCAGCCGTTCCTTGATCGCCGCGATGCTGCCTTCGGCTTGACGCACGGGTACGCCGGAAGTAGCCGCGAACGCCGCATTGCGCGAGAGCCATCTGTCCCGACCGGGATCTTCGCCGGGAAAGCTGTGATGCGCGACGACAAGGGGCGCACCGGGCTTGAGTCGCAGGTGCATCTGCTGCAGCGTCTTCAGGCGCTCGGCTGGCGGCAGGAAATGCAATGTCAGCAGGCAGGTCGCGCCATCGAAGGGCCCCTTGGGGGCGCTGTCGATATAGCCCTCGTGCAAGCGCACGTGAGGCGCCATCGGGCCCAGGATCGTGCGGGCGAGTTCGAGCATCTCTGCGGAAGGATCGACGCCGTCGAACTGCCAGCCGGGCTGCATTTCAGCGAGGGCCTTCAGTTCCAGCCCGCCGCCGGCGCCGAGCACCAGGATGCGCGCGTCGGCCGGTGCGCGTTCGGCCAGCAGCACGCCCGCCATCCGGTGCAGGTCGCACAGGCCCGGCACGATCCTCGCGGTTCTTTCCGCATAGCCCGATACAGCCGTCGGGTCGGAGAACGACGTCATCGAGCGCGGCCTTCCGCTTGCGCTGGCTCGATCGTCTCGGGCCAAAGCAGTGATCGGTGAATCTGGGCGCCGGTCATGGCACCGTTGCCCACGGCCAGCGACACCGAATGCGGTGCCCGCGCGACATCGCCGCAGGCAAAGATCCCAGGCACCGAGGTCTTGCTCTCGGCATCCGTGCGGATCTGGATGCCCATGGGCGTTTCTTCCAGTGCACAGCCGATTGTCCTGGCCAAAGGGTCGGAGGGAACGGTTCGCGTTGCAACAAACAGGCCCGCAAAGCTCAGTCGCCTTCCGTCCACCAATGTCACGTCGGCATGCCCCTCGATTTTGTCGATGCGCGCCTCTTCGATGACCACGCCTCGGCGTTCCAAAGTGGACCTGATTTCCTCATTGAGTTCCAATGCACCGTTGACGAACAAGGTGACATCCCCCCAATCCGTGAGCAGTTCAGCCTGATGGATGGACATCGGGCTGGCACCGACGATGCCGATGCGGCCTTGTCCAAGTTCATAGCCATGGCAGTACGGGCAGTGAAAAACCGTCTTCCCCCAGCGTTGCGCGAGCCCGTCGATGGCTGGAAGCTGGTCGGTCACCCCCGTCGCCAACAGAATGCGTCGCCCCAGGTGCGACTCGCCATCAGCCGTCGTGACGGTGAATTCATCCGCCTGCCCGGCGACAGCTTCCACCCGACCTTCAAGCCAGGTCAGCGTTGGATAGGCTTGAAGCTGGCGGCGTGCGTTTGCAGCGATTTCACCTGGCGGCACACCATCCTGGCCGAGAAATCCGTGTGAATGGCTGGCGAAGCGGTTGCGCCGCTGGCCCGCATCGATCACCAGCACTGACCTGCGTGCGCGCACCAGTTGCAGGGTCGCGGCCATGCCTGAGTAGCTTCCGCCGACGACGATCACGTCGTGATTCATGATTTATTCCTTGAGTGTCGTAAGGCCGCATGCCGGCGTGCGAAGTCAGAGGCCAGATCGGCAAGGGTGATTTCCGAAAACCGCGTGAGCAGCAGCGCCTCGGCTTCGGCAAACGTGCCTTCGAGTGCCGCATTGACCGTCTGCTCGACCAGACACTCCGGTGTCTCGTTGCGGTTGCCGATGGCAAACGTCGCCGGCTCTCCCAGGGCTTCGTGCAACTGACGCAGGGTGACGCTGCCAAGGTCGGCGTGGATACGCCATCCTCCTGCGTGGCCTCGTTCGGAGGTGACGATTCCCGCTTGCCGCAGGTATCCCATCGTGCGTCGAACGACGACCGGGTTGGTTCCCAGGCACAGCGCCAAGGTTTCCGAGGTAACGGGTCCATCCTGCTCGGCCATGTGCAGCAGCGCATGCAGGACAGACGAGAGGCGGCTGTCTCTTTTCATGAAACAAATGATGTTACGAAAAAGGCCGAGTGTCAAATGCGAGGTGGCAATGAACACCTGGCAAGTCACAGCCTTGACGTACAAGAACGTTGTTGACACCTCACCGCCATGACGGCATGGCTATTCGGTGCCGCTCTCTTCCTCGGACAGTTGCGCCTCGGTCGCGGCCATCAGCGTCGCGGCCGAGCACCCCAGCCCCTTCGCGATCCGCAGGATCAACACCAGCGTGGGCATGTGCTCGCCGCGCTCGATCTTGCCCATGTGCGACCGGGCGATGCCCGCCTGTTCCGCGAGCACCTCCTGCGCCAGCCCCTGCGCGGACCGGGCCTCGCGCACGGCAACGCCGAAAGCGCGCGCTGGCTCGCTTTCATAGGTTCTTGTCCCTGCGGGTCTCCCGCGTTGCACCGATCGCTTCTGCATCAACAGAAGCGTCACGCGCAAAGCGAAT
>NZ_JADGHH010000239.1 GCF_019689535.1 Pigmentiphaga sp.
ACCTTGGCTCCGAATCTCTACAGACCGATGTCTACTTGACAGGGGTGGTTACGCCATGGGGGCTCCAAAAAGCCCGACACCCTACCGCAGGATTGGGGTCAAACGCGCATGTTTCTGCCGCCCTGAAAGCGGTGGTCACGATCATCGGAATCGGTGGTCACGCACCCGGAACAGGTGGTCACGATGCCGGAATGAGGAAAAGTTGCCCATGTCGGGCACGGTGGTCACGATCACCGGAATCGGTGCCCACAATCAGCGGAATACGCATCTATTGCTTCCACTTCGTTGGCAAAGGCATATCCCGGCCGCGCAAACGCTAAAACCTCGAGTACAGCTGTAACCGAGTGCGCGCAGCTGATCCAGCAGCGCGCTTTCGATCTCGGCCTCCGACAAAAATGCCATGCGTCTATCCCTCGTCCCTGCCGCCCGGCAGGGCGAGCATGTTCTCGATCAGGCGGATCATCACGTCCTTGTTCTTGGCGTCGGACTCCGCCACCAGCAGCGCCAGCGCTGCCAGGCCCACGTCGTTGATCACCGGTTCGCCGTTGCGCAGCAGACGCCCGTTGCGTGCCAGGAAATCCACGAACAGGAAGGCCCCGCTGCGCTTGTTGCCATCCGCGAATGGATGGTTCTTGATGACGAAATACAACAGGTGCGCGGCCTTGGTTTCCACCGTGGGATAGGCCGGCTGGCCGAACACCGTTTGGTCGAGATTGCCGAGCAGGGCCGCAAAGGCATCGCCACGCTCGCGCCCGAAGAGCTCGGAAGCCTCGCCGCGCGCCATCAGGTCAGCCTTCAGCTGCGCAATGGCGGCACGGGCCTCGTCCAGGGCCGGCAGCACACCGCCCGGACTGCCCGCCGGCGCGGTCAGCAGCCCCTCGTCATAGCGTTGCAGCCACAGGAAGGTCTGGGTGTAACGCGCAATCACATCCACCAGACCGCGGCCCTGTTCGGCAGTCAGCGCCTGGCCCGCAGCCGCCTTTCTCACCAGCTGCAGCGCGGCTTCCAGCTCGGCGGCGTTGTGCTCGAAGCGCTGGCGGTTCAGGGTGAAGCCACGGGTCAGGTGCTCGCGAAGTACGGTGGTTGCCCACTGGCGAAAGCGCGTGGCTTTCGCGGAACTGACCCGATACCCCACGGAAATGATGGCGTCGAGGTTGTAGTGCTTGAGTCGGCGCCGTACCTGCCGCGCGCCCTCCTGGCGAACTACCGAGAAATCCTCGGTAGTTGCCGCCTCCTGAAGCTCCCGCTCCTTGTAGATGTTCTTGAGGTGCAGGCTTATGTTGTCGCTGGAGGTGCCAAACAGCTCGGCCATCTGCGCCTGCGTCAGCCACACGGTCTCTCCCTCCAGCCGCACCTGGACCGGACCGTTTTCAGCTTCGAAGATGACGAGTTGCCCAGCTTCGTTCATAAGTCACGCTCCTTGAGGAAGGCTTGGGCATCGGCGATGCCCAGCGCGCCGGAGATTAGGCCTTGCGGATCATGCACATCGAGACGCGAGGCCCGCACGGTCTGTACGACCGACCCTGCGGATCGCATCCTGCCGCGCCTCCGGCGGTAGCCCGGGGTTCAGGCGGGCAACGGCTTCCTCGAACCGCCTCAGTACCACCTCGGCGTGGCTCTCGCGCTCCGGCCGGTGGCTGTCGGGGCCGATGTCTTCCTCGCGTTCGATGCTGTAACCGAACGCACGCAGCTGATCCAGCAGCACGCTTTCGCTCTCGGCCTCCGACAGAAATTCCATGACCGACATCCCTCAGTCTGTAGTCTCGGGCAAGACACGCCGGGCGTGATCAATTTCAAATACATCCGGAACCGGCTTGAATGGCCCCTCCGGTGAGCGATGACTGCTCTGGAACGCCCGCAACGCCCCCACGTCAATCTCACCAATTACACAATAATCGGCAATACCTCCTTTGACGTGCAGCAGATCGCGTCGCCAACTCTCCTTGAACGGGCCACGAATGCGGCTATCGCCGTACTGGCGGTCATTACACTGAATGATATAGGCATGTATATCCAATGCAGCGGATTCCACCAGCGAATTGAAAGTCTCGGTGTCCTGGTGGGTATTCCGGTCGATCGTGACCAGTGATTCCGGGATCGTGACCGGGCAGTCCGGGCATCGTGACCACCGATTCCGATGATCGTGACCACGGCCATGTCGGAGGGCAAGAACACGCGCGACCTGATTGTACGTTGAAGGTCATGTCGGCCCCGCAGAGGGGCCGACATACGCTGCGTGTGACGCGCTATGCGTCGGGGAGTTTGGGAGGGCCGCTTCGTATCGCTGCCCGCATGGACTCGCCCTTGAGCACGATGCGGTGCGCCTGCGCCAGTAGCCGATCGAGCAGTGCATCGGCCAAGGCCGGCTCGCCGATCCAAGCGTGCCAGTGCTCAATCGGCAACTGGCTGGAGATCAGCGTAGCCCGGGTGGCGGCGCGGTCATCGATGATTTCCATGAGCGTCTCGCGCGTCAGAGCATCCAGTCCCACCAGCCCCCAATCATCCAGCACGAGCACCTGGGTCTTGGCCAGTTGGGCCAGCCACTTGGTGTAGGAACCGGCGGCGCGCAGCGTTCTGAGTTCCTCGGCCAGACGGGGCACCCGCAGATATCGGGCGCTATGGCCCTGACGGCAGGCGTACTGGGCCAGGGCGCAGCTCAACCAGGTCTTGCCACAGCCGGTAGCCCCCGTGAGGATGAGGGTCTGGCCGGCCTGCACCCATTCACCGAGGGCCAGACTGAGGAAGTGCGTGCGCTCGATGCCTCGGCCAGGCCGGCTATCGAAGTCCTCGATGGCGGCCTGGGGGTATTTGAGGCGTGCTTGTTGCAACAGCCGCGCACTGCGTCTCTGATGGCGGTAGTCGCATTCTTGCTGCACGAGCAGCGCCAGGCGCTGCTCGAAGGCCAGTTCACTACTGGCGGCCTGTTCGCTTTGGCGCTGCAAGGCATCGGCCATGCCCGTCAGTTTCAGTTCGCGCAATTGGGCAATGGTTTGGTGAAGCATGTAGATTCCTTGTAGATATCTCAGTGATAGGACTGCGCGCCGCGCAGGTGCTCATGCGGGGGGCTTTGCCAGTCGGCCGATTCGATGGGCGTCAGACGGTCGCGGCCATTGATCAAGATGTCGCGCACGGTGCGGTAGTAGCAGGAGTGCAGCTGCAAGGCCAAGGCACAGGCGGCTTCCAGGCGTGCGGGGCCGTAACGCTTGGCCAGGGAGAGCAGCCCCAGGGCCGAGCGATAGCCATGCTCGGGGTGCTTGTGGCGATGCAGCAGTTGCTCGACCAGGGTGCCGGTGGCCAGGCCAACGCCCAGGCCCCAGTCGATCAGGCGCTGTGGCGTCCATTGACGATGCGCCCGGTGGGCTGCGGGCATGTGGGCCTCTACCGTGGTGAACCCCCCGGCGCGGGCATTTCGCACATGCATGGCGACACGCCGGCCGCGATGCAGCAACTCGACCGTATGGGCGGTGATGCGGGCATCGAGCATGGCGCCCACCAGCGCATGCGGTACGCTGTAACGGTGGCGTTCGACCTCGACGTGGTAGTCCACATGAACCCGCACCGACTTGAAGCGGGCGTATTCGTAGCGTTGGGCCGGCAAGGGGCGCAGCGCCGGTGCATCCAGCTCATTAAAGACGCTGGCGCGGCTGCCGGGAAGCTTCTGGAAGGGGCGCGCATTGAGCTCATGCACCAAGGGCTGGATCGCCCGGTTGGCCGCAGCCAGATCGGCCAGGGGGCGATGGCGCAGCCGCGCCAGAACCCAGCGCTCGACCACCTGCACGGCCGACTCCACACTGGCCTTGTCTTGCGGCGTGCGTGGGCGTGCCGGCAAAACGGTGCAGCCATAATGCTGGGCGAAGTCCAGCACCGTGTCGTTGGCGCGCGGTTCATAGCGATCGGGCCGGGCGATGACGGCACGGGCATTATCCGGCACGACCAGCTCGGGCACGCCGCCCATGAAGTGCAATGCCCCGGTCATGCCGGCGATCCAATCGGCGGTGCGCTGCCCGGGCAGCGCCTGAGCGTAGGTGTAGTGTGAGGCGCCCAAGGCCGAGACAAACAGGTGCGCGCGCGAACCGTCCGACAACGCCAGCGTCGGTCCAGCGAAGTCCACAAACAGCTTCTCACCGGCGCGGTGCACTTGCCGCATGGAACGCTTCAGCGTCTTGGCATACTGCCGGTAGCGCTCGCAGAACTGGCTGTATTGCAGCGTGCGCTGGCCCAGATGATTGGCCTGATATTCCTGCCACAGCAGCATGAGCGTCACGCCCTTGCGCGAGAGCTCCCGGTGGACTGCCGCGTAGTCGGGAATCACCGGCTTGTCGGCCTGCCCGAGGTGAGCAAACAGGCGCCGCTCGAGCGCCGCCTCATCGAGTGGTTCGATCTCTGCCCAGCTCAAGCCGGCGGCTTTGGCGGCAATAGCGTACTTGCCCACCACGCCCTTGGAAATGCCTAACAGGCCGTTGAAAAAGTGGGCATCGAACGCATCAGGGACGCTGTTTTCGAAGAAACGAGTGGCCCAGACGCGTCTGCGCAGCGATTGCACCGGCCAATC
>NZ_JADGHH010000240.1 GCF_019689535.1 Pigmentiphaga sp.
GAGGTGGTGGGCGCGGCATCCTGCAGAACAGGATCACCTTGCCGCCATCCGCCGCCTGCCGCCCGGTAGAGGGCGATCCAGGCCGCCATCCGCTCGCGTTCGAGCGCCGACAGCGCCATGCGGGCGTTCAACAGCATGCGGCGCGACTCCTCGAGCTCCAGCAGGCTCGCGAATCCGCTGCGGTGTCGTTGCTCCATCGCTTCGAACGAAGCCTGATAGCCTTCCACCGCTACCTGGGCGTCGGCGGCGCGAGCGGCCGTGCCGTGCAGATTGACCAGGGCCTCCTCCACTTCGCGTATCGCCTGGCGGGCGGTGGCGCGGTACTGCATGACCGCCTCTTCGTAGCGCGCGTGCGCCGATTCGACGTCGGCGCGCAGGCGGCCGCCATCGAGCAGGGGGAGCGTCACGCCCAGCGGCCCGATGGACCAGGTGTTGACGTCCATTTCTATGCCCCGGGCCGCGAACGATGCGACGCCGATGCTGCCGTTCAAGGTCAGCCGCGGATAGCGCCTGGCCTGGGTACTTCCGACTTCGGCCGCGGCGGCGGCCACGTTGCGATCGGCATTGAACAAGTCTGGCCGTTGCGCCAGCACGGCTGCCGGGAGGCGGTCGATGGCGAACAGGGTGTCGGGCGGGCGCCGCGTCGGCTGCTGCGCGACCCGGGAGCGAACCTCGTCCTCGTCGAGGGCAGTGAGCGCGACCAGCGCCTTGATGCTGATGTCGCATACGGCCCGCTGCTGCACGACCCGCGCGGCTGCCTCGGCGCTGCTGGCGCGCGTCAGCGCGGCGTTGGCGCTCGACTGGAAACCCGCGCGCAGTGCAAGCTCAGTCAGGCGGTGGGTCTGCGCGCGCGAGGCGGCGTCCTGTTCCAGGATGGCAAGGTCGCGCTGGCACGCACGCAAATTGTTCAATTCGTGCGCTACCTCCGCCGCGACCGAAATGCGAGCTTCATGCCATTGCGCCTGCGCGCCCTCGAGCCTTGCCTGGGCGGCGTCGCGGGCGGCACGGTTGGCTCCGAACAAGTCGATTTCCCACGATGCCTGCACCGCAGCCTGGTGTTGCGTGGCGACCCCGCCCGCGATCTGGGAGAACCCGCGGCTGCTCTGGGCATTGGCTTCGACGGCAGGGCCTAGCGCCGCCGCGGCCGCAGTGCGGGCCGCCCGCGCCTGTACGAAGCGAGAGCGGGCGGCCGCGAGAGTCGGACTGGCGGCTTGGGCGGCGTCGATCAAGCCTTTGAGCGCCGGATCGCCGACCTGATCCCACCATTCCAATAGCTGTTGCTGGCGAGACGTGTGCGGCGGATCCGTGACTGCCGGGTCGCCATTGCCGGGCGTCGGCGCATGCCAGCTCGGCGGCGGAGAAAGCGAGGCCGACGGGGCCGGTGCTTGCAGCGCGCAGCCGCCGAGGAGCAGCAGCGGCCACAAAAGCGTCCCGCAGGCAATGCGCGGGAATGGGACGTTTGAACGAGGGGAACGTGCGAGCGGCATACGTTTGGATGGTGCACGACGCGGAAGGCAGCTCTTGCCGGTCCGCGCAACGGCGCATGAGTGACCCGATAGCGTAATCGAAAAGCATCAGGAAAATGCGCTGGACCAGTTACATATTCCCTTCCCGTTCGGATGCGGCGCGCTCCAGGTCTGAACCCGCGAGAAAGGCGTATCCCGGGCGTGCGACGAAGCACGACGATGAGATGCCAGCAGGGCGAAAGGCGGACAAAAAAACCGGACCGTTGCCGGTCCGGTGCTGCAAGGCGCCCAGGGGGTTCCAGGCGCCGTTGCGGGGTGCGTCAGGTGCGACGCTTTAGAACATGTGGCGCAGGCCTACGCCGAATTGGCGGGTCGTCCGGTCATTCGCGGCGGAGGTGCCGTAGTTGCCGACGTTGTCCACGTTGCTGAAGAACGCGTAAGCGTTGGTGCGACGCGACAAGGGGTAGGTGTAGCCGACGCTAAAGCCTTCGATGTCCCAGTCTTTGGCTTTCTGGTACGAACCGAACAGCGAGCCGGGTCCGACGGGAGCCGAGGCGCCGACCATGTACGAGAGGGTCTTCTCCGCCAGGACGCCGTTCCAGCCCGGGACGTCGCCCACGTTGACGGCGACCTTGCGCTGGTCGGCGACCGCAGCGTGCAGCTTGACGACGCCGAAGTCGTAGGTGCCGCCCAGCTGGGTCGAGCGCCCGACGCCGCCGCCGGTAGCCGGTTCGACCTGGTCATAGGTCAGGGCGACTTCGACCGGGCCGTTGGCGTAGCGCAGGCCCGAGGTGATGGCGCGGTTGTTGGTGCCGGCGACCGGGGTTTCGCTGGACGAGCGGTTGAAGCTGTATCCGACCGCAGCCTGGAAGCCGTTCCAGGTCGGCGTGAAGTACATCACGCTATTGCTGTTGCGGACTTGGTTGGCTGCGATGAAGGTCGAGCCCATGCCCGCTTGGCGGAAGGTCGTGCCGAAGGGGTCGATGTTGGTGAAGAATTGCGACCCGAGGATGAATTGGCGGCCGAAGCGGATTTCACCCAAGGTGGCGGACGACAGTCCTACCCACGATTGGCGGTTGAACAGGCCGGATTGGCTGGTGGTGCCGTCGTCGGCGTTGATGCCGGCTTCCAGCAGGAAATTGGCTTTCAGCCCGTTGCCGAGGTCTTCCGAGCCGCGCAGGCCAAAGCGCGAATCGCTTTGCAGCCCGCTGTCGAGGGCGTTACGGGCTTTCAGTCCTTCCGTCTTGGTGTACAGATAGCCCATGTCCATGACGCCATACAGGGTGACGGAGCTTTGAGCGTGCGCAGCGCTCGTCATTCCAGCCGTGCCAGCCAGGATGGCGGCAGTGATCAACGTTTTTTTCATTGATACATCTCCAAGAATGAGCTGGCGTCCGCAGCAAGCGGTTGGGTGCGAAGGCGCGGATGGAATGCGCGGGTCCATCGTCGGGTCCCGCTGGCTGCGGGGAAGCCAGTGCTTCCCGGTGGGAAGGTGACCCTATTGCAGCAAAAACTAGGGTTAACACCAATAGTTTGCCCAGGTTAATACTCGGGTTTTTACTAATTCTTACCTGAATTGTTGCTTTTATGCAAAAGTCCCGGCTCCCAAGTGAGTGAGGCGGGACTTTGACGCGGAAACGAGGGCAATGACCCCCGGGCCTGGCATGGCCTAGAACTTATGCTGCAGGCCGAGGGCGAATTCACGCTTGTCGCCCGTCGCCGTGGAGCCCGGGCGGGCAACGACATCGTTGTACTGGTTCAGGAGGGCGTATAGCGTGGTGCGCTTGGAGACCTGATAGTTGTAGCCGAGCGCATACCCGTCGATTGCCGTGTCCCGGCGGCCGTTGTTGACGTTGGCGTGGTCGTTGCGCTGGTACGCGGCAAAGAGTTTGTGCGCGCCGAAGGGGACGGTTACGCCGACCAGGTAGGAGTTCTCTTTCTTGGCTGCTGAGAGGAAGCCGGAGTTCTGCAGGCGTCCATAGCCGGCATGGAGTTTGGCTGGACCGAAGTCGTAGGTGGCGCCGACCTGGAGGTTCTTGATGTCCGCGCCGGCGGCACCGGCCCCCGGAGGCTGGTCGGCAGCGTTCTTTTGTTCATAGGTCAGCACGGCGAGCAAGGGTCCGCTCTGGTAGCGCATGCCCAGCGAGTAGACCGGATTGTCGGCGTCGTTGCCTGCGGTTTCGGCGCCCGATGCGTGGAAGCTGTACCCCGCTCCGAACTGAAATCCGCCGAAGGAGGGTGAAAGATAGAAGGCGCTGTTGCTGACGCGGTCGTCGATGCCACCGACGTTGAAAATGGTTTTGCTCTGGGCCTGGGAATAGGCATTGCCGAAGGGGTTGATTGCGCCGCGGAACCAGTTGAAGCCCAGCGTCTCCTGGCGGCCCAAGCGGATTTCGCCGAAGCTGCCCGACAGGCCCGCCCAGGCCGCCCGGTCAAAGAGTTGGCCGGATGCACTTTGGATGCCGGTGTCGGCCTTGAAGCCGCTTTCCAGCTGGAAGTTGGTTTTCAGTCCGTTGCCGAGATCTTCCACGCCACGTAGGCCAAAGCGAGAACTGCCGGCTACGCCGCTTTCCAAGCCGTTGGTGGAGGATTGCCCGTCTTGCTTGCTGTGCATGAACCCCATGTCGACGATGCCATACAGGGTGACGCTCTGGGCATGAGCGGTGCCGGTGAAGGCAGCCAGCGCCGCAGCTGCGAAGAGTGGGTATTTCAATTGCGTACTCCAAAGGGGAAGGGGAATGGGCACGCAAGAGTGCTTGGTGCCCGGGCGAGAGGATGCCGGTCCAAGATGAGAGGAAAATGACAGCGCCGGCCCGGCGTTGCAGCCGCGCAATGGGCGGATTGCCTATACTTGAAGGCTGTCCTGAGTCGTTGTCCGGTTCCGTGCCGGATCGGAGGTTGTATGTCGGAAACGGTGTTCTTTCGTCGCGCTTCGTTGCTGGACCGGGTGCTCTCCGAGGCTGACCGCGCACTGCGCGTGCTTGCCGGCTCGGTTTCGGCGCGGCGCCCCAATCCTGCGGGGCCGGCGCCCGTAGCCGAAGAGGGCGCGGGGGAGGGCGGGCTGAC
>NZ_JADGHH010000040.1 GCF_019689535.1 Pigmentiphaga sp.
AGCAGCAGGAACCCACCGAAGCGACTCAGGGGCGGCTCAATGCCGCTCCTGAGCGCCGTAGGAATCTCCGGCCTTCAGACCGGGGAGGATGTCAAAGCCACCGCTGCATAGATTGCCCTGTTGTACGGTGCCAGGCGGTGATCCGCCTGGCCCTACGGGCGCCCCAACTTCCTCCCTCCACGGCTGGTCGTGCCGTGCTATCTCCCTAAGATCGGTCAACAGCCCTCGCCGGCCGCGCCCATGGCGTGCATTCCCTCGCTTGGTGTCTCCCCGTACCGACTGGTCGCCCTGTGTAATAAGGCGTCTTTCGTGTGTACGTATAAAAAATTCTTGTATACAAGAAACCTTGGTGGCAAGATGTCGGCATGTCGTCCCGACCGCCTCCTACGTCCGATAAAAAGCGCTCGGAAGCGCTGCGCGAAACCATCGAAGAGCTGATCGCCGTGGGCGAGCTGTCGCCCGGGGATCCGCTGGATGAGACCGTGCTTGCCAACCGTTTCGGGGTGTCGCGCACGCCCATTCGGGAAGCCTTGATCCAGCTCGCGTCGGCAGGGCTGGTCGAGATACGCCACCGGCGCGGTGCGTCGGTCGCCCAAATCGGGCCGCAGCGGCTGGTCGAGATGTTCGAGGTCATGGCCGAACTGGAAGCCATGTGCGCGCGCCTGGCTGCTCGCCGCATGACGGCCGACGATCATCGCCGGTTGCTGGACGCCCACCATGCGTGCCGCGCTTCGCGGGACGCAGGCGATGCGAACGCCTATTACTACCTGAACGAGGTGTTCCACCGCACCGTTTATGAGCTCGGGTGCAATGCGTTCTTGACCGAGGAAGCGATCAAGCTGCATCGGCGGCTCGGCCCTTACCGGCGCTTGCAACTGCGCGTGCGCGACCGCATCGCCACGTCCTACGATGAGCATGAGGGCATCGTGCAGGCGCTGCTGGCCGGCGATGCGGAACTCGCTGCCGGACGGGCCCGCGATCACGTGGTGGTGCAGGGACAAAGGTTTGCGGATCTGATGGCCTCGCTGGCGAGGCAATCTGGTTGAGGTTTCTGACGAGGACGGGAGATGGCATGAACGAGACGCTGAACCGCGACCGCCAAGATTTCGAGAACGTCCGGCCGGCGGCGCCGGCGCCCGACCCCCAACCTCCCCAGTCTCTGCTGGCGCGCTGGAGCAAATGGTTTGGAAGCCGTCCGCAGGGCGCCGGACAAGGCCCCGAGCGCCCGGAAACGGCGGTGCTTTCCACGCGGGAAGCGAACCGCCTGCGCGCCTTGCTCCAGCCATGCTTTCAGGCGCGCCTGACCGACGTCGCGGCCAACCGCTCGGCGCGAGCCTGGCAGGAACAGTACCGCGAGGCGGATGCGCAACGGCGCGGGGCCATGTTGAGCATCCTGGCCGAGGTCGGTTCTTCTGCGCCCGCGCCGTCCGACGCAGGCAAAGACGCGCCGTCGGATCTTTCCCGCGCGCTCTCCCATGCGCGCGTGCGCTTTTTCAAGCGCCTGAATGCCTTGCCCGATGGCCTGCCGTTCTTATTGATGCTGCGCACGGACATGCTGGCCTGGCGGACGCGCATCCCGGCGCTGCGCACGCTGGATGCTGACCTCGAGGGGCTGCTGTCGAACTGGTTCGACGTCGGTTTGCTCGAATTGCGCCGCATAACTTGGGATTCGCCGGCTTCGCTCCTAGAGAAGCTCATCATCTACGAGGCCGTGCACGAAATCGCATCGTGGAGCGACCTGCGAAACCGGCTGGACTCTGATCGGCGCTGCTATGCGTTTTTCCATCCGCGCATGCCGAATGAGCCCCTGATCTTCGTCGAAGTCGCGTTTTGCGCGGAAATGGCCGACAACGTCCAGCGGCTCCTCGACGAGAGCGCCCCCATGGAAAACATGGAGAAGGCGCGGTGGGCGATTTTTTATTCCATTTCCAATACCCAGCAAGGGTTGCGCGGCGTCAGCTTCGGCAATTTCTTGCTCAAGCGCGTCATCGAGGAGCTGAACGCCGAGGTTCCCAAGATCAAGCGATTCGCGACGCTGTCGCCTATGCCCGGGTTCTGCGATTGGCTCAAGAAGCTCGAGGCAGAGCGGATCGCCGCGTTGCTCAGCGGGGAAAAAAGCGGGGGCACCGCGGAGCTGGGCAGCGGCGCCGACGTGCTTGCCCGCATCCAGCAGGCGGTGGATGCGGCAGAGGCGCAGCCCGAGGTGCAGTCGCTCGCCATGCGGCTGGCCGCGCACTACCTGTTGGAGCGCAAGGGGGGGCAGCCCCTGGATTCGGTGGCCCGGTTCCACTTGGGCAACGGGGCCCGCATCGAGCGCCTGAACTGGAAGGCAGATCTTTCTCGCAAGGGTCGCGCGCAGTCGTGCGGCATCATGGTCAATTACCTATACGAGCTCGACGCGCTCGACGACAATCTGTCCAAGCTCAGCGAAGGCAGGCCCGAGACCAGCCGCAGCTTTGCCCGGCTGCTCTGAAGTGAGGCTGCAAGATTCATCAGAACTGGCGGAGCCAGCGTGCAGTGCCTTGACTACCAAAGGAGACAGCAGATGAAACGGAGCGTTGCCTTGATCGCTTGCCTGGCGGCCGTCGCCACAGGCGGGCATGCCGTGGCGGCAGATGCCTGGCCGGCCAAGCCGGTCACCATCATCGTTCCTTTCCCCGCGGGGGGCGGCACGGATGCGTTCGTGCGTCCGCTCGCGCAGCAACTCTCGATCCAGCTCGGGCAATCCGTGGTGGTCGACAATCGGGGCGGCGCCGGCGGGACGGTGGGAGCGGCCATCGCAGCGCGCGCCGCGCCCGACGGCTACACCTTTTTCGTTGGCGGGGCCCACCATGCCATCGCGCCGTCGTTCTATAAGGGGCTGACCTACGACATTGAGAAGGACTTCATTCCGGTGACGCTCGTTGCCCAACCGCCGCAGATCATCGTCGCGGCGCCGACTGCGCCCTTCAACGATTTAAAAGGTTTGGTCGAGTACGCGCGCGCCAATCCGGGCAAATTGAACTTCGGTTCCGCTGGCAACGGCACTTCGCACCATCTGGCCGGGGAGCTGTTCAAGCTGCAGACCAAGGTCGAGATCATCCATGTGCCGTACACCGGCGCCGGCCCGATGTTGCTGGCGCTGATGGGGAGCCAGGTGGACCTGGCGTTCGACGGCTTGGGTTCTTCGGCCCAGCACATTCGCAGCGCCAAGGTCAAGCCCATCGCGGTCGCGGCGCCCAAGCGATCCTCGGCTTTCCCCGACGTGCCGACGGCGGCCGAAGCGGGGCTGCCCGGCTACGAGGTCTCGACCTGGTACGCCATGTGGGCGCCGAAGGGTACGCCGCAGGCCATCGTCGAGCGCATGTACGCCGAGGTGCAGAAGGCCTTCGACTCAGCGGAGATCCAGAAGGTCTGGCTCGGCAATGGCTCGGAGGTGCCGCGCTATACCAGCGCCGAGTTCGGCAAGTATCTGCATGCCGAGGTCCAGCGCTGGGCTAGCGTGGCCAGGGAAGCGGGGGTCAAGGCCGATTGATGAGCGGGAAGCCTGATCCTGAGGGCGGCGTGCGCGGCCGCATCGAGGTCGCGCGCGAGGGCGACGTGCTGGCGCTCACGCTGGCGCACCCGGGCAAGCTCAATGCATTGACCGCGGCCATGTGGCGCGACCTTGCCGCAGGGATGGGCAAGGTCGCCGGCCACCGCGGCCTGCGCGCCGTGATCATACGGGGCGCGGGCGGACATTTCGCTGCTGGCGCCGATATCGCCGAGTTCCCGGTGGAGCGGGGGGATCGCGTCGCGGTTCGCCGTTACCATGAGCACGTCATCGCGCCCGCCTTGCGGGCGATCGCGGAATGCCCGCTGCCGACCGTGGCCATGATCCAGGGCGTGTGCGTGGGTGGAGGGCTCGAGATCGCTTGTAGCTGCGATCTGCGCATTGCAGCGCGCAGCGCACGGCTGGGCGTGCCGATAGGCCGGCTCGGTTTTCCGATGGCGCCTGCCGAATTGGCAGGGCTGCTCTCAGTGGCCGGGCGTGCCGTGGCCTTGGAGCTCCTGCTGGAAGGCCGCATCCTCGATGCGGCGGAAGCCCATGCCAAGGGCTTGTTGACGAGGGTGGTGGACGACGCCGAACTGGAAGCGGAAACCCATCGCACGATACGGCGCATCGCCGCGGGCTCGCCGTTGGCCGCCACCCTCAACAAGCGCATGATCAGGCGCCTGCAACGGCCGGAACCGCTCGACGAAGCAGAGCTGGAGGATTTTTTTTCCTATAGTGATACCCGAGATCATCGTGAAGGCGTCGCGGCGTTTCTCGCCGGGCGTCCGCCTGATTTCGGCGCGGATGGACCACTACCCGAGAACGAAGAAGAGGATTGATGAACGACGCGAATCTTTACGCCTTGTTGGCAAGCGGCTTTCCCGCCGATCGGGACACTTTGTGCATCGAGGCCCCGGGGGCCGGCAACTACACCTGGCGCGACGTGGAGAACGAAACGGCGCGCATGGCCAACGTGCTGCAGTCGCTCGGGCTTCCTGAAGGGGCCAGGGTGGCGGTGCACGTCGAGAAGTCGCCCGAGGCACTGTTGTTGTACTTGGCCACGCTCCGCGCCGGCTATGTGTACCTGCCGTTGAATACCGCCTACCAGGAAGCGGAGATCGATTATTTCCTGGGCGATGCGGAACCTTCGGTGGTGGTGTGCGCCAGCAAGAACCTGGAATGGGTCCGGCGCTGCGCGCAGCGCGCTGGTACGCCGCACGTCTTTACCTTGGACGACGACCGGACCGGCACGTTCCTCGACGCTGCCCGCCAGGCTTCGCCCGAGCAGCAGGTCGTTGCGCGCGGGGAGGACGACCTTGCGGCGATCCTCTACACCTCGGGAACGACGGGCCGCAGCAAGGGCGCCATGCTGACGCACGGCAACCTGGCCTCCAATGCCCGCGTGCTGCACACTTATTGGGGCTGGCGGCAGGATGATGTGCTGTTGCACATGCTGCCCATCTTCCACGTGCATGGCCTGTTCGTGGCTGCGCACGGCGCGCTGCTCGCCGGTGCCAAAATGATCTGGCTGCCCAAGCTGGACGTGGCTGCAGCGCTGCGGGAGTTGCCGCGCAGTACGGTGATGATGGGGGTCCCGACCTACTATGTGCGCCTGCTGGCCGATCCCGGCTTCACTCGGGAGACCTGCCGCAACATGCGCCTGTTCGTGTCCGGATCGGCACCGCTGCTGATGGAAACGTTCAATGCCTTCCGCGAACGCACCGGCCATACCATCCTGGAGCGTTATGGCATGAGCGAGACGGTCATGCTGGTGTCCAATCCCTATGACCCGGCACAGGGCGAGCGGCTCGGCGGAACGGTGGGGATGCCGTTGCCGGGCGTGTCCGTGCGGGTGGTGAATGACAAGGGCGAGCCATGCCCCCCGGGGGAAATAGGGAACATCGAGGTGCGCGGGCCCAACGTATTCAAGGGCTATTGGCGCATGCCCGAAAAGACAAAACAGGAGTTCACCGAGGACGGGTGGTTCAAGACCGGCGACGTCGGCCGTTGGGGCGGCGAATCGGGCGGGCGGCCGGTCCCGGACAACTACCTCACCATCGTCGGCCGTAGCAAGGACCTCATCATCTCCGGAGGGTTCAACGTCTATCCGAAGGAAATCGAGAGCTTCATCGACGACATGGACGGTGTGGCCGAGAGCGCGGTCATCGGCGTGCCGCACCCGGACTTCGGGGAGGCCGTGGTGGCGGTGGTGGTGCCCAGGCCGGGCGCCACGCTGGACGAAGCGGCCATGATCGCCGAGCTCAAAGGCAAGATCGCGAATTTCAAGGTGCCCAAACGGGTCCACATCGTCGACGAGCTGCCGCGCAACACGATGGGAAAGGTGCAGAAGAACGTCCTGCGCGAGCGATTCGCCAAAGCTTGAGCGTTTTTCCCCGCGTGCTGCGCCGAGTGCGCGGGGGAACCTCATATACAATAGCGGCCGTGCGCCCGTGACGAAATTGGTAGACGTAGCGGACTTCCGTACAAGTGGAGTGCCCCGGTCGAAAGTCCGGGAGTAGAACCCGTCAAATTCGGCGAACCCCTGGCACGGGAATGCCGAGCCAAGCAGGCAGCTACATGCGCTGCCGGGCGTGTGTAGAGACTCGACGGCGGGGACCTAATGCAGGCCGGGCATCGATCATGCCCCGCCTTGCGATGGTCAAGGCAGAGTCCAGACCCCAAACGGTGTTGCCATGGCAATCCGGCTGTGCGAACAGTAGTGGGTAAGAAAATCCGCAGCCGTGAGGCGTGCCGGTTCGATTCCGGCCGGGCGCACCATTATCTACCCCGCGAGTCCGCGGAGCCTAATCCAGGTCCTTCGCTCGAGAAAGGCAGGTGCCGGGTTCCGGGCGAATGCCGCGGATCCGCTCGCTCGTCGAGGGTCTCCGCGGTTTTCAAGGCGCGGGAAGGTGTTGGTCCGGATTGGGTGGGCAGTACCAAGATGCGCAGAACGTGTAGGACGCTGCTGTGCGCGGTGGGCGCCAGCTTGATGGCCGGCTGCGTGACGTGGCAGCCCGTGGCACCGCCCCCGGCGGAACCGGCGGCGCTGGCGCCTGCCCATGACGCGAAACAGCCGGCTCCTTCTCCAGCATGCCCGGCGCGCTGCTCCCGGCAGCCGAGCATTTGGGATCACCTCACGCATCAGCGCCTCATCGACATCGACTAGCCGCCCGCCGCTGGGCGCATGCGCGCCGGGCCGCGGCAACGGTGGCGCCGGGCGCACAAATAAAAAGTGCCGCGGCGTGGATGGGAGACGCCGCAGCACGGAAGGAACCGCAAACGTACGATCCATCCAAGGGCTCGATACGTCCGCGAGCGGACGATACGCCCGAAATGCGCCCATTGCCATAGCCGCCCCAGGGCGATTTGGTAATGTTTAGTAACATTTTCCGCTAGGCTTTGGATGGTCGAGCTCATGAGATATTCTGCCTTTCGCCCGCCACCGGGTCGCGCGCGGGGCTCTACATAGACAGGGCACCGGAGTGGGCGGTAGTGATGCACTACCTGCCAGGCCTGCGCCAAGCGCGCGGGTGGGCTACGATAAAATGCGCCGTTGGCGTCATTTTTCGTGCCGCGACGCGTCCGATTGCAAACCAGTGTCAAGAAAATGCGGCTTGCCGAGCATCCGAATGTATAGTGCGAGTCCCTATTTGTAACGAGTGCGGGGTCCATGCGCTGGTTAACGATATGGGCCACTGCGGTGGTCGCGTGCTTCGGCCTGGTGTGTGCGGCCGCGCTCTACGATACCCGTCAGGATGCCAAGAAGGCGGCTCGGGAGGCCACGGTCAACATCGGCCGCGTGGTTGCCGACGGCATTCGACGCGACATCGAACTCGTCGATCTGGTGCTCCAGTCCATCCTGAACGGCTTGCGCGTGGCGGAAGCCGAGGGCCTGGATCCGTATCGCCGCCATCGCTTGCTGTTCGACAATTTGCCCCCGGTGCGCGGGGTTGGGAACTTGGTGGTGCTCGACCGGGAAGGCAACATGGTCACCGATACCAATTCGGTGATGCCGCGCGGCATGGCGTTCGATGACCGGGATTACTTCCAGGTCCACAAGGGATCGTCCAACAGCGGCTTGTATGTCAGCCAGCCTTTCTATTCCCGCCTGACGAATTTATGGTCCATCGCGGTGAGCCGCCGCGTGACGCGAGAAGACGGCAGCTTCGGCGGCGTCGTAGCGGGCACGCTGTGCGTGGCCTACCTCGAGAGCCTCTTCCAGCGCCTGGACCTGCGCCAACACGGGGTCATCATGTTGCTGCGGGCGAACGGGGCCGTCATGGCACGCTACCCAGCAGAGTACGCGCAACTCGGCCAAGGGCTCAGCGGCATCGAATTATTCAGGCATTATCCCGCCTCGGACAGCGGCTACTACGAGACGAAGGCGTCGCCCATCGGCCTGGCGCGCCTCTATTCGTATGCGGCGGTGCCGTCCGTGCCCCTCGTCGTCTTGGTGGGCATGGCCGACACGGATATTTATAGCGCCTGGCGCAGCAAGGCCTGGATCATTTCATCGTTGACCCTGCTGCTGTGCGTTGGCACGCTGGTATTGGGGTGGATGCTGAGGCGGGAATTCACCTTGCGCCTGGCGGCTGAGCGCAGTGCCTTGCGCAGCGAAACCCGATACCGGGTGCTGGCAGAGAATTCCGCCGATATCATCGCCATGAGCCGGGCCGATGGCACCGTCACGTATATCTCTCCGGCGATCAAAGATGTGCTGGGATGGGCGCCGAATGAGATCGAGGGGCGCAGCGTCAACGATTTTGTCCAAGACGACTACGCGCCGCTATTTTCCGGCGGCGAGCAATCCTGGCCCCGTATGCTGACTTTTCCCGCCCGGCACCGGGACGGCGCTTGGGTGTGGCTCGAGGCCAGCGTGAGGCGCCTGCCGCCGGAGACTGGGGACGATCGCTACGTGCTGACGATCCGTGACGTTTCACGCCGGAAGAAGATCGAGGATGCGCTCGCGGCCGAGAACGCCCAGCTGCAGGCCATGGCGGTGACCGACAGCCTCACGAGCTTGGCCAATCGGCGTCGTTTCGATGAGGTCCTGGAGCGGGAGTGGCGGCGCGCCCGCCGGGACCAGAGTCCGCTTGCCTTGTTGTTGATCGACGCGGACCATTTCAAGGCGCTCAACGATCATTATGGCCATCAGCATGGGGATCGCTACCTGCGCACGCTTGCCCAGCTGATCCAAGGCAGCCTTCGGCGCCCTGCAGACATGGCAGCCCGCTACGGGGGCGAGGAGTTCGCCGTGTTGCTGCCGGACACAGATCTGGAGGGGGCCTACCGGATCGCCGAAGCCATCCGCCAGGGCGCGCAAGACGCGCGCTTGCCCCATGAAAAAAGCGACCTGGGCGTGATGACGGTCAGCATCGGCGTGGACGCCATGGTGCCGGAGGACGGTGAATCGCCCGAGGCACTGGTGCGGCGGGCCGATGCGGCGCTTTATGCCGCCAAGCGCCAGGGCCGCAACCGGACCTGCGTGGACGAGCCGCACGGGGCCTAGTGTCGCGTCAACGGTGAAGGGGGGCGCCCGTGCACCAGCATCGGCCGCGCTTGGGGTACCATAAGGCTATCTGATGCAACCCGCGCTAGGCCTTTGCGGCCAGGCGCATCGTCCATGACATTCAAAGTATTCGATTTGCAATGCGAGCGCGGCCATGTTTTCGAAGGCTGGTTCAGCTCGCACTCCGATTTCGATACGCAGCGTGAGCGCGGCCTGATCAGTTGCCCGCTGTGCGACAGCAAGACCATCGACAAGAAACCGTCGGCGCCCATGTTGAACGTCTCAGGAAGCAAGGAGCCCGGCCCCTCGTCCCGTGCGGCAAGCAAGCCCGCGGCCATGCAGGCCGCGATGCTCCAGCACCTGCGCCAGCTGTTGCGCCAGACGGAAAACGTCGGCGAGCGGTTCGCGGCCGAGGCCCGCCGCATCCACCACGGCGAGGCGCCCGAGCGCCCCATCCGCGGCGTGGCGACCTACGAGGAACAGCAGTCCCTGGTCGAAGAGGGCATTCCCGTGGCCGCCATCCCCGCTTTGCTCGACGACGAGCGCTTGCAGTAGCCCGGGGTCTGAGCACTCTGCGCGATTTACCGTGCGCTCCGGCCCACGGGAGCGCCGCGGGGACCGCTTCACGCGCGAACCGCCCGGGTGGGCGCAGCAGCGGCCGGCCATGGCATTCCTCGCTCGCCCAAAACGAAACAGGCGCCGAAGCGCCAGTTCTCGTGTAGTGCCGGCCGGGGAATTACTTCACGCGGCTGCGGTATTCGCCGGTGCGCGTGTCGATTTCGATCTTGTCGCCAATCTCGCAGAACAGCGGCACCTGCAGCTCGTAGCCGGTGTTGATCTTGGCGGGCTTCATGACCTTGCCCGAGGTGTCGCCGCGCACGGCAGGCTCGGTATAGGTGATTTCGCGCACGACGATGGTCGGCATTTCGACCGAGATGGCGCGGCCCTCGTAGAAGACCACTTCCACGGTCATGCCCTCCTCGAGGTAGTTGAGGGCATCGCCCATGCTCTCGGCCTCGACCTCGTACTGGTTGTACTCGGCGTCCATGAAGACGTACATCGGGTCGGCGAAGTAGGAGTAGGTGCACTCGCGGCGCTCGAGCACGAGGACTTCGAATTTTTCGTCGGCCTTGTAGACCGTTTCCGTGCCGGAACCCGTAAGCAGGTTCTTGAGCTTCATCTTGACGACGGCGGCATTGCGGCCCGACTTGTTGTATTCGGTCTTCTGGACGACCAGGGGATCCTTGCCGACCATGATGACGTTGCCGACGCGCAGTTCCTGAGCGATCTTCATACTGGAAATCAACCTTAGGGGAGGTGACTCTAGTGGCAACGGCGCTGCGCCGTAGTACCAGGTAGGGTCTTGACGAAAGCCCCTTTGGGTAGACCCGGCGGGAACACCCGCGACCACCCGAAGGGTATTCGGCTAGCCTGCCTAAAGGGGCCTGGAACAAAGCATAAGTAGCCTACTAGTATAGCCTGGGCAGGGGTTTCCCGGCTAGTTGCGCATCATCGACCGTTCTCCTGCCGCGCCTCGCAGAAGTCGGCCAGTGCATGGGCCAGGTCCTGCTGCCTGGACAGCTCGTCGCTCCAGCGGCGGGCAGCCGTGGTCCACGCCCCGAATACGTCGGGGGAGAGGGCGCGTTGCAGCAGCTCGGGCAGCCGGCAGGCCTCGGCATCGCCGTTCCAGGCCGTTTGCAAGGACGGTATGCCATCCGGTGCAGGGTAACGTTCCAGCCAGGCCCGCAGCTTGTCGACGTGGGCCGCTTCGGCTTGGGGGTAAATGTGCCAGACCAGGGGGCGCCCGGCCCATTGGGCGCGGACGAACGAGTCTTCGCCGCGCACGAAGTTGAGGTCGGCGCACCAGAGCAGGCGGTCGTAATCGGGCTGCGGAAGAAAGGGGATGCGCGCGATGCGCAGCCGGCCCCGTTCGCCGGCCGCGAGGTAGGGGGCAACGCCGGGGGGCACGGCGAGCAGGGTCGGCGCCTCGCCTGCCGCCAATACGTCGGTCAGGAGGGTGGCCGGGGCATCGGGATAGCAGAATAGCGTCACCAGGCGTTCCCCTGGGCGCAGCGCCGGCAGGCCCGCCTCGTGCAAGAACGCGGCCCGGGCGCCGGCGTCCGCCTGCAGCGCGTCGCGCATGGGGAGCAGGGTTTTTTCGCGTAGCAAGCCGCCCGTCCCTGGGGTGAATCCCGGGAAGAAGAAATATTTGCGCAAGCCGCCGGGTTGGGGCGAGGGCAGGCCATGGCAGCTCTCGACCCACCCCTCGGCACTCAAGTACTCGAGGTTGATCCATACGGGCGGGCGGACCTGGTCGCGCATGCGCTGCACGAATTCCGGGGGAGGATCGCAGGCGAAGGCCTCGATGACGACATCTCCCGGGGCGAGCGGCGGAGCAGGACGGGTCCAGCTCACGACGTCCACGCCTTCTACGTGTTGCGCGGGCAGCGCAGGATCCACCTGGGGGGCGAGGCGCGCCATGGCGCGCAGGTCGTCGACCCAGAGCCGCACGCCCCAGTCCCGTTCCCGGCGTAATTGCCGCGCCAGGCGCCAGCACACGCCGATGTCACCGTAGTTGTCGATGACGCGGCAGAAAATGTCGGCCAGCATCAAGAAGCTTCCTTGCCAGAAAGGGCGACATTATCGCCTGCCGCCTCGTCTGGCCCGGGCAGCATTTGGCGCGCCAGATCGAGCCAGGCGCGGGCGGCGAACGAGAGGTAGCGCCCGCGGCGCCACGCGAAGGCCATGTGCCACCACAGCTGCGGCGCGTCGATGGGGACGACCGCCAGAGCGGCGCGATCGAGCTGGCGGCAGAACAGCTCGGGCAGCAGGGCCACGCCCACGCCGGCCGCGACCATGGAGGCCATGAAGTCCCATTGGCTGCTGCGGCCCGCGATGCGCGGCGCAAAGCCGGCTTGCAGGCACGCGCCGTGGACCACCTCGTTCAGGGCGAAGCCCTCGCCATAGAAGACGAAGGGTTCGCCCGCGAGTTCTTCCAGCCGGATGCCTGGTTTGCCGGCCCAGGGCGAACGGCGCGGCGCAACGAGCCGCAGTGGGTAGTTGCAGATGGTGAGCGTTTCGTATTCGGACTCGTCGGCCGGCAGCAGCATGGCCCCAATCTCCAGGGCACCGGACCGGAGCTCGTCTTCCACGGCGCGTGAGCCACGCTCGAAGAGTTTGAGCTCGACCTGTGGGTACTCCCGGTGGAATCGCGCCAGCAGGGGCGCCAGCAGGCGGTGGGCCAGCGGGGGGATGCCCACCACGAGCTCCCCGCGCGCGCTCTGGCGCAGGTCCGCCAGCTCCGCTTCCAGTTGCGCGTGCAGTGCCAGCAACTGTTTCCCGCGTTCCAGCAGGATGCGCCCGGCGTCGGTGGGCTCGATCCGGCGGCCGAATTTCTGCAGCAGCGGGGCCCCCACCTCATCTTCCAGTTGCCGGAGCATCTTGCTGACGGTGGGTTGTGTGACGAACAAGGCTCCCGCTGCGCCGGTATAGCTTTGCCGCTGGACGACCTCAACGAAATAGCGGAGTGCCTTGAGATCCATTGAATTCCTAATTGGAATTATTAGTATGGATTTTATTCATTTCATAAATGGACAGACGCTGCGTAGAATACGGGTAAACCCTGAATTTTTCTCGTTCTCATGCACGCCTTTGCCGTTCGCCTTTCGCAAGTCTTGCTCCTCATCGCCGTTTGGTGGGCGGCCGATGGGCTCGCCAAGTGGTCGGGCCTGCCGCTACCCGGCGGCGTGCTCGGACTGATTGCCGTGCTCCTGCTGTTGCTGAGCGGCCGGCTCCCCCTGCGCCGGATCGACGCCGGTGCGAAATGGCTGCTTGCCGACATGCTGGTCTTTTTCGTGCCGGCCGTCGTGGCCATGGCACGCTACCAGGAACTGCTGCGAAGCGAGGGACTGAAGCTGGCGGCGGTGATCGTGCTGGGCAATGCCTGCGTCATGCTGGTCACGGCAGCCGTCGTAGAGTGGATCGTCCGTCGCCGCTCGCCCGGGAGCGCTTGAGATGTTCCCCGCTTTTTTCTGCCTGGTGGCGACCGTCGGGTTCTATTACCTGAACAAATGGCTGTACCGCAGTTTTCCGCGCGCTTGGACGCATCCCATCCTCTTGACGCCGCTCGCCCTGCTGGCGACGCTATCGGTATTCGGCATCCCGTTGGAGGAATACGCAGCCGATACGCGGGCGCTGTTATGGTTCCTGGGACCGGCCACGGTGGCTTTCGCCGTGCCCATCTACGAATACCGGCACCTCATACGCCAACTCTGGCCGGCCCTGGCCCTGGGGACGGCCGCGAGCGTGACGAGCGCCGTGGGCAGTTCATGGTGGCTGGCGCAGACGTTTCACTTGTCGCCCGACGTGGTGCCCAGTCTCCTTGTGCGTTCGATCTCGACGCCGTTCGCGCTGGCGGCCGCCGGCCAATTCGGCGGTAATGCAGACCTCGTCGCGGCGTTCGTCATGGCCACGGGGCTGACTGGCATGCTGAGCGGAGAGCTGATCTTGGCGCTGGTGCCCCGTTGTTCGCGCTGGGCGAGCGGCGCGTCGTTCGGCGCCGCAGCGCACGCGCTCGGAACCACGAAAGCGAGGGAGTTGGGTGAAGAGGCCGGCGTGATGGCCAGCCTGCTCATGATCTTCAGCGGCCTGGCGATGGTATTGCTGGCGCCGCTGATGGGCGCCTGGCTGCCCTGAGGCGGCGCGAGCGGCCCAGGCCAGCCCCCGGGCCCGGGCGATGGGGGCCGAGCCTGGGCGACGCGGGTTCAGCGACGCTGGTATTGGGTGGCGCCGAACAGGATTTCCTTGGCCCGGGCGTCTTGCGGCTTGCGTTGATCGGCCAGCACCTGGATGCCGCGCTGCACGGCGGGACGGGCCTGGATTTCGTCGAACCAGCGCTTGACGTTGGGGAATTCGGCCAAGTCCACCCCCTGGTTGGCGTGCGAACGGGTCCAAGGCCACGTGGCGATGTCGGCGATGGTGTAGTTGCGCCCGGCGAGGTAGGCGTGGTTGCTCAACTGCTTGTCCATGACGCCGTAGAGGCGGCGCGTTTCATTGGTATAGCGGTTGATGGCGTATTCGATGCGTTCCGGCGCATAGAGGCGGAAGTGATGCGCCTGGCCGAACATGGGCCCCACGCCCCCCATCTGGAACATCAGCCATTGGAGCGTGGTGTAGCGTTCGCGGTCGGTCTTGCCGAGGAACTTGCCGGTCTTGCCGGCGAGATAGACGAGAATCGCGCCCGACTCGAACAAGGACATGGGCTTGCCGTCGGGGCCCTCCGGGTCGATGATGGCCGGGATTTTGTTGTTCGGGCTGATGGCTAGGAATTCTTCCTTGAACTGATCGCCAGCGCCGATGTTGATGGCCGTCACCTCATAGGGGAGCTTGCACTCCTCGAGCATGATGTGCACTTTGTGGCCGTTGGGCGTGGGCCAGGAATAAACCTGGATCGGTTGCGGGGCCGGTTTGGCGATCTTGTCGGTCATGCGGGACTCCGGAAAAGAAGGGCGGATCTGCTGCGATTATGAGGCAAACGCATGAGGCCGTGGCCTAAAGGGCGTACTACTCCTGGGGAATTGTCGCGGCCGTCCGCCCCTTCGGGGCTCATCGGCCATGCCGGGGCCAGGCCGGCGGCGGGGGCCGATAATCCCCGCGTCGCCCGGGCAGCCGCGTTTAGTGGAAGTGCACGGGCGCCGGATCGGCGTCTTCCGGCGGCTCGGCGTGGACGAGTTCGCCGAGCGGGTTCGGGAAGTAGGGGGCGCCGCAATCGTCGCAGAACTCCATGGGCAAGACCCCCGGCAGTTTGCGCAGGTCGTTCACGCCCAGCTCGCGCAGGAGGTCCGCGATGAGGTCTATCGCCGGCAGCTCGGGGTTGTCGTCCTCGCGTCCGAAAAGCGGCCAGGCGCAGCCGTAGATCACGTCATTGCTCTGGCGCTGGGTGAACCCGATGCGGTATTCCTCCGGATCGGTTTCCCCGCAGGCGGCGATGACTGCGCGCAGGCGGTCGGGCGTCAGGCCCAGGGTGGCTTCCAGCCACGCGACGGATGCCCGGAGCGACAGTGGCCGGACGCGCCGGTCGGCCTCCCGGTTGCTCACGTAGTAGGCGTCCGGCAGCAGGCATTCGAAGCCGCAGCCGGGCAAGAGGTCGGCGAACAAGGGCGTCGTCTGGGCCGCCCATTGCGCGAGGCACGATTCCCGGGTGGCCTCGGGCTTGGCGGGGTTTTCCTGCCACCGGAAGATCGGCGCGCCCTGGGGAACCGCGACCGCACCCACCAAGTATCGGGTGTCGGCCAGCAGGTTGGCGATTTCCGCGTCGTCGGCCGCCATGCGGGGCAGGGGCAGCCCGAGCGCCTGGGCACCGAGGCGCGCAAGCCACTGGCGCGTGGCGCTGAAGGAGCGAGGCATCTGGTCGACGCTATAGAGTTGCGGCGCGAGGGCCAGTCGGGCGTCCGCGGCCAGGACGTGGCCATGCAGGTGCGCTTTCAGGGCATCCAGCAGGTCTGGGCGGATGGGGCCGTACGGAATGTTGAAGCGGGTCCAGGCCACGACCGGTGCGACGATCAGCAATACGTCGTAATCGCTGCCATCTTTCTGCAGCATCATCGATTCAGACAGCGTTTCGGCGTGTTCGACCAAAATCTCGTAGGCGCCGGCATTGCGCTGGTACAAGGTTTCGAGTGCCGCTTCGATCGTGGCATCGTGCCCGCTGTGCATGAGCTTATCCAGCACCGTGTCGAGCTCCCGCTCCCAGAAACGATCCTCGACGCGGCTGCCGGAGCTGTTGAGCGACAGCGACAGCGACACCAGTTTTTCGGCATCGCGGTTGAGGCGGGTGGAAGACTTGCTGCGGGAACGGACCATGGATGAGTTGGTGATCGACGGGAATATTGTTCGAACCCACTAGTGTAGCTCCCCCTGGCCCCCTGGGCATCCGGCGGTCAGTCTCGCACCTATGCCTGACTTTTTCCGAAGCGCTCGTCCAGCCAGTCCGGCGCCGGGTGCGTGCGCAGCCTTGGGCCGGCAGCCAGCAATTGATTCTGCAGCGCGCGGCCGACGAGCCGGGGCAGGGCGCCAACGACGTCGAGCAGCGGCGAAAGCGCCACGCCCGTTTCCACCCCCATGCAGGCAAACATGTGGGCCAGTTCTTCGCTATTGACGTTGCCGCTCGCGCCCGGCGCATAGGGGCATCCCCCGAGTCCGCCGACAGCCCCGTCGAAGCGTCGGATGCCGGCCTGCCACCCCGCCAGCGCATTGGCCAAGGCCATGCCGCGCGTGTTGTGCAGGTGCAGGGTGAGCGGCAGGGCATCGCCCAGCCGTTGCGCGAGCGAATCGCACAACTGGGCGACCTGCGTCGGGTACGCCATCCCCGTGGTATCGCACAGGGTGATGCCCGCTGCCCCGGCACCGGCGAAAAGGCAGGCCAGTCGCTCGACTTCGGCTGGCGCGACCTCCCCTTCGAACGGGCAGCCGAACGCCGTGGACAGCGAAACATTGCACGGCACGCCGGCCTGGTGCGCGCGTTCCAGCATGGCGAGGAGCTGGGCCGTCGATTGTTCCCGCGTCATGCGCAAATTGGCGCGATTGTGCGTTTCGCTCACCGACATGACCAAGTTGAGTTCATCGGCGCCGCCCTCGAAGGCGCGTTCCATGCCACGGAGATTGGGCACCAGGCAGGTATAGATGACGCCGGGCCGGCGCCGGATGCGCTGCATGACGGCCTCGGCGTCGGCCAGCGCGGGGATGGCGCGCGCGGAAGTGAAGCTCGTGACTTCAATGCGGGCGAAGCCGCAGTCCGAGAGCGCGTCCACCAAGGCAATCTTGTCTTCGGTGGCGACGAAATTCGGTTCGATCTGCAGGCCGTCGCGCGGCCCGACTTCGTTGAGCTCGATGCGTGCCGGCCCGCCGTTCATGCAATCACTCCTTTCTCGCGCAGTTTGGCCAGCTCGGCATCGTCCAGGCCCGCTTCCCGCAGCACTGGCTCGGTGTGTTCCCCGAGCTGCGGGGCGCGATGGCGGATCGCGCCAGGGCTGCCCGACAACTTGGGCACGATGCCCGGCATTTCCACTTTGAGCCCTTTGGCCGTCGTGACCGTTTCTATCATGCCTCGCGCCCGGTAATGCGGGTCCTCAGCAATGTCGCGTGCCGTATAGATGCGGCCCGCCGGCACCTCGGCCTCCCGCAGGGCCGCGAGCACCTCCGCGCTGCCCAGCGTGCGCGTCCACGCGCCTATCGCTTCGTCGAGCTCGGCAGCGCGCCGGGCGCGGCCGTCATTGTGGGCCAGGCCCGGGTCTTCGGCGAGGTCGTCCCGCCCCATGCGCCGCATCAGCCTGACGAAGATGCTGTCGTTGTTGCCCGAGATCAGGACATATTCGCCGTCGGCGCACTGGTAGGCGTTCGACGGCGCGATGCCGGGCAGCGCTCCTCCCGCAGGCTGGCGCACGGCGCCGAACACGGAGTATTCCGGCAGCAGGCTCTCGGAAAGATTGAAAACGCTCTCGTATAGCGCAGTATCGATCATCTGGCCTTCGCCGCCGCGCGCGTCGCGCTCATACAGCGCCAGCAGCACGCCGAGTGCGCCATGCAGGCCCGCGATGGTGTCGCCCAGCGAGAGCCCCGCGCGCACGGGCGGGCGGCCGGGTTCGCCGGTCAGGTACCGCAATCCGGCCATTGCCTCGGCAATGGCGGCAAAGCCCGGTTCGTCGCGCTTCAAGCCGGTCTGCCCATAGCCGGAGACGCGCAGCATGATCAGGCGCGGATTGAGGGTGTGCAGGGTTTCCCACGACAAGCCCCATTTCTCCATCGAGCCGGGGCGGAAGTTTTCGATCAAGACGTCGGCCTGGGCCGCGAGCCGGCGGACCAGCTCCTGTCCCTCCGGCTGGCGCAGGTCTACGCAAACCGATTTCTTGCTGCGGGACTGGGCTTCCCACCAGACCGACGTGCCTTCGTGCAGCATGCGCCACTTGCGCAGCGGGTCGCCCTGGCCGGGCGGCTCGATCTTGATGACCTCGGCGCCGAAATCGGCGAGGGTCTTGGCGGCAAAGGGCCCGGCGATCAATTGGCCCAGTTCCAGGACGCGGATGCCTTCGAGGATTTGGCGTGGCATGGTGTCTCGTTCTCGTCGTCGATAGGCGGCTGGCGCCGCTTGGTTGCATTACTGGGACGACAGTGTGGACCAAATGGCCGGCCAGCGGAATAGGCGATCGGGCAAAGCGGTCTTGTCCGATCGCGAAAGCTATGCATAGGCAGTGACGGCCTCTAGGCACGCACCCCGCGCAGGTGGGCCACCAGCAGCCTTGCGGGCGCAGTCAGTGCCGCGGGCGAGCGCACGCCCAGGAGCAGGCTGCGCCGAGCCCAGCCGTCTTGCAGCGTGACGAGTTTCAGGCCCATCGACTGCGCGTGCGGTGCGGCCGCGATGCGGGGCAGGATGCCCACGCCCATGCCGGTGGCCACCATGCGGCAAATCGCGTCGAAACTCCTTACCTGGATGCGCAGCTTGAGCGGCCTGTCCAGGCGGCTGCTTTCCTCGAGCATGCGGCTTGCCAGGGACGTGGCGTCGGGGAGGCTGACGTACTCATAGGCGAGGGTGTCCCGGAATCGCACGGTCTTGCGCCGGGCGAGTGGGTGCTTGCGCGGCGCGATCAGCACCAGCTCATCTTCGCGATAGAGGTAGGTGACGAGGCCGGCGGCCGGGGTTCGGTCCGCGAATATGCCGACGTCCGCGCGGTTCTCGGCCACCGCGGCAACGATGGCCGAGCTGTTCTGTTCTTCCAATTCGATGCGGATGCCGGGGTGCCGTGCCATGAAGCTGGAGAGGTCCTCGGGCAGGAATTGGGTGATGGATGATGTGTTGGCGGCAATGCGTACCTGGCCTTTGGCACCCGTCGAGTACGAAGACATCGCGCCCGCCATGTGCTCGACGTCCTGCAGGATGCGCATGGCATGCTGCAGGCAGGCCTGGCCGGGTTCGGTGAGTTCTACGCCGGAGGCGCGGCGATAGAGCAGGGAGGTATTGAGCGCGTCCTCGAGCTCGGCGATGCGGCGGCTGGCCGCGCCGACGGCGAGGTGGAGTTGCCGTGCGCCGGCCGAGATGCTGCCGTGGCGCGCGACGGCCACGAACAGCGCGAGCGTGACCAGGTCGAAGCGCGAGAGATTCATCGAGCGGGGCTCCACCATGGAAAAGGCCCGCGCCGCTGCCGCCGGGCAGCAGGCGCAGGCCTCGTGCGCGAGACGGCCCGCCTGGGGCGGGCCGGCCTTCAGGCTGCCAGCAACTGGCGCAGCACGAAGGGCAGGATGCCGCCGTGGTTGTAGTAATCCACTTCGATGGGCGTGTCGATGCGCAGCAGCAGCGGAACCTGCTTGCTCGTGCCGTCTTCGTAGTGGATGGTCAGCGTGACGTCCTGCTGGGGCCGGATGCCGTTTTCCAGGCCGGTAATGTCATAGGTTTCCCGGCCGGTGATGTTCAGGGACTGGATGCTGTCCGAGCCCTTGAACTGCAGCGGCAACACGCCCATGCCCACCAGGTTGCTGCGGTGGATGCGCTCGAAGCTGCGCGCGATCACGGCCTTCACGCCCAGGAGCTGGGTGCCCTTGGCGGCCCAGTCGCGAGACGATCCGGTGCCGTACTCCTCGCCGCCGAAGATGACCGTAGGCGTGCCCTCGGCGATGTACTTCATGGCAGCGTCGTAGATCGACATTTGCTCGCCGCTGGGTTGATGGATGGTGATGCCACCTTCCACGCGCGAGCCGTCGGGGTTGGGCGGGATCATGAGGTTCTTGATGCGCACGTTGGCGAAGGTGCCGCGCATCATGACCTCGTGATTGCCGCGGCGCGAACCGTAGCTGTTGAAGTCGGCCTTCATCACGCCGTTGGCCAGCAGGTATTGGCCGGCGGGAGAGTTCTCCTTGATCGAGCCTGCCGGCGAGATGTGGTCGGTCGTGATGGAGTCTCCGAACAGGCCGAGCGCGCGGGCGTTCCGGATCACGGCGTTGGTCGCGCCCGGTTCCATCGTGAAGTTCTCGAAGAACGGCGGTTCGGCGATATAGGTGGACTTGGGCCAGTTGTAGACTTGCCCGCTCACGCCTTCGATCTTCTCCCACAGCTCGCCCGGGTTGGTCTTGACCTGGGCGTAGTTGTTCTTGAAGGCACGCGGATTGAGCGCGTACTTCATCAGTTTTTCGATCTCGGCCTGGGAGGGCCAGATGTCGCCGAGGTAAACGTCGCCCTTGGTGCCCCGGCCCACGGGTTCGGTCATCAGGTCCCGCTTCATGGTGCCGGCGATGGCGTAGGCCACCACGAGGGGCGGCGAGGCGAGGAAGTTCGCCTTGATGTTCGGATGGATCCGCGCCTCGAAGTTGCGGTTGCCCGACAGCACGGCGGCGCAGACCAGGTCATTCTTGGTGATGAGCTCGTTCAGCTCGGGGTTCAGGTCTCCGGCGTTGCCGATGCACGTGGTGCACCCGTAGGCAGCGACGTGGAAGCCAAGCTGCTCGAGGTACGGCAGCAGGCCCGTCTTCTCCAGGTACTCGGTGACGACGCGCGATCCGGGAGCGAGCGACGTCTTGATGTGGGGCTTGATCGTCAGCCCGGCCTTGACCGCCTTCTTGGCGAGCAGGCCGGCGGCGAGCAGCACGCTGGGGTTGGACGTGTTGGTGCAGGAGGTGATGGCCGCGATCAGGATGTCGCCATTCTGGATGGTGATGCCGCTCTCGGTCTTGAACTCCTGGTCCAGCTTTTCGGCGGGTTGGGAGAAGCCGTTCTCCGCGACCGGCTTGCTGAACAGTTCGCAGAACGTGCGCTTGACGTGGCCGATCTCGATGCGGTCCTGCGGGCGCTTGGGGCCGGCCAGCGACGGAGCGACCGTGGAGAGGTCCAGGGTCAGTAGCTTGGTGTAGTCGATATCCTTGGCGGCGGGCACGCCGAACATCTTCTGCGCACGGTAGTAGGCTTCGAAGGCCTCGATTTCCTCCTTGGTGCGGCCGGTGCCCTTGAAGAATTCGATGGTGCGCTCGTCCACCGGGAAAAAGCCCATGGTGGCACCGTACTCCGGTGCCATGTTGCCGATCGTGGCGCGCTCGGAGACCGTCAGGCTGGCCGTGCCCGGCCCGCAGAATTCCACGAACTTGCCGACCACCTTTTCACGGCGCAGCATTTCCGTGATGGTCAGCACGAGGTCGGTGGCCGTGACGCCTTCGCGCAGCTTGCCCTTGAGCTCCACGCCCACGACGTCCGGCGTGAGCAGGTAGACGGGCTGGCCCAGCATGGCCGCTTCCGCTTCGATGCCGCCCACGCCCCAGCCGACTACGCCTATCCCGTTGATCATGGTGGTGTGGCTGTCCGTGCCCACCAGGGAGTCAGGGTAGTAGACATTGTCGCGCTTGTGGACGCCGCGGGCCAGGTATTCGAGGTTGACCTGGTGGACGATGCCGAAGCCCGGGGGCACCACGCCGAACGTGTCGAACGCCTGCATGCCCCATTTCAGGAACTGGTAGCGCTCCTGGTTGCGCTTGAACTCCAGTTTCATGTTGAGGTCCAGCGCGTTCTTGGAGCCGTATTCGTCGATCATGACCGAGTGGTCCACGACGAGGTCCACCGGAACCAGCGGTTCGATGGCCTTGGGGTTCTTGTTGAGCTTGGCCGCGACGCTGCGCATGGCGGCTAGGTCGGCCAGCAGGGGCACGCCGGTGAAGTCCTGCAGCACGACGCGGGAGACCACGAAGGGTATTTCTTCTTCGCGCTTGGCGTTGGGCTTCCAGTGGGCCAGCTGCTTGACGTGTTCTTCGGTGACTTTCTTGCCGTCGCAGTTGCGCAAGACGGATTCCAGGACGATGCGCAGAGAGACCGGGAGTCGCTCCACTTTCACGCCCAGCGCCTTGCCGAGTGCCGGAAGAGAATAATACAAGCCGGTTTTGTTGCCGACCTTGAATTCTTTCAGGGTTTTGAACGTGTTGTGCGGCATGATGGGCTCCGAAGGAAAACCGGTTAAATCTACCACTTATGGTGCGCCGTTGCGACGTGTCCGGCGCTGCTGTGGTGTCATTATACTCTTATATCTTATAT
>NZ_JADGHH010000241.1 GCF_019689535.1 Pigmentiphaga sp.
GCCCCGGAAAGCGCCCGCCCGCTGCCACCGCCGGTGCCGCGGCCCGCGCATCTTCCGCCGGTGCAAAGCAGCAAGCACTTTGCCAAGGCGAGCTGGCAACAATTGCCGGGCTGGAAAACCGACCCGGTGGAAAAGCTGTGGCGTCCCTTTCTCGCCAATTGCCGCTCCATCATTCTTCGCACCGGCCGCCCTGCCTCCACCAGCGCGCCGCAGATGGCCGACCCCTACGCGTGGCAGCAGACCTGCGCCGCCGCGCGCGAACTGCCGCCTGCGCCGACGGCAGATGCCGTGCGCGCCTTTCTCGAGCATTGGCTGCAGCCGTGGTCCGTGCGTGACCCCAATGGAGAACAGGCCACGGGCTTGGCCACCAGCTATTACGAACCGCTGGTCCACGCGTCCCGCGAACGAGGCGGCGACTATCAATGGCCGCTCTATTCCGTGCCCGCCGACCTGCTGACCATCGACCTGGGCTCGCTCTACCCCGAGCTCGCCGGCAAGCGCATTCGCGGCAAACTCGACGGCAAGCGCGTCGTGCCGTACGACACCCGCAGCGAGATCGAGCGGCCCGAACGGCAGCCGCCGGCCATCGTCTGGGTCAACGACCCGATCGATGCTTTTTTCCTACAGGTGCAAGGCACCGGCCGCGCCGTGCTCGACACCGGCCCGGGCCAGGGCAGCACCATACGGCTCGCCTATGCCGATCACAACGGCCATCCGTACGTCTCCATCGGGAAATGGCTCATCGACCGGGGCGAGCTGACCATGAGCCAGGCTTCGATGCAAGGCATACGCGCCTGGGCGCGCAAGAACCCCGGACGGGTGAAAGAAATGCTCAACGCCAACCCCGCCGTGGTGTTCTTCCGCGAAGAGGCCGTGCTCGACCCGTCAGAGGGCCCGAAAGGCGCCATGGGCCTGCCCCTGACTCCCCTGCGCTCACTGGCGGTGGATCCGTCCATCGTGCCCTTGGGCACCCCGGTGTTTCTCTCTACGACCCAGCCCAATTCCAAGCAACCGCTGAACGTCGCGGCGCTGGCACAAGACACCGGCGCCGCGATCAAGGGGCCAGCCCGGGTGGATGTGTTCTGGGGATTCGGCGACGAGGCCGGGGAGATGGCCGGCCGCATGAAGCAGCCGAGCCGGCTGTGGGTGCTGTGGCCCAAGGGTGAAGGCGTGCCCGCCCCGGCACGCTGATTCCGCTCCGGCGGCACGCCATCACACGGCGGCGCCGCCCGAGGCGCTCAACCCGCCTTGCCCATGGCGTCGAGCCGCTGGCGGAGGCGATCCGCAGGGATCGCGCCGCCGACGCGCGTATCGTCCCCGAAGATAATGGTGGGCGTACCCGTCACCCGGAGTTTCTTGCCTAGCGCCAAGAGCTCCTGCATGGGTGCATCGCACGACTTGGCCTGCGGGGCCTTGCCGCGCAGCATCCAATCATCCCAGGCCTTGCCGCGATCCGCCGAGCACCATACGGCCGTCGATTTGGTCAGCGAATCCGGCGACAGGATGGGATACAGGAAGGTATAGATGGTGAGGTTATCGATGCCTTCCATCGAGCGGCGGAGCTGTTTGCAATAGCCGCAGTTCGGATCCTCGAAGAGGGCGATGCGCCGGGAGCCATTGCCGCGAACCTGCTTGATCGCGAGGTTCAGGGGCAGTTCATCGAATTTCACGGCCAGCAACTGCTCCTTGCGCTCGCGCGTGATGTTCCGCTTGGTGGCCGCATCGATCAGGCTGCCATCGAGGACGAAACTGACCTTCTCGTCGGTATAAACCAGTTCCGCCCCGATGCGCACCTCATACAGGCCGTAAGGCGTACGCGAAACCCCCTCCACGCCGACTTCGCCGAACCTCTGCAGGAACCGCTGCTTGACGACCTCTTCGGACGTCCCTGCACTCTTGGACGAAGTCGCTTGCGCCCAGGCCGCGGCAGCCGGCAGCACCAAGGCGGCGGCCACCAGGATGGATGTCAGCGTACGTTTCATGCGTTCTCCTTGCAGGCGCGCGCCGGAAGGGCACACGCCGTTCTTCATGCTCGTCGGTTCGGGCGCACAACGCAGCCCGCCCCTGCCTGCCCGTGCGCTCACGCGCCCGAGGCACCGTTGACCAGCATGCGCTTGAGCAAGGGCATGCGGTCCACCAAGTCCAGTCCGGCATTCCTCAGCCAAGCCACCGGGGCTGGCTGCGAGCCAAACAGGTGAAACAAACCGTCGGTCACCGTCCTCATGGCCAATAGGGGCTCGGCCCGGGCCCGTTCGTATCGGCGCAGCAAACGCGGATCATCCACCTGCCGGAACGGTTCGCGCCCGCCGAGGACCCGGACGAGTGCCTGCACGTCGCCCAGCCCGAGGTTCAACCCCTGCCCCGCCAATGGATGCACCACGTGCGCGGCATCGCCCACGAGCGCCACGCCCTCATGCGCCAACTGCGGGCAACGCTGCAGCGCCAGCGGGAAGCCGTGCATGGTGCCGCGCACCCGCAAGTCGCCCAATCGCCCGCGCGTGGCGGCGGCCAAGCGCGCCTCGAGCGTCGCGGCCCGATCCTCCTCGGGCAGCGCCAGCAAGGCGTCGGCCTGGGCGCGCGGCATGGACCAGACCATGGACACCTGGTGCCCGTCGTCGGTGTCCGGCATGGGCAACAGGGCCAACACGCCGTCGGGCGTGAACCACTGGCAGGCGCACTCCTGGTGCGGCAACGCCGACCTCAAATGTACAACCACTCCGGTCGCGCCGTAATCGAAACGCTCGACCGTCAACCCCGCGGCCGCGCGCAGGCGCGAGTCGGCGCCGTCAGCCGCCACCGCCAAGCGGGCATGCAGCGTCGTGCCCCCCGCCGTCTGCAGCGTCCAGCCGGACCGGTCGGGACCACGCTCGGCCCCGGTGAAAGCCTCTGCCACCCAACGTATCCCGGACCACTGCACCGCCTGGCGCAGCACACGCTCGATCTCGCGCGACTCCATGATCCATGCGAGGTAGTCGCTGCCAGCCTGCCAGGCAGACAAGCCCAACCTTCCGGGGTGCCTGCCCCATGCGGGCCGGTCGCCGAAGATTTCCATCGCCCGCACGCCGGCGATGCGATTGGCCGGCAGGGCATCCCAGATGCCCAATTCCGCCAACAGCTGTCGGCTCGCGGGCGAGATGGCGTAGACGCGCGGGTCGAAGCGATCGGGCTCGAGCGGGGGCAGCGGCGCGCGCGGCCCCACCAGGGCCACGGCCAGCCCCTGGCGGGCAAGCGCAAGTGCCGTGGCCAAGCCGGCGATGCCGGTGCCGACTACGACGATGTCTGCGTGGTTGGACGAAGCTGAAGTCATGGCATGAGCGACGATAGTGGCGCCAGTGTACAGCGCCGCCTCAACCGTTCGCAGCCTCCTCCCTGAGCTGGCGGTAATAATGGCCCAGGATCTGCTGCCGGGTGCTGAGGCGCTCATTGCTGGGGCAAGGAAAGCGGAGCACGATGTCGAGCCGCTTGGGATCGACCGGTTCGATGACGACCAGCGGCTCGCTGTCGGGCAACGCAATCAAATACGCACCCTCGATGTGACGAAAGTGCATGTTGGCCTGCTGCAGCCACGGTTCGCACACCGCGCGCCCGGCTTTCAGCAACCGCGCTTGCGCGGCGGGGATATCGTCGCTCGGCTCCATCGGCACCCGTACGGTTTCCAGGACGAACGTGCCCATCGCGGAAATCATCCGCACGGGATTGAGCAGCAACAGCATGTTGGGGAAACGGCAGACGCGCCCAGTCACCAAGCCTGACGACGCCTGCTCCAGAAGCGTGGTGGTGAACAGGTCGATGGTCAGCACTTCGCCCTTCATGCCATTGATCTCGATGATGTCGCCGACCGAATAGGTGCGCTGCGTCGCGCGCATCAGCGACCCGAGGGCGCTCATCACGTACTCCTTGCTGGCGATCGCCACGGCCGCCGCCAGCGCGGCGACCGACAACGCGAAATGGCGGAGTTGGCCGCCCCAGATGAAGAGCAGCAGGAGCAGCGTGACGATGGCGATGGCGTTGCGCACGGTCAAGTAGCCCGTGCGCCGCTCGCCCTTGGAACCCGAGCCTTTGTCGCGGTAGTAGCGAACAGCGGCGCGGGTGGCGAGCGTCGCGCACGCCAACACCACCACGGTCAGTATGAGCTGGCCGGGCGTGTCGGATGCATGAAACCAGGCGGTGAACCGGGCCCAGGCCGAAGTAATGACGTCCATGGAAACGAGCGTATCCGCAAAGCGCAATGGCGCCATTCTACGTTGGTGTCAACCCCACGCGCAGTGTTATGGTTCAGTCTGGGCGCCCCGGCGCCCGAGGGCACGCCCCGCTGCGGCGCCCCGCCCACGCGTGCACGATGTCCGGTGCCCGCGGCCCCTGCGTCCCCGACGCACCCTCTGCCGGACCCTGGCCGCCAGCCGGCCGTGCGCTCCGCCACACCCAGATGGC
>NZ_JADGHH010000242.1 GCF_019689535.1 Pigmentiphaga sp.
GGCGCGGGGGCCGGGACGACCAAGGTCCATCCGCCTTATCATGTCGGTTGATCCGTGGCGCCGCGCTGGGCCGGCGCATGAAGGAACTCCACCATGCAAGGCAATTTCTTCAATCTCTATACGCATCAATTCGCGCGCGTGGCCGTGGGCGTGCCTCGCTGCCGGGTCGCCGATCCCGAGTTCAACGCCGCGCAGACGCTGCACCTGGCCCGGCAGGCTGCCGCGCAGGGGGCAGCCCTGGTGGCGTTCCCCGAGCTTGGACTTTCCGCCTATACCTGCGATGATCTCTTCCACCAGCGGGCGCTCCTGGAGGGTTGCGAGCGGGCGCTGGCAGCCATCGTCGCCGAGTCTGTCTCGCTGCCCGCTGCGCTGGTGGTCGGGCTTCCCCTGCGCGTGGGGCACGCATTGTTCAATTGCGCCGCAATCGTGGCGCGGGGCAGGATCCTGGGCGTCGTGCCCAAGACCTACCTGCCCAACTACGGCGAGTTCTATGAGGCGCGCCAATTCACGCCGGGCGACTGCACCGTAGCCGACCACCTGGAGCTCGCCGGCCAGCACGTGCCGTTCGGCGCGTCGCTGCTATTCGAAATCGCCGATGTGCCTGGCTTGCGCTTTCACGTCGAGATTTGCGAGGACGTGTGGGTGCCGATTCCGCCTTCTTCGTTCGCCGCGCTGGCGGGTGCCAATGTGCTGGTGAACCTGTCGGCTTCAAACGTGGTCGTGGGTAAGTCGGGCTACCGCCACCAGTTGGTCAGCCAGCAATCGGCCCGATGCCTGGCCGCCTACCTCTATACGTCGGCGGGGCGGGGCGAGTCGTCTACCGACTTGGCCTGGGACGGCCAGGCCGTTATCTATGAAAACGGCGAGCTCCTCGCCGAATCGGAGCGTTTCCTGGACGAGTCGCACCTCATCCTGGCCGACGTGGACCTGGAGCGCTTGGCACACGAGCGCATGCGGCAGACCACTTTCGGCCAGTCCGTGCTGCGCCACAAAGCCGAAGCCGCGCGCTTCCAGACCGTTTCCTTCGAGATCGGCCTGCAGATGGACCAACCTTTGCCCCTGGTGCGCCGGGTCGAGCGCTTCCCGTACGTGCCGGCCGATAGGCGCAGGCGGGACGAACGCTGCGACGAGGTCTACAACATTCAGGTCCAGGCGCTGTTGCAACGACTCTCGGCCATCGGGACCGACAAGGTCGTGATCGGGGTCTCGGGCGGCCTCGATTCCACGCATGCGCTGCTCGTCTGCGCCAAGGCCATGGATAGGCTGAACCTGCCGCGCTCCAACATCATCGGCGTGACCATGCCCGGCTTTGCCACCAGCGAGCGAACCTTGCAACAGGCTCGCGCGTTGATGCGCGTCGTCGGCTGCACGATGCTCGAAATCGACATCCGGCCCAGCTGCGAGCAAATGCTCAAAGACATCGGGCACCCGTACGCGGAGGGCAAGGAGGTTTATGACGTCACGTTCGAAAACGTGCAGGCGGGCGAGCGGACGAGCCATTTGTTCAGGCTGGCCAATTTCCACAACGCGATCGTGATCGGTACCGGCGACCTGAGCGAACTCGCGCTCGGCTGGTGCACCTACGGGGTGGGCGACCATATGTCGCACTACAACGTCAATGCCAGCGTGCCCAAGACGCTGATCGCGCACCTTGTGCGCTGGGTGGCCGAGACCGGCGCCGTTGGCGCCGACGGCAGCCGGGTACTGCTCGACATCCTCGATACCGAGATCAGCCCCGAGCTGGTGCCTGGGAAAAACGGCAATGCGCCAGCGCAGCGGACAGAGCAGTTCATCGGCCCGTACGAACTGCAAGACTTCAATCTGTACTACATCCTGCGCTACGGGTTTGCGCCGTCCAAGGTCGCATTTCTCGCGCTTACTGCGTGGCAGGACAGAGAACGTGGCGTTTGGCCCGAGGAGGACCACGTCAAGCGCAACCAGTACGACCTGGCCGCGATCAAGCACAACCTTGGCATTTTCGTGCACCGGTTCTTCAAGACCAGCCAGTTCAAGCGGTCGTGCGTGCCCAATTCGCCCAAGGTCGGGTCGGGCGGGTCGCTCTCGCCGCGAGGCGATTGGCGTGCGCCCAGCGATTCCGAGGAAGTGGTGTGGAAGGCCGATCTCACCCGAATTCCCGATCGCACGGCCGATGCCTGACGCGAGGCGGCCGGCTACAATGACAGGATCTTCGAACTTCCGCCAGAATTCAACAAGGGTTCAGCCATGAAGCAAGTCACAGCCATCATCAAACCGTTCAAACTCGACGAGGTCCGGGAGGCGCTGGCCCAGGTGGGAGTCAATGGCCTGACCGTGACGGAAGTCAAGGGCTTCGGGCGGCAAAAAGGGCATACCGAGCTTTATCGCGGTGCCGAGTACGTCGTGGATTTCCTTCCCAAGATCCGCATCGAGCTCGTGATCGCCGACAGCCTGGTCGACCAGGCTGTCGAGGCCATCATCAAGGCAGCGCGTACGGGCAAGATCGGCGATGGCAAGATCTTCGTGACGCCCGTGGAGCAGGTCATCCGCATCCGCACCGGCGAAACCGGCGAAGCCGCGGTTTAATCGGTGCTCAGGGCCGGCCCCTCCTGCCGGCCCCGTTTTTGCAGCTTGGCGTAGTGATAATCCCAGACCTTCTGCAATAAGTGCGGCTTCCACAGGTTGGCGCGAATCTTCTCCTGCTGCGCCGCATCCAAGACCTGCGGCGCGCCCAGCTGGCTCGCCAGGTACTGCCTGTGGGCGGTTTCCTCCAGGTAGCAAGCCAGCACGAACACCTCCAGCACCCCTTCGGCGGCGACGACGGCGCCATGCGATTTCAGCATTGCGACGCGCGCATCGCCTAGGCACTCGGCCAACTCATCGCCCAATTCGCGCGTATTGATCGACGCCGTTTTCGGGAATTCGCGTATTTCTCCAAGCAGCGCTGCCTGCATGGTAACCGCTTCCACTTTGCGTCCGACGCTGCTAAAGAGCGTGGACCAGAGCGGATGCGTATGGGCAACGGCCCCGACATCGGGGCGACGCCGGTAGATGGACGCATGAATGTGGAATTCCATGGGAGGCTTGGGGCCGCCGTCGAGCGGCCTGCCCTCCAGGTCGACCTCGATGATGTCGTCGATCCCGATGGCGCTACGTACCGATGCGCCAGAGTTGATCAGGAAGCGATCGGGCCCCGTGCGTGCGCTGAAATGACCGTTGAAGTCGATGATGCCGGCAGCCTCCATCATCGCCAGCGCATCGGCGATGCGCCGGCGTGGATCGTCGGAGGAGTGAGTCGTGTGCATGCGTCGAGCCCCAGGTCAATCCAGCGTGATCTTGCTGGCGCGTATCACCCGCCCCCATTTTTCCGCTTCCTGCCGCATGAAACGTCCTGCCTCGGCAGAGGTGGCAACCAAGGGGTCGATGCCCATTTCTTCGAACTTCTTCTGGATGGCGGGAGAGGAAAGCACCTCATTGATTGCCCGCTCATATTTTTCGACCACCTCGCGCGGAGTGTTCGGCGGGGCGACGACGGCGTACCAGGCATTGGCCATCATCTGGCTCATCGACGGCGGACCGGCTTCGGCGAAGGTCGGCACCTCCGGCAGGACCGGCGAGCGCTTGTCGTCCGCCACGGCGAGAATGCGCAGTTTGCCGCTCTTGTGGTACTTGCCGCTGGAGCTGAGGGTGTCGAAGAACACCGTGACCTGACCGCCCAACAGGTCAACCAGGGCAGGGCCCGTGCCTTTGTAGGGGATGTGCAGCATGCTCGTGCCGGTCAATTGCATGAACAGTTCGGCGGCCAGGTGCGATGAGGATCCCGCGCCTTGCGAGGCAAAGGCGACCTTGCCGGGGTTGGCCCGAAGGTAGGCGATGAATCCGGCCAGGTCTTGGACGGGCAGGCTGGGGTGGATGGCGAGCACGTTGGGTACCGTGCCGAGCATCGCTACAGGCACCCATTGGGCAGGGTCGTAGCTGAGCCGTGGATACAGGTGCTGGTTGACCGCGATGGGGCCGTAGGGGGCGAACATCAACGTCGATCCGTCGGGAGGGCTCTTGAATGCTTGGTCTGCTCCGATATTGCCGTTGGCGCCCGGGCGGTTTTCCACGATGACGACGCCGAAGGCGGGTTGCAGCCCCTCGGCTACTAGGCGGGCGATGGTGTCCAGATTTCCGCTGGGCGGAAACGGGACGATCACGCGGAGCTGCTTGGGAGAGGCCCCCGCCGCGGCGGACCATGCAGCGCAGAGGGCGAGGGCCAATGCCGCGGCTCGGCGGATAAGAGAAAGTCTGAGCATGTTGGTGTCTCCATTGTTCGGGCGCGGATGCCGCGCACGCGCGGTTCTTGGCGCAGTGTATAGATTGAATCTATACTGGATCAAGATTGATTATTTAATCCATAAATCCGAAGGAACGGCCGAATGCCC
>NZ_JADGHH010000243.1 GCF_019689535.1 Pigmentiphaga sp.
GTCGCAGCGCCGCCCCCGGATCACGCCGACCACCCCCGTCTTGCCTATGCCCCGATGGACTTCCACCCCGAGCAGCTCCAGCGCTTTCGCCACGATGCCGGAGGTCCGCACTTCTTCGAAACCCAGCTCGGGATGCGCGTGCAGGTCGCGCCTCAGCAACGTCAGGTCATCATGAAACTTGCGTATTGCTTCCAGCGGCGAACGCAGCGCCACCCCTGCTTCCATCCTGCTCTCCGTGCGGCCGCGCCATGCGGCCAAATATCAATCGATGACCGGGCCGTCGGGGAGTTCCCGCAGGGCCATCCGACTTGGTGTCAAAAGCTGAATGTCGCCATACCAGCTTTCCGCAAAGCTCCGGGTATTGTCGGTGTCCGTCATGACGCCGATGCCGATCAGCCTGCCCGGAGCCTCGCCAAACAGTTCGACGTAATCTTGCACGTAGTTCCGCTCGTATTCGAGCCACTGCCCCACCCCTGCGTCGCCGGATTCGACAACCTTCATCCGTACGCGCGTGCTGTGGGCGTTGACGAGCGTCGCCCCGACCGGGAGCCGGGCATCCCAGGTGTAGATGAGGGTGGCATACGGCACCTCCTGGCCGAGCAGCATGCGCGCAGTTTCGGCCAGCATCTGCTCTCGCAGCGGCAGCTTGCTCCAGTCTCCGTCGAAGGCCAGCACCAGCCGGGCCGGTGCATCCTCTGTTTCCGGGCGCGAACTGTCCGCGCGTTCGATCGGGGCGTCGGTGCGCCAAGACCAGCGCACATAGGGCGCATCGAGGGCACGCAGCCCGAGCGGGACCCAAGCGCCGCTCGCCGCCGCCTTTGCGACGGCATGCAAGACCAGGCGTTCTTCGTCCCCGATCCGCACCCGCGCCAGCCGGTAATGCGTCGGTGCCTTGTCGCGGCGGATGATCCACGACCGCCAGCCGGCAGGCAATTCGCCCTCGGCCGACGTCGATTGCGACAACGCGAGAGCGGCCGCGCCCGAAGGCTCCGCGCGCTCGATCTCCGCCGACCGGTCTCCCGGCGTGCTCGCGCAAGCTCCCAGCAATGCGGCGGCGGCCAGCGACAAGAGGGAAACCCGCAATCTAGGCGGAAAGAGAGTGAACATCGGCGGGCGCCAACGCGGCGCAGGAGATGGACCAAGCGCCCATTCTACCGGGGCAAACGACCAGCCAAGCGTTGCATAGCCGTCGAAAACTCGCGCCAAACGGCGATTCTGTTGGAATTTTGTTGTGGCTTTGCCCGGCAAGGCGATATGCTGCGCTCGCGGGGTTATTCCGCAGTTCTGGAGTCTGCCTCTCGCGCACTGCGGTGTGGCCCTGCCCACGATCTGACGATTGAACCCTTTTTAGGAGTACAGCATGGCCACAGCCAAGAAGGCTCCGGCAAAGAAAGCCGCCGCCAAGAAAGCCGCTCCGGCTAAGAAAGCCCCGGCCGCCAAGAAAGCCGCCCCGGCCAAGAAGGCCGCAACCAAGGCGCCGCGCAAAGTCAACGCAGCCTTCCTCAAGCCCATGACCCCCAGCCCCACGCTGGCTGCCATCATCGGCTCTACCCCGCTGCCGCGCACGGAAGTCACGCGCAAGGTCTGGGAATACATCAAGAAGCACAAGCTGCAAGACCCCAAGGCCAAGCGCAACATCAACGCCGACGCCAAGCTCAAAGAACTCTTTGGCAAGCCCAGCGTCGACATGTTCGAGTTGACCAAGATCGTCAACGCGCACCTGAAGTAACCCGGTCGACCCAGTCCCGGTTCTTCCATCCGCGCCCGGCCGCCATGGACCGGGCGCTTTGTTTTTCAGCGACCACCCCGGATCACGAGAATTTGGCCGTCTCGCGCATCGGTCAGCAAATACAGTTCGCCCGCCGGCCCCGTCACCACGTGGCGGATGCGACGCCCGAGGTCCGTCAGCAACCGCTCCTCGCGCACAACCTTTTCGCCATCCAGCTCCAGGCGGACCAGCGCCTGGCCGCTCAATGCACCGGTAAACAAGCTCCCTCGCCAGGCAGGAATGGTGGAGCTCGTGTAGAACGCCAGGCCGCTCGGCGACACCGACGGTACCCAGCTGTGGATAGGCGGTTCAAAGCCCGGCGGGGAAGCCTCTTCGCCTATTTTCCCGCCGCTGTACTCCCTGCCATAGGTATAGAGGGGCCAGCCATAGTTCTTGCCTGCGCGGACGATGTTCAGTTCATCGCCGCCCCGCGGGCCGTGCTCCACCATCCACAGCTCGCCCGTACCCGGATGCAAGGCTGCGCCCTGCGGGTTGCGATGGCCGAGCGACCATATTTCCGGTAGTGCGCGCTTGTCTTTGAGGAACGGATTATCGGGCGGCACGCTACCGTCGTCCCGGATCCGCACCACCTTGCCGTGGTGAGTGTCCAGGCCCTGCGCGTCGCCTCGGGTTTCGCGGCTGGAGCGCTCGCCCAGGGTCACGAATAGGGTTCCGTCCCGCGCAAACACAAGGCGCGAGCCAAAGTGCAGCGTGCTATCGAATTTGGGCGACTGCCGGAAAACGACCTGTCCCTCCGCGAACCGCCATCCGCCGCCTTCCTTGACCAACCTGCCCCGCGCCACTGCCGTGCTGTTGCCACCTTCGCCTGCCTCGGCATAGCTCAGATAGACCCATCCGTTGCGGGCGAAATCGGGATGCAAGGCTATGTCGAGCAAGCCGCCTTGGCCGCGCGCGTCGACCTTGGGCACGCCGGCAACCGGGCGGGACAACTCGCCCCCGGGCGACACCACCCGCAACCTGCCAGGACGCTCCGTCACCAGTGCCCCGCCCTCCGGGAGCAGGGCCAGGCCCCAAGGGTGTTCCAGGCCTTGCGCCCAAGTCGAGAGCGCCGCCCCCGCTGGCAAAGCGCCGCGGGAGACCGGCCCGTCCTGGCCCGGACGTACGGGTTGGGCTTGCAGGGAAGCGCCCCCGACGAGCGAAGCCATGCACAAAACCAAAAACCATGATCGCCGCTTCATGCCGTCCTCCTCTCGCGATGCGGGTCGGCAACACCAGCCGGCCCGGCCATCAGCGTCGCCTCGACGCCCATCCGCGGCAGCGTACCTCATCCCGAGCAGCCAGGGGGCAATGGAATCCGGCGCTTACGAAATCGCCGCGCCTCTAATTGAACCGTCACTTTCGGTAACGACACACTTAAACTCGCACTGCAAGGGCACGCCGGCCGTAAACCCCGGCCATTCGAGACACACTCGGCCCCAGCCTGGGCGCCCGCTCATCATCCACCCGATGCGTTCGATGACATGAATCGCACTACCGTTGACCTTTCTGACTATCCCGATCTCGTGGTGATCTATCTTGGCATGCGCGTGAACCAGTTCCGGGGGCTTGCGACGCTGCTCGGTTTCGGGCCCCGCATCCACGCCGCCGTGAAATCCAACCCCGACGGCCTGCTCGCACATGAGAATGTCGTCTACTCCCTGTTCCCGCTGCATGTGGGCATGCGCCAATACTGGCGCGATTTCGAAAGTCTCGAGGCGTGGGCACGCGCGGATCCCCATCGCCAGTGGTGGCAAGCCTTCCTTAGGGATCCGAAGGGCACGGGTTTCTGGCACGAAGCCTACTTCCGGCAAGGCGGCATGGAAGCGGTCTACGTCAACACGCCTGCCCGCACCGGATTGCGGCGCTTCGCTTCCAGCGTAGAGGCGCGAGGCCCCTTCTTCACCTCCCGCCAACGCGCCGGCAGGGCCGAAACGCGCGAAGGCCCGCCGGCTGTCGTCCCCGAGGAGGCGCTCTACGACCCGAAAGAAGATGCGGCAAAAGGAGGCTCCCGATGAGATTCGTGCGGCTTGGAATCCTGCGTACATGGAATGCGGGGCGCCCCGCCTGCGACACCACCGAGCGCCGCGGCAAGCCTGGCCATCCTGCCACGTCGTGGCGACGCCGTACTGGAGCATTCGTTGCCGCGATGAGCTTGAGCGCACTGGCCTTGTGCGCCCGGGCGGCGCCTCTGTCGGCGGAAATCCAAGGGCTGTCCAACGACCGCGGAATCGTGCGCTGCGGCTTGTTTTCCGGAGAGCCTGGTTGGCGGAAGGAAGGGCAGGCCATCCGGCGGGTCGAAGCCGCGATCGCGGGGGGCGTTGCCCGTTGCGACTTTGGCGACGTGCCGGCCGGCCAATACGCCATCGCCGTGTTCCACGCGCAAGAAGGCGAAGAAAAAGTGAGCTACGGATTGCTAGGCAAGCCTCGGCAAGGCGTGGGCTTTTCCAATAACCCATCGATCACGTTTGGGCCGCCCGACTACGCCCGCGCCAGCTTTCAGTTGGGCACTGCGCCGATGACGCTCTCGATCCAGGTCAAGTATTAGATCCGTTGGGGCGATCTTGGAGCAGTCCTGGCGTGATGTGCTCGGA
>NZ_JADGHH010000244.1 GCF_019689535.1 Pigmentiphaga sp.
AATCTATATTATATATTAGAGATAAAACAGAATAACGCGCCCGCTTGCCCGCGGCAGGACGGACGACCTACCCCGTTTACGCCCTGGCCGGCGCCAGCGAGGCAGCGCCGGCTCGCGCGGAACAAGAAAGAGCTAGGAGACACGCATGAAGCATGCATTCCGGAAGTCCACATGCCCCCTCTCGACCGCCGCCATGGCGCTGCTTCTGGCGGGTAGCCCGATCGCGCACGCCCAGGGAGGGGCCGACGCAGCTGGCTACCCGAAACGCACCATCAAGATCGTCGTTCCGTACAGTCCGGGAACGAGCGCCGACGCCATTGCCCGGCGCACCGCCGAACAGCTCTCGGCGAGGCTGGGCCAAAGCGTTTATGTGGAAAATCGGCCCGGCGCCAGCGGCGTCATCGGCACGTCCTATGCCGCGAATGCGGAACCCGACGGGCACACGCTGATGATCGGGCCGACCACGCTAGTCATCACGCCAGCCTTCCGCCCCACCCCCTACGACCCGGTCAAGAGCTTTGCCCCCATCGGCCAGATCGCAGAAAGCGCGCAAGTCATCATTACGGGAGCCGGCACTCCCGCCCAAGACTTCAAGGAGCTGGTGGCCCACCTCAAGGCACGCGGGGAACTCGCTTCTTACGCATCTCCGGGAATTGCCTCGACCTCGCACCTGTACTCCACCGTGCTGCAGAACATGGTGGGCGTCAAGATGCGGCACATTCCGGCCGGCACGCTCAATGCCGCGATCATGGACGTCGTGCAAGGCAGCGTAGACATGATGATCGCCCCCATCGAGGCGGCCCGCCCCTTGGTCGCCTCCGGCAAGCTCAAGGCCATCGCGCAGACCGGCAGTGCGCGTTCGCCGCTGCTGGCTTCCGTCCCCACATTGGCAGAGGTGGGGTACCCGAACTACCAGCTGGCGCTCTGGATCGGGCTCTACGCCCCGGCCCAAACACCAGGCCCCATCATCGACCGCCTGAACCGCGAACTGAGGGCGATCTACGATTCAGAGTCGATGCGCACCGCACTCGCCGATACCGGCTTTGCCGTGGTGCTGGGTACGCCGGAAGATCTCGGCCGGCTCACGCGCACGGAATTCGAGCGCTGGAGCCGCGTCATCAAGACCGAGGGCATCAGCCCGGAATGATGGGCATGGGGCCACGGCGCTGAACACACAAGCGGACCTGCGCAAAGAAAAAAGCCTCCGGTTTCGGAGGCTTTTTTGTCGCCGCACTGGCTGCCGCGTTACGGGCTCAGCCGAGCTTGCCGTGGCAGTGCTTGTACTTCTTGCCACTGCCGCAGGGGCATGGCTCGTTGCGGCCCACCTTGCGCATGACGTTCTGCACCGTCCCGGCGGCGCCGTGCGATGCGGTATTGGCGTTCGCCGCGGCCAGCGCTTCGTCGTAGTCGGAATGGTGGTACTGCACGTTCTGAACTTGCGGCGCCTCTTGTTCCGCCTGCTCGACCTGCTCTGCCGTTTGCACGCGCACCGTCATCAGCACCTTGATCACATCGTTGCGGATGCGGTCGAGCATGTTGGAGAACAGCTCGAAGGCCTCGCGCTTGTATTCCTGCTTGGGGTTCTTCTGCGCATAGCCGCGCAGGTGGATGCCCTGGCGCAGGTGATCCAGCATCGCGAGATGCTCGCGCCAATGGGTGTCGATGTACTGCAGCAGGATCGAGCGTTCGAACTGATTCCACATCTCGGCGCCCACCAGGGCGACCTTGGCCTCGTAGGCCTCGGTGGCAGCCTTCAGGACCCGTTCGAGCAGGTCTTCGTCCGTCAGGTTGGCTTCGCTCTCGAGCATGGAGGCGAGCGGCAGCTGGATCTGCCAATCCAACTCCAGCGTCTTCTCCAACCCGGGGACGTCCCACTGTTCTTCGACCGAGTCTTCGGGTATGTACTGGCGGAACACCTCGGTGAAGGTGGCGTTGCGCAAATTGGCGATCATGTCGCCGACCGACTCGGCCTCCAGCACCTCGTTGCGCTGCGCATAGACGACCTTGCGCTGGTCGTTGGCGACGTCGTCGTATTCGAGCAGCTGCTTGCGAATGTCAAAGTTGCGGGCTTCGACCTTGCGTTGCGCCGACTCGATGGAGCGGGTCACCATCCCGGCCTCGATGGGTTCGCCCTCGGGCAGCTTGAGCCGTTCCATGATGGCCCGCACGCGATCCCCGGCGAAGATGCGCATGAGCGGATCTTCCAGCGACAGGTAGAAGCGCGAGGAACCCGGGTCGCCCTGGCGTCCGGCGCGGCCGCGCAGCTGGTTGTCGATGCGGCGGGATTCGTGGCGCTCGGTGCCGATGATGCGCAGGCCACCTGCGGCCTTGACCTGCTCGTTCAGCGGTTTCCACTCTTCGCGCACCTTGGCGATGCGGGCGGCCTTCTCCTCTTCGCTCAGGGTTTCGTCGGCACGGATCAGGTCCACCTGCTTGTCGACGCTGCCGCCCAGCACGATGTCGGTACCGCGGCCCGCCATGTTGGTGGCGATGGTGATGCGGCCGGGCTTGCCGGCTTCTGCCACGATCTCGGCCTCGCGGGCATGGTGCTTCGCGTTCAGGACCTCATGCTTGAGCCCGGCCTGGGTCAGCATGGCCGACAGCAGCTCGGAGTTCTCGATGCTGGTGGTCCCCACCAGCACGGGCTGGCCACGCTTCTGGCAGTCGCGGATGTCTTCCAGAATGGCGTTGTACTTTTCGCGCGCCGTCTTGAAGACCTGGTCGTTCTGATCCACGCGGATCATGGGCCGGTTGGTCGGAATGATGACGGTTTCGAGCCGGTAGATTTCCTGGAACTCGTAGGCTTCCGTGTCGGCCGTACCGGTCATGCCGGCCAGCTTCTCGTACATCCGGAAGTAGTTCTGGAAGGTAATCGAGGCCAGCGTCTGGTTTTCGTTCTGGATCTTGACCCCTTCCTTGGCCTCGACCGCCTGGTGCAGGCCGTCGGACCAGCGGCGGCCGACCATCAGGCGCCCGGTGAACTCGTCGACGATGATGACTTCACCGTTCTGCACCACATAGTGCTGGTCGCGGAAGAACAGGTTGTGTGCCCGCAGGGCAGCCATCAGGTGGTGCATCAAGCTGATGTGGCGCGGGTCGTACAACGACTCGCCCGGCGGCAGCAAGCCTTGGCGCTCCAGGATCTGCTCGGCCTTTTCGTGGCCGGCCTCGGACAAGTAGACCTGGCGGTTTTTCTCGTCCACCCAGAAGTCGCCCGGAGGCTCGGGTTCGTTCGGCTTGGGTTCGGACGGCATCCGGGTGAGCAGCGGCGGCACCGCGTTCATCCGGATGTAGAGCTCGGTGTGGTCCTCGGCCTGGCCGGAGATGATCAACGGCGTGCGGGCCTCGTCGATCAGGATGGAGTCCACCTCGTCGACCACCGCATAGAACAGCGATCGCTGGCGCCGATCCTCCACGCGGTATTCCATGTTGTCGCGCAGGTAATCGAACCCGAACTCGTTGTTCGTTCCGTAGGTGATGTCTGCCTGATACGCAGCCTTCTTTTCCTCGTTGGGTTGCTGCGAAACCACCACCCCGACGCTCAACCCGAGGAAACGGTATAGCCGCCCCATCCAGGCGGCATCGCGCTGGGCCAGGTAGTCGTTGACCGTCACCACGTGCACGCCCCGGCCGGCCAGCGCGTTCAGGTAGACGGGCAGCGTCGCCACCAGCGTCTTGCCTTCGCCGGTACGCATTTCAGCGATGCGGCCGGTATGCAGGACGATCCCGCCCAGCAACTGGACGTCGAAGTGGCGCATGCCCAGCACCCGCTTGCCGGCTTCGCGGACGACCGCAAAGGCTTCGGGCAGGAGGTCGTCGAGCGACTCTCCGTTTTGATAGCGTTGCTTGAACTCTTGCGTGCGGGCTGCAAGTTGCTCGTCGCTGAGTGCGGCGGTCTGGGGCTCCAGCGCGTTGATGCGACTGACCAACTTGCCGAACTGCTTCAACAACCGGTCATTGCGGCTGCCGAAAATTTTCTTGAGCAGAGAGGAAACCATGCGCGATTTTTGCAAGCAACCAGGACGCCAGGCTCATGCCTGGCCTCCCAGCCGGGATATGGGATAAGCCAGCCAGTTTAGCACCGTGGGAGGCGCTTGGACTGCGCATCCCGCGGGGCGTGGGACATCCCGGGCCGCCCGGAGGGCGCGAAACGCCCGACCTGTGAGCCGGCAAGCCCCGGCGCGAAGCGCTGCGCGCTACCTCCCGGGCGTTCCCGCCCCCCGGGCCGCGCCGCTGCGGGTGCGATGGCGGGAGCCGAAGCGGCCCTAGTCCAGCGCTCCGTCTGGCGACGGCAACGTGACGACCTTGGAGAACTGCTCGACGGGCTTCTTGCCCGGGCCGTGGGCCAGGAA
>NZ_JADGHH010000041.1 GCF_019689535.1 Pigmentiphaga sp.
CCCAGGACTCCCGGCAAATAAGGGGCAAGGTGTTTCCGGACCGCGATCGGGCCCACGCCCGGCCCGCCCCCGCCGTGCGGAATACAGAAGGTCTTGTGCAGGTTGAGGTGGGATACGTCCGCGCCGATGCGCCCCGGTCTGACCAAGCCCACCAGCGCGTTCATGTTGGCACCGTCCAGGTAGACTTGGCCGCCCGCGGCGTGCACGATCTCGCAGATCTCCCCGATGGCATCTTCGAACACGCCGTGGGTCGAGGGATAGGTCACCATCAAGGCCGCCAGGCGCGAACCGGCCTCGGCCGCCTTGCGGCGCAAATCCTCCACATCCACGTTGCCCTGGCGATCGCAGGCGACGACCACCACCCGCATGCCGGCCAGCTGCGCAGAAGCGGGGTTGGTGCCGTGGGCCGAGGCGGGAATCAGGCACACGTCGCGGCACGATTCGCCGCGCGCCGCATGATACGCGCGTATGGCCATCAGTCCCGCGTACTCGCCCTGCGCGCCCGAATTAGGCTGGAAACTGATCGCTTCGTAGCCGGTAATCTCGCACAACGCCCGGCCGAGCCGGGAAATCAGTTCGCGGTAGCCCTCGGCCTGCCACGCGGGGGCGTACGGATGCAAACCGGAAAACTTGGGCCACGTAATGGGCATCATCTCCGCCGTCGCGTTGAGTTTCATGGTGCAGGAGCCGAGCGGGATCATCGTCCGGTCCAGCGCGAGGTCCATGTCGGCGAGCCGGCGCAGCCAGCGCAGCATGTCTGTCTCGGACCGCACGGAACGGAAAACGGGGTGGGCAAGTATGGGCGAGGTCCTGGCCAGCGGCTCGGCGATGCCGTCCCTCGCGGCGGCCAGCGCGGTGTCGACGGGGGTGGAAGGACGGCCGCAACCTTCGGCGAATACGTCGATGAGCGCCTGTAAATCGTCACGCGTCACTGTCTCGTCGAGCGACACCGCAAGGTGGCCGGCATCCAGCCTGCGCAGGTTGATGCGCGCCGCCTGCGCCGCGCGCACGATGGCCGCGGTGTGGGCGCCGGTGCGCAAGTGCAGCGTATCGAAGAAAGTGGGGTTCTCCGCCTGCACGCCCAGCTCGCCCAAGGCGGCGCGCAACGCGGCGGTGCAGCGATGCACGCGCGAGGCGATGAGGCGCAGCCCGTCCGGGCCGTGCCAGACCGCATACATGGCGGCAATAACGGCCAGCAAGACCTGCGCGGTACATATGTTGGAGGTGGCTTTCTCGCGCCGGATGTGCTGCTCGCGTGTCTGCAAGGCCAGCCGCAAGGCGGGCCGGCCGGCGGCGTCGCGCGAGACGCCCACCAGGCGCCCGGGCAAATGGCGTTTCAAGGCATCCCGGCAGGCCATGAACGCGGCATGCGGACCGCCGAAACCGAGCGGCACGCCGAAGCGCTGGGCAGACCCGATGGCGATATCGGCCCCCCATTCGCCGGGCGGCTGCAGCAGCGCCAGCGCCAGCAAGTCGGTCGCGCACGCCACGATGCCGCCGGCCGCCTTCACCTCGGCGGCGACGGCCTCGTGACGGCGCACCTCCCCGGTGCTGCACGGGTATTGCAGCAATACGCCGAAGCAGGCCGGCACGCCGGCCGTTTCGTCCCCGACGACGAGCTCAATGTCGAGGGCGGACGCGCGCGTGCGCAGTACCGCGATGGTTTGCGGATGGCAACCGGACGATACGAAAAACACCTTGCTGGCGCTCGACGCGGTGCGCCGCGCCAGCAACATGGCCTCGGCGGCGGCCGTGGCCTCGTCCAGCAACGAGGCATTGGCGATGTCCAGGCCGGTAAGGTCCGACACCATGGTCTGGAACACCAGCAACGCCTGCAGGCGGCCCTGTGAAATCTCTGGCTGGTAAGGCGTATAGGCCGTATACCACGCAGGATTCTCCAGGATGTTGCGCTGGATGACGGGCGGCGTATGCGTGGCGTAATACCCTTGGCCGATGTAGTTGCGGAACAACTGGTTGCGATCGGCCAGGCCGGTCAGCTCTGCCAACACTTCCGCCTCGGCCTGCGGCGCGGGAAGGTCGAGCGGGGCGGACTCCAGGATGCTGTCGGGCACCACCCTGCGTATCAAGTCGTCGAGGCTGTCGGCCCCGACGACGCGCAGCATCTGCGCCTGGTCTGCCTCGGAAGGCCCGATGTGACGGGCTGCGAATGCCGCTTCGTTCTCGAGCGCCTTGAGCATGGGCGTCCTCTCCGTTGCCTGCAATGGATGGCAAGCCATTCCGGGCGGGGTTGCCGGGATGCGGCCCGGCGGCCGTCTTCGGTCAGCCCGCGTCGACGGCGGCCTGGTAGCCGGAGGCGTCGAGCAAGCCCGCGGTGTCCGCCATGTTGTCGGGCTTGAGCTTGAAGATCCAGGCGGTATAGGGCGACTGGTTCAACAGCTCAGGGCTGGCCGCCAGCTCTTCATTGAAGGCAACGACCTCGCCCGCCACGGGAGCGTAGATGTCGGACGCAGCCTTGACCGACTCCACGACGCCGGCGGTCTCGCCCGCGCGCAGCTTGGCGCCGACCTTGACGTCACCGACGTAGACCAGGTCGCCCAACTGTTCCTGCGCATGGTCGGTAATCCCCACCAGGAGCAGGTCGCCTTCGGCGCGGATCCATTCGTGAGTCTTGGCGTACTTGAGTTCGGGAGGGAGATTCATCGGTGGCGATCCTGGTAACGGGTACGGGAGAATTGTATTGGACGCGGGCGAGGCCCACCGGGTCACGGCGCCGAGGTCTCCATGACCTGCCCCCGTCGCACGAAAGGCAGCCTGCAGGCGAGCGCCGGCACCCGACGATCGCGTATTTCTACCTCGACCCGGTCGCCCGGCGCCACGCCCTCCGGCAGGCGCGCAAAACCGATGGACGTGCCCAGCGTCGGGGACATGGTGCCGCTGGTGACGAGCCCATTCCCAAGCTCGGTGTGGACAGCCATGTGAGGCCGGATCACGCCCCGGTCGAGGAGCTTGAGCCCGAGCAGCTGCCACTTCAGGCCGAACGCAAGTGCGGGACGGCCGACGAAGTCCCGCTGCGGGTCGTGGTCCGATACGGTCCAGGCCAGCCCGGCCTCGGCGGGCTGCGTCAGCTCGTCCATGTCCTGGCCGTATAGGTTGAGGCCGGCCTCGATGCGAAGCGTGTCGCGCGCGCCCAGCCCGCACGGCTTGACGCCGCTGCGGAGCAGGTCTGCCCACAAAGCCGGCGCTTGGCCGCCAGGCAGCATGATCTCCACGCCGTCCTCGCCGGTATAACCGGTGCGCGCCACCAGCATTCCATCGACCATCTCGGAGGCGAAAGGATGCAAGGTGCGCACAAGTTCGCCCAGGCTGGGCCGGGCCTGCGCCAGCCGCTCGCGGGCATTGGGCCCCTGGACGGCAAGCGTCGCGAGCTCGCGCCGGGGCTCGATCGAGACCTCGTAGCCCCCCGCCTGGGCCACGCGCGCCATCCAGACCAGGTCGCGGTCGGCCGAGGCAGCGTTGACCACCATGCGATAGTGCTCCGGCGTGAATAGATAGGCGATCAAGTCATCCACCACCCCGCCTTGCGGATTGAGCATGCAGGTGTAGAGCGCCTTGCCCGGCTCGGCCAACCGATCCACGTCGTTCGCCAAGAGATAACGCAGGTAGGGCTTGGCATCCGGCCCCACGACATCGACGTTGAGCATGTGCGACACGTCGAACATGCCCGCATCGCGTCGCACGGCATGGTGCTCCTCGATCTGGGAACCGTATGAAACCGGCAGGGACCATCCGCCGAACTCAGTCATCCTCGCGCCGAGGGCGAGGTGCTCGGCGTGGAGGGGCGTTTGCTTGGGCGATCGTTCTGCAGTCATGCGGATCCCAGGAGCCAAGTTGGGAATGGTAGGCTGGCGTTACCCGCGCACGGCGGTCCAGGCGGCCGGTTCGGCGCCGGTACGCGTGCCCTGCATCGAGCTCCCGTCCACCTTCCCGCGATAGCGCACGCCGTTCACGGTGAACGAGATCTCGTCGCCGTGCAAGCGCGCATCGCTGATCGGGGCCGAACCCAAGGTTCCGCCCAGGCGCTGGTATTGCTGCGTGAGCTTCAGCTCTTCGCCGCCCAGCTTCCACGTGCCGGCCACCTTGGCCGGCACGATCCACAGCAGCGCCGTGCACCAGCCCTGGCAGTCCTGGGTGACCGTGGCCTTCTCGTCGGGCTCCCAGTCGCCCATCGGGAACGTGTTGGAAACCACCCGCGTGCCGGGCTTGAGCTCGAGCAGGCGTGGCCGCAGTTTTTCGTTGATGGTCGGCAGGAGGAACAGCGTGATGACGCTGGCGCGGGACAGGTCGGTCTCGAACAGGTCGCCCCGCTCGAACGTGGCGCGATCGGCCACGCCCGCGGCCTGCGCGTTGCGCCGGGCCAATTCCACCATGTCGGGGTTGTATTCGATCCCGTGGGCGCGGACGCCCCGCTTGGCAGCGGTGATCACCGTACGCCCGTCTCCCGACCCGAGGTCGATCACGTAATCGGCGGGCGTGACCTTGGCCATGTCGAGCATCTTGTCGACCAGCGTCTGGGGCGTGGGCACCCACACGACGTCCTTGCCTTCCTGTCCGACATCGGGCACGTAATCGGAAGCCGCACCGGCTGCACCCGTGAACGCCAGCAGTGCCGAAAGCGCTGCCGCGATGGCTGGCCTGCGGAAGCTGGCCAAGGGCCGGGCGCGGCGGCCGAGAGAAATGGACTGCGACGAACTACCCAGCAACGCGAGCAACATCGATTTCCCCTTCTGGTAACGATTCGATTGGACGAAACGTGGGTGAGTCGAATCTGATTGTGCCTCAATGTCGCCGCAAAATCAGCGTCCGGCGCGCAGGCCCCGGGCCGCAGGCACGGGCGACCCGCAAGGCAAGACGGCGGAGGCACGCGCGGCATGCTTGCGGCCTGGCTCAACGAACATCCCAACATGCGCGTGCCGCGCCAGCCGGCATCTTAGACCGCGCGTCCGCACGCAACGCCCGACGCCCACGCCCACTGGAAGTTGTAGCCGCCCAGCCAGCCGGTCACGTCCACGACCTCGCCCACGAAATACAGGCCTGGCACGGACCGGGCCTCCATGGTCTGCTGGTCCAGGTCGCGCGTGTCCACGCCGCCGCGCATGACTTCGGCCTTCTTGTATCCGGCCGTGCCTTGCGGAACGAGCGTCCAGCGCTTCATGCCATCGGCGATCTCCCGCAACAGCTTGTCGGGAAGATCCGCAATGCGCCGCTCGCCAGCCCCCGGGTGCGCGACGGCCAGCCATTGTTCGGCCAGGCGGCGCGGCACCAAGCCGGCGAGGACATTGGCCAGGTGCTGCCGCCCGCCAGCCTTGGCGCCGAGCAGTTCCGCCGCGAGATCGATGCCCGGGGCGAGGTCCACGACGATGGCCTGGCCAGGCTGCCAATAGCTCGAAATCTGGAGTACGGCCGGCCCCGACAACCCACGATGGGTAAACAGGAGGTCCTCGCGGAACTCGGCCACGCGCTTGCCTTCCCCGGTGCGTATCCCCACCTCGAGCGCAATGCCAGCCAGCGGTGCAAAGGGCCGCCAGGCAATGGGGTCAAACGTCAACGGAACCAGCGCCGGCCGGGGCTCGACGATGCGCAGGCCGAACTGGCGGGCGATGCGCAGCCCGAAGTCCGAGGCGCCTATTTGCGGCACCGGCAACCCGCCTGTCGCGATCACGACGCGTGCGGCGCGGACCAGGCCCGAGGACGTCCGCAAGGCAAAGCCGCCCGCGCTAGCGTCGATGGCGTCGACGGCGCAAGGCATCCGCCACGAGACGTTTCCCGCCTCGCATTCTGCGCGCAGCATGCGGATGATGTCTTCGCTCGACTCGTCGCAGAACAGCTGGCCGCGATGCTTCTCGTGCCAGGCGATGCGATGCCGTGCGACCAGCGCCAGGAAATCCTGCGGCGTGTAGCGCGACAGCGCCGAGCGGCAGAAGTGCGGATTCTCGGAAATGAAATTGGCCGGCCCGGCGTCGCGATTGGTGAAGTTGCAGCGGCCTCCGCCGGAGATGCGGATTTTCTCGGCCAGCTTGCGTGCGTGATCGATCAGTACCACGCGCCGCCCCCGCTGGCCCGCCACCGCCGCGCACATCATGCCGGCAGCGCCAGCGCCGACCACCGCTACGTCATAGGCCGCCCCGGGCGGCCTGGAGGAAGCCATCAGGCGTCCTTGACGCAGTCCACGTAGAAGCGCAGCTCGCCGTTGGGAAGCACCTCCTCGACCAAGCCGTGGATGTCGGTGCCGAACCCGGGGAACTGGGCGTTGAACTTGCGTGCGAACTGCAGGTACTTGACGATGGTCGAGTTAAAGCGCTCACCGGGGATGAGCAAGGGAATGCCGGGTGGGTACGGGGTCAGCAGCACGCTGGTGACGCGGCCCTCCAGGCTGTCGATGTCCACGCGCTCGATCTCGCGGTGCGCCATCTTGGCAAAGGCGTCGGACGGCTTCATCGCGGGCACCATGTCGCTCAGGTACATCTCCGTGGTCAGGCGCGCGACGTCATAGGCGCGATACATCTCGTGGATGCGCGTGCACAGGTCGCGCAGGCCCACCTGCTCGTACTGCGGGTAATCGTGGCAGAACTCGGGCAGGATGCGCCACATCGGCTGGTTCTTGTCGTAGTCGTCCTTGAACTGCTGCAAAGCAGTCAGCAACGTGTTCCACCGGCCCTTGGTGATGCCGATGGTGAACATGATGAAGAACGAATACAGGCCCGTCTTTTCGACGATCACGCCGTGCTCGGCCAAGAACTTGGTCACGATGGAGGCCGGGATGCCGGTCTGCCCGAAGGTACCGGAGACGTCCAGCCCAGGCGTGACGATGGTCGCCTTGATCGGATCCAGCATATTGAAGCCGGGCGCCAGCGAGCCAAAGCCGTGCCATTCCGCATCGGTCTCCAGCAGCCAGTCGTCGCGCTCGCCGATCCCGTCCGGAACCAAGTGATCCGGGCCCCAGACCTTGAACCACCAATCGTTGGCGCCGAACTCGGCCTCGACCTTGCGCATGGCGCGGCGAAAGTCCAGCGCCTCGAGGATGCTTTCCTCGACCAACGCCGTGCCTCCGGGCGGCTCCATCATCGCGGCCGCCACGTCGCAGGACGCAATGATGGCGTATTGCGGCGAAGTAGAGGTGTGCATCAAGTACGCCTCGTTGAACACGTGCCGGTCCAGCCGTCGCGTCTCGGACTCCTGCACGATGATCTGCGACGCCTGCGAGATGCCCGCCAGCAGCTTGTGCGTGGAGTGCGTGGCGTAGATCATCGCGTCGGTGCTGCGCGGCCGGTCCTTGCCGATGGCGTGCATGTTCTTGTAGAAGTCGTGGAAGGCCGCATGGGGCAACCATGCCTCGTCGAAATGCAGCGTGTCGATGCTCGAGCCCAGCAGCTCCTTGATCATCTCCACGTTGTACACCACGCCGTCGTACGTGCTCTGGGTGATGGTCAGGATGCGTGGCTTGCGGTTGCGCGCGTCCTTGGCAAAGGGGTTGGCATCGATCTTCTTCTGGATGTTCTCGGGGCGGAACTCGTCCAGCGGGATGGGGCCGATGATGCCGAGGTGATTGCGCGTGGGCCGCAGGAACACCGGCACCGCGCCGGTCATGATGATGGCGTGCAGGATGGACTTGTGGCAGTTGCGGTCCACCACGACGATGTCGCCCGGCGCCACGTTGGCATGCCAGACGATCTTGTTCGAGGTGGAGGTGCCGTTGGTCACGAAGAAGCAGTGGTCCGCGCTGAAGATGCGCGCGGCATTGCGCTCGGAAGCCGCCACCGGGCCGGTATGGTCCAGCAGCTGCCCGAGCTCGTCCACCGCGTTGCAAACGTCGGCGCGCAGCATGTTCTCGCCGAAGAACTGGTGGAACATCTGCCCGACCGGGCTCTTCAGGAAGGCCACGCCGCCGGAGTGTCCGGGGCAATGCCAGGAATACGAGCCATCCTGCGCGTACTTGACCAGCTCCCGGAAGAACGGCGGCGGCAACGATTCGAGATAGCTCTTGGCTTCGCGGATGATGTGGCGCGCCACGAACTCCGGCGTGTCCTCGAACATGTGGATGAAGCCATGCAGCTCGCGCAGGATATCGTTGGGAATGTGGCGCGACGTGCGCGTCTCCCCATAAAGGTAGATGGGGATCTCGGCGTTGCGGAAGCGCAGCTCGCCGATGAACGCACGCAGCTTGGCAACTGCGTTGGCGACGTCGTCGGGCATGCCATCGCCGAACTCTTCGTCGTCGATGGACAGGATGAAAGCGCTGGCGCGGCTCTGCTGCTGGGCGAACGACGAGAGGTCACCGTAACTGGTGACGCCCAGCACCTCCATGCCCTCGGCCTCGATCGCCGCGGCCAGGGCACGCACGCCGAGCCCGGATGCATTCTCGGAGCGGAAATCTTCGTCGATGATGACGATGGGGAAGCGGAATTTCAATGCTAGCTCCCCCCTACGCGCTTTGCGCGCCCCTCCCACGGAAGGCATGGACGGACTGGGGGCGCCAGTTCCTCAGTGCCTTGGATGGAAGAGCGCCGGCGGCAGGGATCGAATCGGTTGAACAACGGCCGGCCGCGGGACGAGTCGCCTCGCATGTCGCTCCCGGGCACGGAACTACTCACAACCCAACAACCATGGCGGGCGACGTTACGTCCTGGGCAGCGTCACGCCTTGCTGCCCCTGGTACTTGCCGCCACGGTCTTTATACGACGTCTCGCAGACCTCGTCGCTCTCGAGGAACAGCATCTGGGCGCATCCCTCTCCGGCGTAGATCTTGGCCGGCAGCGGCGTGGTGTTCGAGAACTCCAGCGTGACGTGGCCCTCCCATTCCGGTTCCAGCGGCGTGACGTTGACGATGATGCCGCAGCGTGCATACGTGCTCTTGCCGAGGCAAATGGTAAGCACATTGCGGGGAATGCGGAAGTACTCGACCGTGCGCGCCAACGCAAAGGAATTGGGCGGAATGATGCAGACGTCGCCCTTGAAATCCACGAAGGATTTCTCGTCGAATGCCTTGGGGTCGACGATGGTCGAGTTGATGTTGGTGAAGATCTTGAATTCGTCCGCACAGCGCACGTCGTAGCCGTAGCTGCTGGTGCCGTAGCTGACGATGCGCTTGCCATCCAGCTCCCGCACTTGGCCAGGCGCGAATGGCTCGATCATGCCTTCGGCCGCTGCACGGCGGATCCAGCGGTCGCTTTTGATACTCATGGGACGGGGCCTCGTCGAATGACGCAAGGAAGAAAGCTGGGAATTGTACCCCCCGGCGGGGCGTCCGGAACGGCGCCGCGGGCAGCCCGCGGGATTCCGGCAACACCTTGCTCCCGCCGCCAGGAGCGGAGGCCTGCACCCCGCGGCATCAGCGCGAGGCCGGGGCCTCCAACCCCGCCGCCATGAAATCCAGCATCCGGGAGAGGGTTTGGGCGACGCCCTCCTCCGAGACGGGCGCGGCCTTCACGTCGGGCATGAGGCGCGCGACGCGGCCGTTGTCGGCGCGGATGTACATCATGCTCCCGTAGATGCACTGCAGGCGCACGTAGAGCTCCTCGCGCGACAAGTGCGGGCAGGCGCGGGCCAGCAAGTCCACGAACAAACGGGCCACGTCGTCGTGCACGCCGAACACGATGTTCTTGACGGCGGGGTCGGGCTCCACGGAACAGATTGCCGACAACCGGTTGAACCAGGCCCCCTGCTCGGTCTGCCCCAGGCGCATGCCAGGCCCGATGAAGGCCTCGAGCACCGCGCGCACGTTCGGGCGCGCCGCGGGATCGGCCGGGCAACAGGCCTGCAGCAGCGCGCGGCGCTCCTCGTTCATGCGTCCTGCCCGCGCTTCGAATATGGCGCGCAGCAACCCTTCCTTGGTCCTGAAGTAGTAGTGGACGGCAGCCATGTTGACGCCTGCCGTGGCGGTGATCGTGCGCAGGGAAACGCCGTTGTAGCCGTGTTCGGCGAACAGCCGCTCGGCGACGTCCAGGATGCGGGCGCGCGTGGATGCGGCGTCGGGAGTTTCGGCAGGAGGAAGCGACATGGGCGGGACGATTCGGGGAAAAGTGGTTGTTTTTTCTATGTTACCCGGAAGCGGCGCCACCCTGTTTCAGTCAATTGATTAAATCAGTCGTTTGACTAAACCCTTGCCACTTCTTACCATGAAAAAAAGACACCTTGCAGGAAGGACACCGCCTCATGAACGGAAAAATCCGCCGCGTCATCACCGGCCACGATGAACAGGGCCGCTCCGTGGTGCTGGAAGACGGCTACGCGCCCAACGTCAGGCATGACGCCAGCCGCCCCGGCTACTACCTGACCCAGCTGTGGCAAACGCCGACTGCCCCCGCTCCCATCGACAACGGGCCGGACCCCACGCTCGGCCCGGTATCGCTGGCCCCGCCCCCGCTGGGCACGGTCGTGCGCATCATCGAATTCCCTCCCGCTTCGCTCGAGCTGCGTGATGTGGACGCCGAGGCAGCCAAGCAGGCCTTCGCGATGTTCGGCGGGCAGGACGCGCTCACCGGACATGGCGGCAAGAAGCGCCACCCCTTCATGCACCGCACCGAAACCATTGACTACGCCATCGTGCTGTCCGGAGAGATCACGATGCTGCTCGACGACTCGGAAGTCACGCTCAAGGCAGGCGACGTGCTCATCCAGCGCGGCACCAATCACGCCTGGACCAACCGCACGAGCGAACCGGCGCGCGTGCTGTTCGTGTTGATCGACGGCAAGTTCGACGCAGACATCGCCCGTCACTTCTGACCCTTTCCCCACGTCCAATCCAAATACGGGAGACTCGACATGCAAATCCGCAAGCTTCTCTTCGCTCCGCTGCTCGCCGCGGCGTGCGGCGCGGCCGCCGCCCAGGACTATCCCTCGCGTTCCATCGAGGTTATCGTGCCGTACTCGGCCGGGGGCAGCGTCGACGTCATGGCGCGTGCCTTCACCCGCGAACTCGCGGACATCCTTTCCACCCAGATCGTGGTCAACAACCGCGACGGGGCGGGCGGCACCATAGGCGTGGCCGCCGTGGCCTCGGCGCGTCCCGACGGCTACACGGCGCTCTTCTCGCCCTCGTCGCCGCTGACCCAAGCCCCCTTCCTCATGGGCCGCGTGCCTTACCGGCCCGAGAGCATCGTCCCGATCTGCCAGATCTTCGAGAACCCGTTCGTCATCGCGGTACGCAAAGAATCCCCCATCGGCTCGCTCAAAGACTTGCTGGATGAGGCGCGCCGCCGGCCTGGCCAGCTGTCGTACGGCCATGCCGGTCCCGGGTCGGTGCCGCACCTGGCGACGGCCAACCTTGCCAAGTCCACGGGCGTCAGCTTCAACGAGATCGCCTTCCGCGGCGACGCCCAGGTCATTCCGCAAGTCCTGGGCGGCCATCTCGACTTCGGCGCATTGGGCGTCTCCTCGGTCGTCGGCAAGGACCTGCGCATCCTCGCCGTGTATGGCGACAAGCGATTGCCCGGCCTGCCCGACGTGCCGGCCATCACCGAGTTCGGCGTCAAGCATGCCGTCATCGCGCGCAATGGCCTCTACGTCAATGAAGGCGTGCCGCAAGCCGCCCGCGACAAGCTGCAGCAGGCCTGCCACGCGGCAACGGAGAAGCCGGGATTCCAAACTGCCGCGCGCCAGCTCTACCAGCAAGTGAACTATCTCGACGGCGCCACCTTCGCGGCCAAGCTCGCGGGCGACAACGAAACCAACCGTGCGCTGATCCAGTCGCTCGGCCTGCTCAAGACGGGCAATTGACGATGGCCGGCTTCGAAATCATCGATCCGTCCTTGCGCGCCTTCGTCGAAGTCGACGAAGGCAGCGACTTCCCCATCCAGAACCTGCCCTACGGCATCTTCTCCGGTGCAGGCGGCGGAAAGCGCGCTGGCGTCGCCTTGGGCGCGTGGATCGTCGACCTCCTCGCCCTCGAGCAGGCTGGCCTGCTGCCGGTCGACCCGGCGCTCGCACTCTTCGGCCACGGCAGCCTGAATGCCTTCGCAGCCGCCGGCCGGCCCGTCTGGCGCGCGGTCCGCGCACGCCTGGCCGAGCTGCTGTCGGGCATTGACCCGCGGTTGCGCGACGATGCGGCGCTGCGCGCGCGGGCGCTGGTGCCGATGGACGCCTGCACGCTGCACCTGCCGTTCGAGATTGCGTCCTATACGGACTTCTATTCCTCGGAAGATCACGCCACCAACGTGGGCAAGCTGTTCCGCGATCCAGCCAACGCACTGACGCCGAATTGGAAGCACATGCCCATCGGCTATAACGGCCGCGCCAGCTCGGTCATCGTGTCCGGACGCGATTTCCACCGTCCCATGGGGCAATTGCCGGTGGCCGGCGGCGCGCCGGAATGGGGCCCGTGCCGAGAGCTCGACTTCGAGCTGGAAACCGCTTTCTTCGTCGGCAAGGAAAGCCACCTGGGCGAGCGGCTCGCCCCGGACGAAGCGCCCGAGTACATCTTTGGCATGGTGCTGATGAACGACTGGAGCGCGCGTGACATCCAGCGCTGGGAATACGTGCCGCTCGGCCCGTTCCAGGCCAAGGCCTTCGCGACCTCGATCTCGCCCTGGGTAGTAACCCTGGACGCGCTCGAACCCTTCCGTGCGCCGGCGCCAGAGCAGGACCCCGCGCCCCTGCCCTATCTGCGGGAAAGCGACCGCCACGCCTACGACATCGAGCTCACCGTGGAGCTCAGGCCGCAAGGCGGCGAGGGCATGGTCGTCACGCGCAGCAACTTCCGGCACCTGTACTGGACCATGGGGCAACAGCTCGCGCATCACACCAGCAGCGGCTGCAATGTCCGCCCGGGTGACCTGATGGGCTCGGGCACGATCAGCGGCCCCACGCGGCAGGCGCGCGGCTGCCTGCTGGAGATCACGGAAAACGGCAAACGCCCGTTGACCCTGCCGGACGGCTCGACGCGCGCCTTCCTGGAAGACGGCGACGAAGTCGTCATGCGCGGCCACGCCAAACGCGGCGCACTGCGCATCGGCTTTGGCTGCGTCCTCGGCCGCGTCCTTCCTCCCTGGCCATGACGACGGACAGCCGGAGGGAAGCTCCCGGCTTCGTCCGGCTCAATCGTCGAACAACACGTAGTACAGGAGATCCAGGCCGTTGAGGGTGCCGCCCTTGACCACTGCCGAGAGGCCCCGGGACAGCCGGTAGCTCAGCTTGACCACGCCGTCACTGCCCGACAGGGCTTGCTCGAAGCTGGCGTACAGGCGATCGGTCAGGCGCTTGCCGACCACCAGGAACTGGCTGTTCGACAAGGCATAGGAAGACGACGTGCTGTCCCCCGCGACGGTACGGTCCGGCAGCAGGCCGCGCGAGCTGCCCACGTTGCCCGACCGCACGCCGATTTCGTCCAGCCCCAATTGGCGGGATATGGGCTCGCTGCCTTGCGGGCCGAGCAAGGAAGTCGCGGCGCTCAGCAGCAGCGTCGCATCCGCTCCCCCGCCGCCTTCATCGGGCCCCCGGCCCAGCAAGAGCCAGGAGAGTTTTTCCACGTCACTGACCTCGGGCGTGGAGACCAGGGCGATGCGCGGATGCCGCGCCGTCCCGCTGATGCTGACCCCGGCTTCCACCCGCGGCCCCACGCGCACCGCCACGATGTCGAGCAAGGGATCGTCGATCGGCCCCTGGAAGGTCAGCACGCCGCGGCGCACGGTCAGGGTCTGGCCATAGGCCTCGAAGCGACCGCCACGCGTGCGCACCGTGCCACTCGACGACAAGGCACTCGCCGTCCCGGCGACGCGCAGCTCTCCGGTCACGCCCGTATCCAGGCCATAGCCGCGCAGGTAGAAGCGGTCGCCCAGCTTGACGCCCACGTCGATTGCGATGCCCAGCGGTTTCTTGCGAGCGGGGTCCCCACTGCGCTGCAGGTAGACGTCGTCCGAGAGCTTGGGCGGGGCTTGCGTGCCCAGGTCCACCCAGCCGGTATCCACCTCGAACTGCCCGGCGATGCGCATGCGGTCCGGGATGATGTCCATGTCCACCTTGCCCGATCCCGCCACGAAACGATCCGCGCGCTGGATCACCGGGAAGCGCTGGGCCCTGAGCGCAGCGCTTCCCGACGATTCGGACAAGCTCCACTGCGCCGTCATCTCGAGCTCCCCGCCCTCGCTTTCGTTCTTGATCCAGGATTGCACGCGCGAATCGCGCGGGTTGACCCGGATGACACTGGGAAAGCGCAGGGAGTCCAGGACGATGCGATCGTCGTGCAGCGACGCTTTCAGCGTCCCCTCGAGCAGCCGCACGCCATCGTCCAGGCGCACGACGCGTATGCCTTCGCCATTGAAGCCTCCGGACGCCCGCCATTGGCCGGCCTCTTGCACCACGCGCGCCGCGCCCGCCAGCTTGCCGCCCACTTCGACGCTGTCGCCGGTGAACAGGCTGATCCAGCTCAGATCCTGCAAATCGAGCTTGGCCTCGACGTTGGCAGGCCGGTCGCGGTCCAGGCCGATGGAACCTTCGCGCGCGACCACGCCGGCTTGGCCGTCCACGCGCACCGTGCCCATGCGTTGTCCCTCGATGCGTCCCGTCAGCACCACTCGGCTGTGCCCCGCATTGCCGTCCGGCGTCGCCTGGACCTGCGCCTCAAGCGCGCTCAAGCCCAGGGCGAAGGGCGGCGTGCCCGGCACCCATAAGTCCCCGCCCCGGCGCCGGATGCCGGCCGTCCCCTCCAAGGCACCGGAGAAACGCAGGTCCCAGTCAGCGTCCAATACCAGCATCCGCCCCGGTGGGATCGTCTTGCCGCCCATGGCTTCCATCAAGATGTCTGGCGTCCAGGTCAGGCCTTCGGCGCGCCCGCGGGTCTCCCAGCGGTCGCCGGCCCCGCGCGACCCTTCGTGCACCAGTTTGCCCTGCTGTCCGCCCGGGAGCTGGAGCGTAATCCGGGCTGGGCCCACTTCCCATTGCCACTGGGGTGCCGGTGCCGCCGGCACGTAGTTCAAGCTCACCGGCGACTCCAGCAGAATGCCCAGCGGCGCCCGGACGAGATCCAGGCGCGAGAGCGCGCCGCGCCACCCGGTGGTGCGCGGATCCTTGCCCGTGCTGCCCCAGCTGCCGCTGAACGCGGCCTTCAGCGTCGCGGGCGCCGATCCGTCCGCCGGCGTGAACTCGGCGTCCACGGTGCCGTCGTGGCGGGCCATCGTGCCCTGCAACGCCAAAGTCGCCTGCTTCATCACGGCCTGGGGCGCATCCGACACCGCAAGACGCTCGATCCGCAGGTCGAGGTCCGCCGGCGCGGCGGCAAACCCGCCCTGGACGCGGCGTGCGTTCGACGAAGAAGTCGCTGCCCCCAGGTTGGCACGCCCTTGGGCGCGCCCCACGCTCACCCCGCCCGGCACCCGCAGCTCCCGGGCGTCGAGCGTCATGTCGAGGAAAGGCGCATCCAGCGTCTCGCCCAGGACGCCGCGTGCGGTCAATTGTCCGTTGAGCAGCGGCGAGAGCGCCGCCAGCGACGGCGCATCGAGGTCGAAATGCAGTCTGTCGCGAGGCCGGCCGAATGCCCCGCGCGCCTCCAGCCGATTGCCGCCGGCGCTCAGCGCCGCATCGACACGCTCGATCCGCGGCCCCGCAAATGCCAGCTCCGCACGTCCGGCCAGCGGCTGCTTGTTCCAGCGGCTGCCCTCGTCGATGCGAAGCGCAGCCTTGCCCGCGAGCTCGGGCGCGAGCGCGCCTTCGACCGTCGCCGTCGCAGACACGCGCGCGGGCGGCAACACGTCGCTGCGCACCCAATGCGCCGGATCGAAACGGTCGAGCCGCAGCTCAGCCGTAAAACGCTGGGGCTCGGCGAGCTGCAACTCAGCTTTGCCCTGCGCCCTCGCCTCGCCCGCGGACAACACGGCTTCTGAGACCTGCAAGACGGATTCGCGCACGCGCGCCGCGAGCTTGAGCGCGAGCGGCATTTTCCCGGAACGATCGGAAAGGTCCGCAGCGAGGGACTGGACCGCCGCATCGGCCTCGAATGACAAGACCCCGGCCAAGCGGGTAGGCATCGCCGCACCGTGAATACGCGCAGCGTCCACGTTCGCCGCGCGCAGCTTTCCCTGCACTTGGCCGAAGGCATCATCGGGACGGCCGGACCGGCGCCAGCTCACCTGCCCATCCAGTCTTCCGCCGCCCGCCACCTCGATTGCGAGTTCGTTCAAGTCCAACGCATCGAACGTTTCCACCGGTACGCTCAAGCGCGCCGAAACCGCACTCACGGGCACCCCGTCCCGGTCGACCGGACGCGGCGCGGCATTGCGCACCGCAATCGGGCCTTGCAGCAGGGCGGGCCCCGTCCCGGACGACATGGCCAACTCGGCATCCAGGCTGAGGGCCGCCGCCGGCGCCCCCGGAACCCAGGCAGCAGGATCGACGCCCTTTAGCGCGAGCCTCAGCCCTCGCAGCGGGAATCCGCCGAGCAACGCGGCCTGGCCTTCGGCGTCGATGCCCACGCCGGCGCCGTCTCCGCGCACGGTAAAGGCCAGCTGCCCGAGCGAGCCTGTCCCCTTTGCCTCGATGTCGAAAGCGCGCTCGGCCTGCCTGCCACCCGCGTGCAGGGTCGCGTCGATCGGGAAAGGCGAGGCCGCGCCCAGCCTCGCTTCGCCGCGCAGCGTGGCCTCGGCTTGGGGTGCGGAGATGTGCAAGTTCGTGAGCCAGACTCGGTGCTCCTCGCCCGACGAGCTGGCCCGCAGGTCGAGGGAAGACAAGGCCGCAGGCAATCGCTCGCCGTCAGTCTCGATGTCGAGCGCGCCGAGCGCGAGCCTGTCCACGTCCAAGGCCAGCGGCAACCGCAGCGACTCGGGCGGTGGTGCGGGCTCGTCCGAGGGACGCAGGTTCAATCGCACGCGCCGCGCGGACAGCTCTGCCACGTGCAGCCGCATGCCACCCAGCGCGCGCCAGCGCACGTCCAGGCGCAGGCGCTCCACATCAGCGTCGAGGTCCGGCACGCGCACCGTCAACGCATCGATCTCGAGGCCGGACCATAGCGATCCGCGCACGCCCTCGGCGCGTATTTCACCGCCGGCCAGCCGCCCCCCCATGCGCAGCGCCCATGCGGTGCCGCCCGAAGTCGACGCAATCCAGGCTGCCGCGCCGGCGAGCGCCATCGCGCCCGCGGCCACGGCGCCTGCCAGCGCCCATGGCCACCGGCGACGACGCCGGGCAGGTTCCGGATGGTCTGGGACAGACGGACTCAAAATGCAATCCCCAAGGAAAAATGCAGGCGGACGTTCTTATCGCGCACCGCGTAGGCCAGGTCCACGCTAAGCGGGCCCGCGGGCGTGCGCACGCGCAGGCCGGTGCCCACGCCAGTGGCGAGCTTCATCGAGCCGAAGGTCGACGCCACGTTGCCGGTGTCCACGAACAGCGCCGCGCCGAAGCGTTCATCGAAATACCGCGTGCCCTCGATGCTGGCCACGAAGAGTACGGCGTCGCCGAGCACCGCATTGCCCACTTCGCGCCCCAGGCCGAGGTAACGGTAACCGCGCACCGAACGCGCGCCACCGGTGCGGAACGCGAAGTCATCGGGAACGCGGTTGAGGTCCCGCGCCCAGAGGCGGCCGACTTCGCCGCGCACCGTGATCACGTCGCGCTTGGTGGGCGACCACCAGTACTGGCCCCGCACCGAGAGCCGGCCGAAACGGTTGCGCGCGTCGAGTGCCGTGCCCACGCCAGCCCCCAATCCGAGCAAGGTTCCTTCGCGCGGATCGTATTTGTCGTTGACGTCGCGGCGGATCAACTCGGCCGTGGCGGTGGCGTTGTTGGCAGTAAATGCATTCAGGCCGTCGATGTCCGTGCGCTCGTGCGAAAGGCGCGCCCCATAGCGGGTCTCGTACTCGACCCGGCTCTTGAAGCTGGCGGGGTAGGTCTTGGCCCGGATCGCCCCGACAGCGAGCCGCCGCACATGCACGCCCTGGATATCCGAATCCTGCGCCAGCACCCCGAAGCTGTCACGGAATCCGTTCTCATTGGGGACGAGATGAATGTCCGCGTACCCCAGCCGGCGCAGCCGGTCGAGCCGCACCCCGGTTTCGAGCTCGACCGCCTGTCCGGCCACGACGTTCTGGCGATAAACGGTTTCGATCCGGGGGCCGGCTTCGTCGTCCACGCCGAGCGCGACGCTCATGCGGCGCGGCCGCGACTCGACCACGTCGGCCACCACCGGCAGGGTCAAATGAGTGGGCCCGCGATAGGCCGGTTCGGTGCGCGTCTGCTGCGAGTCCAAGCTCTCCGGCATCATGCCCGGATCCTCTTCCGGGTTGGCCGATATGCCAGTACGGTCGACGTCGAGCTTGGCGCCGGAGAAAAAAGGTGCCGCCTGCAGCGTCTGCTGCCACTCGACCATGCGCGCACGGTCGTAGGGCTCACCCGGACGGATCCGCACGTAGCGCTCGACAACGCCGGCCGGCACGCGCTTGAGGCCGCGCACCTCGACGCCCGACAGGCGCACTGCCGGGCCGCTGTCGAGCTTGACGTGGAGCACGGCCCGGGACCGTTCCACAATGATATCGGCGGCGGTATCGACGAGCCGGGCCGCAGGAAAATCGCGTTCCGAGGCCGCATCGAGCAAACTGCGCTTGGCGGCCTCCCATTCGTCGTTGCGAAACGGCGAGCCCTCCTTGAGCCCCCAGCTCGACCGCAGCTGCTCCGCCCGCTCCGCGTACTCGGGTTCGGCCAGCGCGCCGAGAAAAACGATATCCACGGCCTCCACCACCGTGCGCTCGCCCGGTACGATGGAAATGTCCCAGGTCGGCCCGGCGACGTCCGTCCCGGCCTCGAGCTCGACCTGCGGCGAAAAATATCCCTCGGTGGCGAGCGCGTCGATCGTCGCCTCACGGGCACGGCGGCGCAGGCGTATGCCTTCTCCGCCGTCTTGGTCGTCGGCCATGGCTGCCATGCTGTCGACGGCACGCGTGACGGCCTCCAAGGCGCTCGCCGGCAGGTCGCCAGGATCGATGGTGACTTCAGGTCGCGCAGCGAACCCTGGACGGGCCAGGCCCAGGGCCAGCATGACCGTCGCCAAGGCCAGGCATGCGCGGGCAGGCGACGGGCGGCGCCCCGATCCGCCCACCGTGCGAAACAGCCGCATCACAAATGCGCAACGGCGGAGAGGTTGACGCACGCGGCCCCGGTTCGGACTCCGGTTGCCGAGCGGGGATCGAAATCGGTCTCGCCACACAGGGCCCTGCAGACCCGCTCCACTGACAAACTCATGACGCTTCTGCCGTGTTGAATCAATCGCAAGCATAGCGGATCGCCCATGCCTGCTGGGAACGGCCCAATAACGATTGTTTTCAAGCAGTATCCGGCGCCGCGCATGGCCCTAAGTAGGATTGCCCATTTGGAATATGCCCGCGGTGGGCTATGCTACGGGGTCCTCATAAACAGTAGGCGGTGGAAACCGGTCAAATGAAACCGGTTTCCCGGGCGTTGCTGGCGTTTTCCAGGCAAAACGGGAAAATGCCGGGCGTCCGCCCAATCTGCCTGGAAATATGGAAATTGGCTTACTTTTGATTTTGTTCCTCGCCAATGGCCTGTTCGCCATGAGCGAGATCGCGGTCGTCACCGCACGCAAATCCCGCCTCCAGCAGCGGGCGGACGAGGGCGATACCCGGGCCCGCGCCGCACTGGAGCTCGCAGAACACCCGACGCAATTCCTTTCCACTGTCCAAATAGGCATTACCTCGATCGGCATCCTCACCGGTATCGTCGGCGAGGGCGCCTTGGCGCAGCCGCTGGCCGAATTCATCCGCCGCTACATTCCGGCGCTGGAGCAGGCGGCAAGCGGCATCGCGCTGACGGTGGTCGTCATCGTCATCACCTTCCTGTCCATCATCATCGGTGAACTGGTACCCAAGCGCGTCGGGCAGATGCACGCCGAGGCCATCGCGGGCCTCATCGCCGCCCCGATGCGGGTACTGTCGTGGATCGCCACGCCTTTCGTGAGGCTGCTGTCGATGGCCACCGACTCGGTGCTCAAGCTGATCGGCGCGAAAGAAACCAAAGACCAGCTCGTCACCGAGGAAGAAATCCAGGTGCTGATGGCCCAGGGCGCCACGGCCGGCATCTTCGAGCAGGCTGAACAACAGATGGTCCGCAACGTCTTCCGCCTGGACGAACGGCGGCTGTCGTCGCTAATGGTTCCGCGCTCGGACATCGTATACCTGGACGTCAACGATCCCCTGGAGGTCTCCAAGGCCAAGATCGAGAGCTCGCATTACTCGCGTTTCCCCGTGGTGCGCGACGACCTCTCCGACGTCATTGGCTTCGTCCGCGCGAAAGACCTGCTCGCCCAGCTCATGGCGGGCGAGCCGCTGGACCTGACCGCCCGCCTCACGCCCGTGCTATACGTGCCGGAAACGTTGACCGGCACCGAGCTGGTCCAGAACTTCCGCGACTCCCATACCCAAACGGCGCTGGTGGTGGACGAATACGGCGACGTGCAGGGCCTCGTCACGCTGCGCGACGTGCTCGAAGCCATCGTGGGCGAATTCCACACCTCCACGTCGCCTGAGGAACCGTCGGCGGTAAAGCGCGAAGATGGCTCCTGGCTGCTCGATGGGCTGCTCGACGTCCACGAGCTGGAAGACATGCTCGACCTGCCCAACCTCCCGGAAGGCGATTCCGGCACCTATCACACGCTCTCAGGCATGTTGATGCTGTTGCTGGGACGCATTCCGCAGACGGGCGAACAGGTCGACTGGGGCGGATGGAACTTCGAAATCGTGGATATGGATGGCAAACGCATCGATAAGGTCATCGCGACCCGCATCCCGCAGGCCGAATCCGAAAACGAAGCGTATTGACGCATTGAAAAAGACCTCGCAGGCCCCACATCCTGCATATACTACGCAGGCCGGCGCCTGGCAGCGCCCGACCGCTCCGCGCGCCGGCTCCGTGCCGGTTCGCTGCCCACGTCCCCGAACGCCTCGGGAACTTTACGATCCAGCGGCCGACCAACAGGTTTGTCCGCCTCACCCTGAGCCGCGCGCCGGCTGCACGCTAGACCTATGATCGACACCATCGCCAAGCTGCTCCGCACCGTCTTCGTGGCAATCATCGCCCTGGTCGGCATGATCATGGCCGCCATACTCGTCGCCTCCACGGCGGTAGCCCTGGCCACCGTTTATTTCGTCGCCAAGCTGCGCGGCAAGCCCTTCGTCGCCAAGACCATTTGGCAGCGCTCGCAAAGCAAGTGGGGCTTCGGCGCAGATGCAGCGGCCGGCAGCCGCGCTGCCGGCGAGCCCGCCCGCAGCGGCTTTGCCCGCCGCATGAAACGCAGCGACATCGTCGACGTGGAAGTGCGCGACATTCCCTGACTCGCCGCAGCCAGGTCGCTCGACCTCCTGGCGCACACCCGGCGGACTCGTCACCATCATCGCCGTCGCGTCGCTACCGCGACGGCGAAGTCATTGACATCCTCCCCGGTCTGAAGGCCGGAGATTCCTACGGCGCTCAGGAGCGGCATTGAGCCGCCCCTGAGTCGCTTCGGTGGGTTCCTGCTGCTGGCG
>NZ_JADGHH010000245.1 GCF_019689535.1 Pigmentiphaga sp.
GCCTCGGTTGGCGCAGTTGCGGGTTCGCCGGATGCCTCCTCGCCTTGCGCTGGGGCGGGGGGTTGCGCTTCGTCCGGCGCGGCCTCGGCAGCAGGAGGGGCGGGCAGGACAACCACGTAGGCCTTGATGCCTGCGCCGTCGGGCATGGGAACCGCTACCGAGTCGGCGACTGCGGGGTGTCGGTTCAAGCAGTCTTCGATCGGCCCGGGGGCCACGAGGCGATTGCCGATTTGGAACATTTCGTCCAAGCGCCCCACGTACCAGAGGTAGCCGTCTTCGTCCATGCGCGCGAGGTCGCCCGTGCGGTGCCACGTGCCGCTGACAGGCCGCCCTGTTTCTTCGCCGCGCCAGTAACCGGAGAAGAAGGACGGATCCGGGTGGCCGTGGATGTCATAGCGATTGACGACGATTTCACCGTGCTCGCCGGCCGAAACCGGTCGGCCGAGTGCATCCACGATCGCGATTTGGTGTCCGGGGTAGGGGCGTCCCATGCTGCCGGGCCGCACGGGCCATTTTTCGCAGCTCTGGCCGATCACCGTCCCGATCTCGACTTGGCTGTAGATTTCGTTCGGCTCGATGCCTAGCGCCTGCTTGCAGCGTTCGAACAGGGCCCGGCCCAGCGCGGTGTCGGTGGCCGTGACCGCGCGCAGCGCCAGGCGGTAGCGTTCCGCGGGCCGCTGCTCCGCCTTGAGGAGGCGGCGCAGGTCGCGCGTGGTCAGGGCGAGATTGGTGACCCGGTAGCGCTCCAGCAGGCAGAACGTCGCGTGCGGATCGGGCGGCGGGCGCACGGCCACCAGCGGCTGGCCGAAATATAGGCTGGGCAGCACGGCTGCGAACAGGCCGTGGGGGCTTCCCCATTCCGACGCCGTCCACATGACGTCCCCCGGTTGGGGGAACCAGTTTTGGGACGCGACAAAGCCGGGCAAATTCCCGATCAGGGTCGCATGGGGCAGCACCACTCCCTTCGGCAAGCTGCCTGCTCCGGCAGTGTAGAGCAGCAGCGCCGGGTCGGACGACGACGTGGGATGCATCTCGAAGGCGCTTTCCTGGCGTGCGAGCAGCGTACGCCAAGAAAGGACCCGCTCGTCTTCCAGGTCGATGCCGACGGTTTGGCGCAGCAGGGGGCAGTGTTCCGTGGCCGGAAGGAGCGCCGGCGCAGCCGTGCCGTCGACGATGGCAATGCGGGCTTCGCTGTCGCGCAGGCGTTGCTCGTACGTCTGGGCAGTCAGGGCGACGGACAACGGTACCGAGATCGCGCCAAGCTGGAAGACGGCGATGTAGGCGACCACCGCCTCGGGACGCTGGGGCAGGACGATGGCGACGCGGTCGCCTCGCTGCACGCCCATGCGGCGCAAACCGTTGGAGAGTCGATTGGCATATTCTTGCAGGCGGCCGTATGTCCAGATTTCGCGCCTGCCCTCGGCATCTTCCGCGTAGATGGCGATACGCCTGGCATCCGCGCTGCTAACGGTCCAGCGCCGGCAGCAGACGTCTGCGATGTTCAGTCGTTGCGGAACCCACCATCGAAACGTGGTGTAGAGTGCCTGGTACTGGTCTTCCATAACCCTCCGCTGGTTTTAGGAGCTGGTCCGGCCAGATCGGCGGACGGGGTGTCTGCGTGATATAGCAATCATTACTGACCTGACCGGTAACCGCAATAACTTTGGTGCGGTCGCTGCCGGGCGAAACGGCCCGGGGGAGGGAGCGGCCGCGCGCATTTCAGCGCAATTGCCGTCTATTTGGGTTGAATTTCGATGTATAAGCCGCTCGTCCCGCCTCGGTCCGCCTACCTGGAAATTAGGGGTTTACGTCACTATTTTCGCCACTGGGGCGATCCGGGGGCGCCGCTCGTGCTGGCACTCCATGGCTGGATGGATTCCTCCGCGACGTTTCAATTCTTGGCTGATTTCCTGGCAGGCCGATTTCACATCGTTGCGCCGGACTGGCGCGGATTCGGCCGCACGGAGTGGGCGGGCACGGACTCCTACGAGGTGGGGGAATACCTGGGCGATCTCGACGCTTTCTGCCGCCATCTTTCGCCTTCCGCACCCATCGCCCTGCTAGGCCACAGCATGGGCGGCAACATGGCCATGCTCTATGCAGGCGTGCGCCGCGACCGGGTCGCCGCCGTGGTCAACCTCGAAGGCCTGGGCTTGCCCGCGGTGCCTCCCGAAGCGGTGCCTGCCCGGCTGCGGCAGTGGCTGGACGAGATCGCGGATCCGCCTACGTTGTGGGATTACCCTGACGTCCAAGCGTATGCGCAGCGCCTCCTGCGCGACAACAGCCGGCTCGACCCCGACAAGGCGGCTTTCCTGGCCGAGGAGAATGGCCGGGCCGCCGGCGGCCGCTGGAAGCTGCGGGCGGATCCCGCACACAAGGTCGTCAATCGTGTCGCCTATCGCCTCGAGGAGGTGCTCGCTTGCTGGCGGCAAATTGCCGCGCCGGTACTGTGGGTGGAGGCCGCCGGGAGCAGCGTGCGGGCAAAAATGCTCGCCCAGCCCGGCTATGAGCAACGCCTCCAATGCGTTGCGTCATTGCAACGGGTGGTGGTGGATGACGCCGGCCACATGCTTCACCAAGAGCGGCCGGCAGAGGTGGCGCAATTGGTCGCAGATTTCCTAGGGCCGTTGCTATTGCCACGCTGCACCCGTCCTACAATGTGAGCATGGAGAACGCCTTGAACGTCGACCTGCATTGCCACTCGCAAGTCTCGGACGGGATGCTCGCGCCCGGGGAACTGGTCGCACGCGCCCATCGCAATGGCGTCGACGTGCTCGCGCTTACCGACCATGACGAAATCGGCGGCCTGTCGGAGGCGGCCGAGGCGGCGCGCGAACTGGGCTTGCAGTTCGTGCCGGGCGTGGAAATATCGGTCACCTGGGCCGGAGAAACCGTTCACATCGTGGGCCTGCAGATCGATCCCGACGATGCCGCCCTCGCCGAAGGCCTGCGCCATACCCGTTCGGGCAGGGAGCGGCGGGGACGCGAAATGGCCGAGCAACTGGCCGCCGTCGGGATCCCGGGTGCATTCGAGGGGGCTTTGCGGCACGTGGGAAATCCTGAACTCATCAGCCGTACCCACTTCGCGCGCTTTCTCGTCGAGCAGGGGGTCTGCCGCGACGTCCCGGAGGTTTTCCAGAACTATCTGGTGGAGGGCAAGCCTGGCTACGTGCCCATGCGCTGGGCCGCTTTGCCCGATGCGATCAACTGGATACGCGGGGCCGGTGGCGTGGCAGTCATCGCGCATCCCGGCAGGTACCACTACACGCCATTGCAGTTCCAGGCGTTATACGAAGAGTTCCTGGGCCTGGGGGGCTGCGGCATCGAGGTGGTCACCGGCAGCCATACCCCGGAGCAGTACCGGGAGTACGCGGAGGTGGCTCGCCGATATGGTTTTCTCGCTTCGCGAGGCTCGGATTTCCACGGCCCGTCGGAGAGCCGCATCGACCTCGGAGTCCTGCCGCCGCTGCCCGCACATTTGACGCCGATCTGGCGCGACTGGTTTTAGTGTCATGAACAAGGCTTTTGTCAAAGAATCCGAGGGGCAGGAAGACGACGAACTGCCCGAGCATCTCGCCTTGCCCAGCGGGGTCAAGAACTACATGACGCCCGAAGGGTATGCACGCCTGCGCGGCGAACTGGTGCACCTGATGACGGTGGAGCGGCCGGCGGTGGTGCAGGTGGTTTCCTGGGCCGCCTCGAATGGCGACCGCTCGGAAAATGGCGATTACCTCTACGGCAAGAAACGGCTGCGGGAGATCGATCGCCGCATGCGCTTCCTTACCCGGCGACTGGACATCGCCGAGGTGGTCGACGCCTCCAAGCAACCCAACCGCGACCAAGTCTTTTTTGGCGCCACCGTCACCTATCTGGACAGCGCTGGCGAAGAGCACGTCGTGACCATCGTCGGCGTGGACGAGGCCGAGCCCCTGAAAGGCAGGATCAGCTGGATATCGCCCGTGGCGCGGGCGCTGCTCAAGGCGCGGGAAGGGGACACGGTCGTGCTGCGCACGCCGTCAGGGGTGGAAGAGCTCGAGATCCTAGAGGTGAAATACCCCGACCCCGCGCCCCAATAGCGTCGAAGGCCGGGCCGGGGCCACAAGGCCGGCTCCGCGGCCGCGGGGGTCAACCCTTGACCCGGATGATGCGTTGGACGTGGGGAACGCGCCGCAGGTAGCGGATGACCCGGGCCAGGTGCTGGCGGCTTTCGACCTGGATCGTGAAATGCACGGCCACGGTGGACGAGGCTTCGTCCTGCATGGATACGTGCGTGATG
>NZ_JADGHH010000246.1 GCF_019689535.1 Pigmentiphaga sp.
TTATTGTTCTTGCTTGTTGAAAGGGCGTGGGCCGGAAGGCCCACGAGGCCCCTATTGTATGCAAACCGGCTCGATGCGGAGCCGGCCGTGCATTACTTCATCTTGCATTCGCCGGCGTACGAGTCCTTGCTTTGCTCGTAGATCACGCCTTTGGTGACGAAGGCGGGCTTGCCGCTGGCGTCTTTCTCCACGTCGACCCGGTAGAACGGGGCGATCGGGAACTGGTTGGTGTTGAACGCGAAGTAGCCGCGCACGGAGTCGAACTTGGCCTCGCGCAATGCCGTGCGGAACGCATTCTTGTCGGACACGTTGCCTTTGGTCTTGGCCAGGGCCGAGGCGATCAGGCTGGCGGCGTCATAGGATTGCGCCGCGTACATCGACGGCTCGCGGTTGTATTTCTTGCGGAAAGCTTCGGCGAACTTCTTATTGGCCGGGTTGTCGAGGTCGGGCGAATAGGGGGCGGCCGTGATCGCGCCGAGCGCGTTTTCCTGCAGGGCCGGAAGCGTGGAGCCGTCGATGGTGGAGGTGGAAAGCATGCGCACCTTGTCGAACATGCCGGCTTGCCGGTATTGCTTGACGAAGTTCACGCCCATGCTGCCGGGATAAAAGGTGTAGATGGCCTCGGGCTTGTTGGCAGCCAGTGCGGAGATCTCGACCGAGTAATCGGGCTGGTTGACCTGGGTGAAGGTCTCGCCGACGACTTCTCCCTTGAAGGTGCGCTTGAAGCCCTCCATGGCGTCCTTGCCGGCCTGGTAGTTGGCGGCCAGGAGGTGGATCTTCTTGATGCCCATTTTGTTGGCGAGCTCGCCGCCGGCTTCATGCAGCTGGTCGTTGTTCCATGAAGTCGAGAAGAAATAGGGCGAGCACCCCTTGCCGGTGATGGGCGTGGGGCCGGCGTTCGAACCGATCAGGAAGACTTCCGCGCTGGTGATGGGGCGGTGGACCGCCATCATCACGTTCGAATAGATCAGGCCGGTGATGATGGGTACTTTCTCGCGCTCGAGGAGCTGGCGCACGACCTGCAGCCCCACCTCGGGCTTCATCTGGTCGTCTTCCCGCAGAATCTGGACGTCGACGCCGCCGAGTTTGCCGTTGCCCTGTTCGACGGCCAACATGAACCCGTCGTACTGGTCTTGCCCCAGCACCGAGCCGGGCCCGGACAGGGTGGAGACGAAGCCGATCTTGACGGCGGCGTAGGAAGGGGCGGCGAAGGCCGCTTGCAGTATCGATGCGATGGCTATCAGTTTGGCGGTTTTCATGCGGACTCCTGGCTTGCCTTGCGTGGTGGGCGAGGCCGGAAACCGGCCCCGTGGGATACTGCGATCGACGGCGCGACGCCTGCTTCGGACGCTTATTTCAGCTTGCACTCCCCATGGTAGGGATCCTGGTGCTCCTGGAATACCGTTTCCCGCGTGGCCAACGTCACGTCGCCCGCAGGATCGCGCACTACTTCGAACGCGTAATAGTTAGAAACAGGGAAGTGATTATTGTTAAATTTAAACTCGCCCCGCACTGAGGGGAAATTCGCCTTGACCATGGCCTGTTCGAAGGCTTTCTTGTCGTTGATGCGTCCCCCGGTGGCCTGCAGCGCGGCGTTCAGCGCCTGGGCTGAATCATAGCCGTAGGCCGCGTAATGCGACGGGATCCTTCCGTATTTCTTGCGGAACTGCTCGACGAAGCTGCGGTTGGCCGGGTTGGGCAGGTCGGGCGCCCACGGGCCGCCCGAGATAACGCCCAGGGCCAGCTCTTTCAACGCCGGCAGGGTCGTGCCGTCCACCGTCGAGCCCGACAGCAGGGGCACTTTGCCCAGCATGCCGGCCTGGTGATATTGCTTGACGAAGTTCACCCCCATGCCGCCGGGATAGAAAATGAACACGGCGTCAGGCTTGGCATTGCGCAGCTGCGTGATTTCCACCGAGTAGTCGGGTTGGTTGACCTGGGTGTAGGTCTCGCTGAGGACCTCGCCCTTGAAGTAGCGCTTGAAGCCGATGAGCGCCTCGCGGCCGGCCTGGTAGTTGGGCGCCATCAGCGCGACGCGCTTGTAGCCCTTCTGTTGGGCATACTTGCCCATCGCTTCGTGCTGCTGGTCGTTCTGCCAAGACGTGGAGAAGTACAGCGGCGAGCACATCGAGCCGGCAATCTGGCTGGGGCCGGCGTTGTTCACCAGCAGGAAGGTGCCGCTGTTGATGACGTCGCGGTAGATTGCCATGAGCACGTTCGAGAAGCTCAGGCCGGTAATGACGTCCACCCGGTCGCGCTCGATGAGCTTCTTGGCGGCCTGGCGCCCCACTTCAGGCTTGAGCTGGTCGTCTTCCTGGATGACCTTGACAGCTTGGCCGCCGAGCTTGCCGCCGGCGGCTTCGATACCCAGCATGAATCCGTCGTATTGGTCTTGGCCCAGCGTACCGCCGGGACCCGAGAGGGTAGCGAGAAAGCCGATCTTGATGTCGGCTTGCGCCGGGGCGGTCATGCCGAGTGCGAGGCAAAGGCTGGCCGCCAGGGCGGTAATGGGGTACTGCAAGGTCATGAAGGATTCCTTGGGTTGATTGAAGTTTAAAGTAATTCTTGGAATTCGAAGCGGAATTCGTGGGAATCGCCCGGCTCCGTACGGCGGATGCGGCCGGCGGTGGGCGTGGGGAAGTGGGCCGGCAAGACCAGCGTGCCATCGCGGGCGCAGGCCTCGAGTAGCGAGCGCCGTGTTTGGCGCGCGTGGCCGGGGTCGGCGCAGAAGCGCGTGCTCCACTGGGGGTAGCAGCATTGCAGCGGGTGATGGAAAGCATCCCCGGTGAGCAGGACGCGCTGGTTCTCGCCCTGGATTTCGACCGCCACGTGGCCGGGCGTATGCCCAGGCGCGGGGACGAGTCGGATGGCATCGTCGATCCGGTGGTTCATGTCGACCAGGTCGGCCAGCCCGGCTTCGAACACCGGCAGGACCGAGTCGCCCACGTAGTCGCCCGTGCGCACCAGGCCGGGATGTCCCTCGTGCTCTTTCCAATACGCCCATTCCTCGTGGGTGAAGAGATAGCGCGCGTTGGGGAAGGTGGGGACCCAGGCCCCGTCCACGAGTCGCGTGTGCCAGCCCACGTGGTCGACGTGAAGATGGGTGGAGACGACGATGTCTATGTCTTCGGGCCGTACGCCGGACTGCGCCAGGCGGTCCAGCCAGCCCCAATGCTGGCGGTCGAATTCCGGGCGCACGCGGGCCTTGCAGTCGCCCACGCAGGTGTCGACCAGAATCAGGCGGCCTTGGCTTTTCAGCAAAAAGGACTGGATGGCGATCACCAGCCGGTCGGAAACCGGGTCGTAAAAGCGTGGGGCCAGCCAGTCGAGGTTGGCCTGGATCACCTCGGGCGTGGAATCCGGGAAGATTTCGGCCGGGCGGAGCAGTGGACCTTCATTCTCGACGATGCGCACCAGCTCCACGCCGCCGAAGTCGTAGCGGGCGGTCACGCGTCACCCGGAGCGGACTTGCCCGGATGCACCGTGCCGCACGACGGGCAACGCCGCTTCTCTTCGCTGGCGTAGAAGGCTTCGAAGAGGGGAGGCAGGTCCTGCACGATGCTCTGGAGCTGTACCTCCACGCGGTGCACTAGGTGTCCGCAGTGCAGGCAGTACCACTCGAAACCGTCTTTCAGCCCTTGCGGACGCTGGCGCTCGATGACGAGGCAGGCGCTGCCGGCCTCGGGACGCTGGGGCGAATGCCGCACGTGCGGCGGCAGCAGGAAGATGTCGCCTTCCTTCAGGTCCACCCGTTCGGGCTTGCCGTCAGCCCAGATCTTCAGGTAGGCATTGCCCCGGATCTGATAGAAGAATTCTTCCAGCGGATCGTCGTGATAGTCGGTGCGGTGATTGGGGCCGCCCACGACCGTGACGATGAAATCGGAGTCCTGCCAGATCTGCTGGTTGCCGACAGGGGGCTTGAGCAGATGCGCGTGGTCGTCGATCCACTTCTGGAAATTGAGGGGAAGGCCGTATTTGAACATGATGCTCTCGTTGGTAGGTCTGCGCCCGCGGGGCGGGCTCCCGCGCCGCGACGGGGTCGCGGCCTCCTTTTTCCTATCCATGGCAGTCTATGTGACCGCCGCCGCGAGCGAGAAATAGAAGTTGCGGCCCGGGGTATGCGTGTTGGTTATAGTCCGTTCTGGCCTTTGCCTCCGAGGGGGGGATTGCTTTCCCCGGCGCGGCGATGGGCGCAGACTCGATGCAGGTATTCGATCAGGTGCTGGCTAGCCGGACTCATTTGCCGGTTCGCCCGCACCGAATAC
>NZ_JADGHH010000247.1 GCF_019689535.1 Pigmentiphaga sp.
CGTTTGCACGCCCCCCGAAGGCCGCGACACACCAGTGCCGGGCGCCCTCACCGTCACGTCCCGCCCCCGGTCCGTGGACGGCCCGCGCGGGGAGATGTTGGGGCGGCGGCCGCCCTGGACCGGGCGATCGAGGCCCGAAGCGCGCGGCCCTTCCTCAGCGCGGCCCGGGGGCCGCCCGGGCGCTCCTCTCGGGAGCATGCCGTGTTGCCCATTGCCCCAAGCCGCGCCGCGGTCATGCAAGGCCGTGCGATCGATATGCGGCAACTCCCGCCGAAAACCGTCTGCGCGCGGACGATAATTCTCCCGACTGGCAAAACGGGAGTCTCCGCCGTGAAAACCGTGCCCGTGCGAAGGCAGGCGGTACGCCACGTTGCGCCGGTGATGCGGATCGTGCTTCCAGTCGACGTGGCTGAACCGGGTGCGATTGAAGCGGTTGTAGTGATGAACGTTGACCACCTTCACCCTGTGGGCATGCCAGTCATAACCGCTCCAGAGCGCATGGCCGATGAAAAGCCCGACGCCAAATGAGAACACCGTGCCGGCGACGGCGTATCCCGGTGGATGCCAATAAAACGGCGGGAAGGCGGGATAGAGCCACGGTCTATACACGACGGCCGGATCGTAGATCGGGACATAGACCACTTCGGGCCTGGCTGGCTCGATGCGGATGACCGTCGAGCCACCCGAGGAGGGGGTGACCGTGACGGTCTGCTCGGAGCTGGAATTCAGGTTGCCCGCGGCCTGCGCGCGCGCACGCAAGGCCTGCACAGTGTCCATCAAGGCATCCTGCTGCGCCAGGAACACATCTCCCAGGCGAGAGGTCCAGCTCAGGCGCTCGTTCATCATCTCCAGCACAGTCGGGAACGCCGCCAGCGACTTCACGCTGGGATCCCAGTCCTGGTCCTGCAAAGCCGACTCCAGCGCCTCTCCCTGGAGATCGGGGTGGGCCTTGCGCCAGCGTGCGGCTTCCACGACCTCCAGCGGATACGTCGACGCCATCAAAATCTGCGACAGCAAGGCGTCCGGATACAGGGCGATGGGCGCGACGAGCTGCTCGAGCTCCGCCGCCTGGGCCAGGCTGCTACGGGCAGACACCGAGCCCTGGGCTGCAACCGGCCCGGCAGGCGTCACGGTGGCAAATGCCCCGGCCAGGCAAAACGCGATTCGGGAAATGGAAGCCATGGGGCCTCCTTGAAACGAGGGACACCGTATTCGACCGCTCCGCCATGAAAAAAGCCAGGGCATGGCCCCGGCTTTTTTGAAACAAATCACTTACAAATCACGAAAGCTATTTCAGTCGATTACCGGTTGCGGAAATTATCGTGGCACGCCTTGCAGCTCGCTCCCACCGCACCGTAGGCGGTTCGCACCTGGGCCAAGTCCCCCGACTGCGCAGCGGCGACCAGCTTGGCGATGTCGCCCTGCAAACGCTCCTGCGCCTGCTTGAACTTGGCGCCTTCCGACCACACGGCCGGGCGTGCGGCGCCGCCTTCGGTACCTTGTCCGAACGCGCTCCACGGCAGCTTGGACATCATCGCGACGATCTCTACGTCTGCCTTGACCTGCTCCGGGTCATACGGTTGCTGGCCACGCACCACCGGCGCGATGCGGCCGAAATGATTGGCCATGACGGTCAGTACCGATTGGCGGTACTTGATGGCATCCTCGGGTTTGGCGAACTGAGCGGCCGCAGTGCCGGGAGCCAGCAAGGGCGCCGCCGCAACACAGGCTACAGACAGTACACGCGCGAGTTTCTTCATCAAGGGCTCCTAAGAGGAACGGAACAGAATTGGAGTACCGCGAAATTAAACCAAGCGCCCCCGCGAGGGAAGCACCAGCCTCCCCCATGCGGCGAGAAACAATAGGAGGGACGCTCAGAGCGATCGCGCCAGCTTGGCCGCCAGGCCGATGTAACTGCGAGGCGTCATCGCCAACAATCTGGCCTTCGGTTCTTCGGGAAGTTCCAATCCCAGGATGAATTCGCGCAGGGCTTCTTCGCTGATGCCCTTGCCGCGGGTCAGTTCCTTCAGGCGCTCGTAGGGCTGGGGCAGGCCATAACGACGCATGACCGTCTGGACGGGTTCGGCCAGCACTTCCCAGCAGCTGTCCAGATCGGCATCGATGGCGGATGCGTTGATCTCAAGCTTATCCAGGCCGCGCAGGCACGCGTCGTAGGCCACCAGGCAGTACCCGAAGGCCACGCCCAAATTGCGTAGTACGGTGGAATCGGTCAAATCGCGCTGCCAGCGGGAAATGGGCAGCTTGTCGGCAAGGTGGCGCAGGGTGGCGTTGGCCAAGCCCAGGTTGCCTTCGGAGTTTTCGAAGTCGATGGGGTTGACCTTGTGCGGCATGGTCGACGAGCCGATCTCGCCGGCCTTCAGTCGCTGCTTGAAGTAGCCGAGCGAGATATAACCCCAGATGTCGCGGTTCACATCGATGAGGATGACATTGGCCCGCGTCACGGCATCGAACAGGGCTGCCATCCAGTCATGCGGCTCGATTTGGATGGTGTGGCGGTTCTGGGTCAGGCCGAGCCCCTTCAACACCTTCGCGCTAAAGGCCTCCCAATCGACTTCCGGATAAGCCGCCAGGTGGGCATTGAAATTACCGGTCGCGCCATTGAGCTTGGCCAGCGGCTCGACCCGCTCGATTTCCGAGATGGCCCGCCCCAGGCGCGCCGCCATGTTGGCGAACTCCTTGCCCATGGTGGTGGGGCTGGCGGGTTGGCCGTGCGTGCGCGATAGCAGCGGCTGGTCGGCATGCTGGTCGGCCAGCGCAGCGAGCTTGTCGTAGACCTTGCGCAGCGACGGGACGAGCACCTGGTCCCGGGCGGCGCGCAGCATCAACGCGTGCGACGTGTTGTTGATGTCTTCGGACGTGCAAGCGAAATGGATGAATTCGGCCGCCGCGCGCAGTTCTTCGTTGTCGGCGACTTTTTCCTTCAGCCAATACTCGACGGCCTTGACGTCGTGGTTGGTAGTGCGCTCGATTTCCTTGATGCGGGCGGCGTCGTCTTCCGAAAAATCGGACACTAGCTCGGCCAGCCGCTGGCGGGCAGCGACGCTAAACGGCTTGAGCTCCGGCAGGCCGGCGTCCGACAGGGCGACGAGCCACGCCACTTCGACCTGCACCCGATGATGCATGAAGCCGGCTTCGGACAAAAGCGGACGCAATTGCGCGCCACGGCTGGCATAGCGGCCGTCCAGCGGCGACAATGCATTGAGGGGGGTGAGTTGGTCGGAAGTTTTCATAAGCGCTTGAAAGTAAAAAGAAATTGTAGCACCGCAGCATTCGCGCAAGCGGTCTGAATGGTATACTCCGCGGCCCATTCCCACGCCCGCCGGATGGCTCGATTTTAGGCCTTCCCCTTTTCGCGCTATGAAATTGATCGGCTCTTTGGCCAGCCCCTTCGTCCGCAAAGTCCGCGTCGTCCTGGCGGAGAAGAAGCTCGACTATCAATTCGAGCTCGAAAACGTGTGGGCGGACGACACCCGCATCCAGGACTCGAACCCGCTAGGCAAAGTACCCTGCCTGATCATGGAGGACGGCGGCGCGGTCTTCGATTCGCGGGTCATCGCCGAATACCTGGACACCATCACGCCCGTATGCCGCCTCCTCCCCCAGTCCGGCCGCGACCGGGCGGAAGTCAAGTGCTGGGAAGCCTTGGCCGATGGGCTATTGGACGCCGCGGTGCTGATACGGATCGAGCATACCCAGCGCCCGGAAGGAATGCGCAGCGAGCGCTGGATCGCCCGGCAACGAGGCAAGATCATCGCCGCGCTGGAGGCGATGGAAACCGGCCTGGGCGACAAGCCGTTCTGCGCGGGCAACAGCTATACGTTGGCCGACGTGGCCGTGGGCTGCGCCCTTGGCTATCTGGACTTCCGCTTCCCTGAGCACGATTGGCGCTCGGACCACCCGCGGCTGGCCCGGTTGCTCGACAAACTGTCGCAACGTCCCTCATTCATCGAGACGGATCCCCGCAAGGCATAGGCTACGGGCGCCACAGGCCCCGGCGCGGCGCCACTGTTATGCTTCTCCGTTCTGCATGAACGGAGGCCTACAAGCCCTGGTTCGCCGCGCGATACACCGCCTTCTTCCTAGCAGTACTGGGCACCGTCGCATTCGGGGCCGCCAGCGTGAACGACCCTGACCCGGTGCGCGACAAGCCCCGCCGTTCAGGGCGGGGAAGGATAGCGCGGACGGCGCAGCCGTCCTTGTCTTTGGGTTTCAGTGTGGGGTTTGCTG
>NZ_JADGHH010000248.1 GCF_019689535.1 Pigmentiphaga sp.
GTGCGCCAGGGGTCTACGCAACAATGAATCGCCGCCCGCCCCGCCTGGCCCCCCACGGTGTGCAACGCGGCGTCGACCTGGTCGAGGCCGAAAACGTGGGTGCAGAGTTTGTGCAACGGGTAGCGCCCCGACGCAATGGTCGCAAGCCCCAGCTCCACGGCCTGGTAGCTATGCCCACGCACCCCCTTCAGAGTCAGGCATTTCTTGAACAGGATATCGCTGTCGAATTTCGGCACCGGCTCACCTTTGCGCCCCCCCAGCAGGATGGTTCCATGCTTGCGAGCCAGTTGGACTGCGGCGACGATGGTGGCCGGCCCCCCGGAGGCGCAGTCGATGACCAAGTCGGCCATCAGCCCGCCAGTCAGGTCGGCGACGGTCTCTAAGAGATCTTCCTTCTCGATATCGATGGTGTGGTGGGCTCCCAGTTCGCGCGCCAACTCCAGCCTGTGGCGGTCCGCCGACAAGCCCGTCACGATGATGCAGCTCGCCCCCGCTTCGCGGGCGGCGACCACGCACGCCAACCCCTGCTGGCCAGGCCCCTGGATGAGCACCGCTTGTCCCACGGTCGCCCGGCCCTGGAAATGCGCCCATTCGAACCCATTGCCCAACGGAAGGGCCAGCGTGGCTAGCGTCGGGGAGACCGATTCCGGCACCCGGTGGAACACCGAGCTGGGATGCAAGAACTGGTACTCCCCATAGCCCCCCATAACGAAGGAGCGACCGAGATGGGCGTCGACCCATAGCGAACGCCGTTGCCCAGCAGGGAGTCGGTGGCGTCGCATAATCGAAAGTCGCCGCTGCGGCAATAATCGCAATGACCACAAGGAAGATACTCCTCCAGGGCGACGCGATCTCCCTCCTTTAATCCCCATCTGGTTGCAGCGGAGCGGCCGAGCGCCTCGATCCTCCCCACGGTTTCATGGCCCAGGATCAAGGGCCCCTTACTCCGAGGGTAGTTGACGAAGTATGGCCAATCGCTTCCGCATATTCCCGTCATCTCGACTTTCAACAGACCGCCATCGACCGGAATTTCGGGGCGTGCAAAGGCGCGCACTTCGGTTCGCAGCCCGTCGAGAGCCACGGCGGCCCGTATGGACGAAGTCATACTTGTGGACATGGCGTTCCTAGATGGATGTATGGGCACCTTCGACTACCGCGGTCACCTCCTCCACCACGTCGGCCAATGGCACTTCGGGGGGCAGGACGAAGGACGCCGAACGCACCCGATGGGTCGCGGGATCCAGGCCGGGAGGCTGCGTGCCGTCCGCCACGGCGTCTGCGGCAGCCAATAAGCGCCGGCGGGCCTTGACAATGGCGATATCCGTGCTCGCCAGGCGCTCCAAGGACCGGTCTACGATAGGCCCCATGCTCTCTTGCAGCGATGCATCTTGCATCGCGATCCCCTTCACGCCGCTGTAATAGATTCCCTTTTTCTGCGCCTCGCGGTCGATCAGATAGTCATTGCGCTTGTTGGCGACCGTCCGGTAAGTGCCTGGGATCAACTCGGCATAAATGCCTTGTCCGCTTTCCATGGCGGCGCGCTCGTCCGTGCTGAGCGGACGGGACGGGTGATGGGTCATGCTCCACACGTAGCAATTCTCATCATCCATGGGCACCCACGCATGGCCATGAAGCGCGTGGTCACCGTAGGGCGGAATCATCGTGTACCAAGGCATGATCCACTGCGTAATCCGCCAGTAACTCTTGCCGCCGTCTGCGCGCCTACGCGCACCGATCAACAACCCGCCGGCTGACTCCATGACTTCAAATTGCGGCGTAGCGTCGCGCTGATACTGGGCGCCCTGGGTGCCCTTGTGCAGGGGGTCGGTGTGCAATTCCCCGCTGTGCAGGAAGGACACATGGCTCGAATCGATGCCTCCCTCCATCGCCTGAAGGTAATTGCTCTCCTGGATCCGCTTGCACACGTAGCGGTGGGAGGCCGGCACTTGCATCCACTCGAATTCGGGAAACGGCGGCTTGAGCTCTGGCGGCCCCATGTAAGTCCACACGACCCCGCCCTGCTCGATGCACGGATAAGACAGAAGCCTTACGCTCTTCTTGAATGTGCCGCTCGCCTCTTCCGACGGAACTTCCAGGCATTCGCCCGAGGCGGAGAACTTCCAACCGTGGTAGGCGCAACGGATGCCCCCCATTTCGTTTCGGCCGAACCAAAGCGAGACGCGGCGATGGGGGCAAAACTCATCGACGAGCCCAACGCGCCCCTCCGAGTCGCGAAAGGCCAAGAGATCTTCGGAGAGGAGCTTGACGCGGACTGGCGGGCAATCGGGAGTGGGTACTTCTTCGGACAAGAAAGCGGGAATCCAATAGCGGCGGAACAGGTTGCCCATGGGCGTACCTGGTCCGGTCCGGACCAATTTTGCGTTCTGTGCTTGAGTGACCATGACGTATGTAGTGGGTGGAAAACCGTTCAATCTCAATCGGCCGACAAACCGGCTTGGGACGCGACCTGGCGCCAGGTCTGGATTTCCCGGCGAACCCAGTCGTCCAAGACTTCCGGACTGCCGCCTACGGCGGTCACGCCCATTTGTTCGAACCCTGCCTTGACGTCGGCCGTCCGAAGCAAATCGTTGATATCGCGATTGACCCGCTCGATGACTTCCCGCGAGGTGCCTGCTGGCGCATGCAGCCCGACCCAAGTTTCGAACTCCATCCGCTTCAGGCCCAGTTCGCTGAGCGTCGGCACCTGGGGAAACTGGCTCAGCCTGCGATCCGACACCGCGGCCAACATGCGCATCTTGCCGGCCTGGACCAACGATGCCGCTGTCTGCAGTACCACGAAACTGGCCTGGACTTGGCCCGAAGCCAGGTCGTTGAGCACGCCGCTGGTGGCCTTGTAGGGCACGTGCGTCATCGAAACGCCGGTTTCCTGCTGGAACAGCTCCATCGTGAGATGATGCACGCTGCCTATTCCAGGCGAGGCATAGTTGAGCTTGCCTGCCGCTTGTTTCTTCACGTGCGCGAGGAACTCGTCCACGCTATGCGCGGGAACGTCATTGCTGACGACCAAGACCAGCGGACTCTTGCCGACTAACGCAACGGGGACAAAAGCACTGGCCGGGTCATAGGGCAACTTGGAACGCACCGCGGCAAGGGTGCTGAAGGCGGTGATCGACATCAGCAACGTATAGCCATCGGCAGGCGCCTTGGCCACGGCATCGAAGCCGATCGCGCCTCCGGCACCGACTTTGTTGTCGACCACGACCGGCACCCCCCAACGCGGCGACAACTTGGAAGCCAGCAAGCGCGCCATCTGATCGCCGGTCGTCCCGGCGGAAGCGGGGCTAATGATCTTGACCATGTGGGCGGGATAGCCCGCAGCCGATGCGACTGCCGGCGATAACGCCCACCCACCGAATAGACCCACACCCAGCCAACGAATCAATCGGCCGGCACCAGGTTTACTTGTGACTCGCGCTTCCATCCCCGTCTCCCATGTTGTTTTCTTTGGGATGGACAGTAACTCGCCCTGATTTATCATCCAAGCGAGTTATTCTCATTAATTAAATAGGTTCGCCAATGAATAACGAATAACTTCTATTCCGAGCTCGGCAACCTTTCCCTCAAGCAATTGCGCGCCTTCGTCTGTGTTGCAGAGACGCATAGCTTTACGGAAGCCGCGGCCGTCCTGAACCTGTCGCAATCGGCCGTAAGCCTGCTGGTGCGAGAACTCGAGGCCGAGCTGGGGCTCAAGTTGTTCGACCGGACCACGCGTTCGGTTCAACTGACGGAGGCAGGCGAAGAGCTGCGCCCCACGGCGACCCGGGTCATCCAAGACCTCGGAAGCGCCGTCAGCGAATTCCGCGGGCTTGCCGCCCGTAGCAGGGGACGAGTGAGATTTGCGTGCTCGCCGGTCCTCGCGTCGCTCTGGCTTCCCCGCGTAATCGGGGCATTCTCGGAACGACACCCGAACGTGACCGTCGTCTTGCGCGACAGCGCGGGCGGCGAAATCGTCGATTTGGTCGCGAGCGGCGAAGCAGATCTCGCGCTCAGCGTCCCGCCGTCAGAATCACCGTTCGTTCGTGAAGAACCGTTCCTGACCGACCACCTCGCGCTCATCTACCCACGCAGCTATAGGTGGAATCGGCGCCACAAGCCTTCCTGGTCTGACGTCACGGCCCATGCGTACATCGCCTTTGGTA
>NZ_JADGHH010000249.1 GCF_019689535.1 Pigmentiphaga sp.
GCCCTGGATGGGAGCAGGGGTGGCATAGCCGTATATGATGACCGTCTTCGGACAAAAAAACGGGAAGCTGTTCCATGATCGCGATCGAAATTACCCGTCCCGGCGGACCTGAAGTCCTGCAAGCCGTCGAACGCCCCACGCCCGAGCCGGGCCCGGGCGAAATCCTCATCCGGGTCGCCGCAGCCGGCGTCAATCGGCCGGACGTCGCCCAGCGCCTCGGTACCTACCCGCCGCCTCCCGGGGCTTCGGACCTGCCCGGCCTGGAAGTGGCGGGCACCGTCGCCAAGCTAGGGGAAGGCGTGGACGGCTTTGCGTTGGGGGACGAGGTCTGCGCCTTGGTCAACGGCGGGGGGTATGCCGAATACTGCGCCGTACCGGCCACCCAGTGCCTGCCCTTGCCGAAGGGCTTGAGCATGGTCGAGGCTGCGGGCTTGCCCGAAACCTATTTCACCGTGTGGAGCAATGTGTTCATGCGGGCCCGCCTCTCCGCCGGGGAGTCTCTGCTCGTGCACGGCGGGGCGAGCGGCATTGGCACGACAGCAGTGCAACTGGCGCACGCGCTGGGGCATCCGGTCTATGCCACGGTGGGCAGCGATGAGCGCGTGGCAGCCGTCGAGAAACTCGGGGCGACCGCCGGCATCAATTACCGCACCCAGGACTTCGTACAAGAGATCAAGCGGCTCACGAACGGACGGGGGGTGGACGTCATCCTGGACATGGTGGCGGGCGACTACGTCGCGCGTGACATCCAATGCCTGGCCGACGATGGGCGCATCGTCCTGATTGCGCTGCTGGGCGGCGCGCGCGGCGAAATCGACTTTGCCCGCGTCCTCAGCCGGCGCTTGACGATCACCGGCTCGACCTTGCGGCCGCGCTCGACGCAGTTCAAAGGCGAGGTGGCGGCGGCGCTGCGGCAGCACGTATGGCCCTTGTTCGAAGACGGGCGCCTCAAGCCGGTGGTCTACGCCACTTTTCCGCTGCGCGAGGCGGCGCGGGCGCACGCCATGATGGAGTCGGGGGAACACATAGGGAAGATCGTCCTGACCGTCTGAGCACGCCCGGTAAGTGCTCGAGACGCCACCCGGGGCCGCCTGCCGGCACCCGGCGCGCAGCGACCGGACAGCCTCGCGCCGGCGCGTGCGTGGGAGCAGGGCACGCCGGCGACGGACGGTCTACAATGCTGCCTCTGCGCGCGTGGTACCCGTCGCGCCGGCTTGGCGCAGCCGCAAGGTTTCCGGCCTGGCGACGCGTGTGGGCCGGGCGGCCATGCCTGCTTTTTTGCGATACGGGCTGCAGTAGCGGCCCGGACCCGATACAATCGAGATTTTGCCTGCGTCCTTTTTGAGCGTCGCGGGCTTTTTTCGATCCCTTGTCGATGGCAACTACACAGAATATCCGCCGCCTGGTGCTCGGCAACTGGAAGATGCACGGCAGTCTCACGGCCAATGCGCAATTGCTTTCGGCCGTCCGCAGCGCCTGGAACCAATCGTCCGGCGCCGCTGCCTGCGACGTCGGCGTCTGCGTGCCGTTTCCCTACCTGGCCCAGGTCGAGTCGGCCTTGACCGGCTCCGACATCGCCTGGGGCGCCCAGGACGTCAGCGTCCACGCCCAAGGCGCGTATACCGGCGAAGTGTCCGGCGCGATGCTGGCCGAGTTCGGCTGCCGCTACGTACTTGCCGGGCACTCCGAACGGCGCAGCATGCATGGCGAAACCAGCCAGCTCGTGGCTGATAAGGCCAAGGCTGCCCTGGCGGCTGGCCTGACGCCGGTGGTCTGCGTGGGCGAAACGTTGGCCGAGCGCGAAGCCGGCCGTACGCTGGCCGTCATCGACGAACAACTCGCCCCCGTCCTGGCACTGGGCAAGGATGCGGTGTCCCGCATGGTCATCGCCTACGAGCCGGTCTGGGCGATCGGCACGGGCAAGACCGCAAGCCCCGAGCAGGCCCAGGAAGTGCATGCTGCCATCCGCGCCGCGCTCGGACGCGTGGGTAGCCCCGGCGTACGCGTGCTCTATGGCGGCAGCGTCAAGGCCGCAAACGCCGCTGAGCTGTTCGCCATGCCCGACATCGACGGCGGCCTGATAGGAGGCGCCTCGCTGGTCGCCGAAGAATTCCTGCGCATCGCTGAGGCGGGCGCGACAACCCGGAGTGCTTGAATGTCCGTATTGCTTACCGTCCTGCTCATCGTGCAGGTCATTTCTGCCCTGACGATCATCGTCCTGGTGCTACTGCAGCAAGGCAAGGGCGCCGACATGGGTTCCGCCTTCGGCGGCGGCTCGGCCGGTAGCCTGTTCGGCGCCGCAGGTGCGGCGAATTTCCTGTCGCGCACGACGAAGTGGGCGGCAGTGGTGTTTTTCATCACCACTGCCGCGCTGGCCTACCTGGGGCGCCCGATGTCTTCCGCCCCGGAAGGCGGCGTGATGGAGAGCTTCAATCCCGACCAAACGGTGCCGAGCGTGCCGGGCTCGACGCAAGTACCGCCGCCCGCCGCACCCGACGCCTCGGTGCCGCCAGCTCCGTCCGCCGCGCCACAGGAAAATGCTCCTGCGCAGCCGGAAGCGGAGAAAAAGTAAGGAAGCTTCCTCATGAGCCCGGAAATGTTATATACTAGCGGGCTCACGCAAGCCGTCGTGGTGGAATTGGTAGACACGCTATCTTGAGGGGGTAGTGGCGAAAGCTGTGCGAGTTCGAGTCTCGCCGACGGCACCAATTAAGTGTTTTGGCATGTGCCAGGACAGTGCAAGAGCCCGCGTAATCTATAGGACTATAGGATTCGCGGGCTTTTTGCTTTCTGGATGCGTCGAGATGTATCACACTATGCCAGAGTTTTGAGTATGCTCTTAAGTACTTTTCCTGAAACATACTCAAATCGGGCCCCTTATGCCTCGACTGGCGAAAAATCTGACGGACGTCGCTGTCCGTAATGCCAAGCCCAAACTGACGCCGTATCGGCTGGCGGCAGGCGGCGGGCTGTTTCTCCATGTGCTTGTCAGCGGACAAAAGTCCTGGCTAGTGCGGTACCGAGTGGACGGTAAGCAGCGCACGGTTGTGGTTGGGCACTACCCGGTCTTGTCACTTGCCGAAGCCAGGATGAAAGCTTCCGCTATCCACCTCGCGGCGAGAACCGGAGCCCCAATTGTGGGGTATCGTGCTGAGCTTCATGACAGGCGGGCCCACCAAGAGGCAGAGCAGGACGCAGCCAAGCAGGCTGCAGCGGATGCGACTCGCTATTCCTTTGCCGTATTGTCGGAGGCATGGCTTGCTGTGCGAAAGCCTGGCTGGTCTGACGAGATCTACCGCAAGGCGCAATACGTAGTGCGCCGCCACCTGCAGCCGGCAATCGGGATGCTGGATATGCGGACAATGCGCAGCAAGGACGTCACAGATACCTTGCGGGCCATTGCTTCCAATGGCTCCTAGCTTAGCCAGAAAGGCTGTGCAGTACCTCAACGGCGTAGTGGATCATTGTATTCTCGAGGGAATTCGCGACGATGACCAGGTGCTCCGCCTTCGTGGGATTCTGCCCAGTTACCGGGGCGGACATATTCCTGCGGTTACCAGAGAGAAAGACATTGGGCCTCTTCTCCGGGCAATTGGAAATTACGAAGGTGTCGTGGTGCGCTCGGCGCTCATGTTGGCGGCCTGGACAGCGCTCCGCCCTGGGGTGATCGCAAGCGCGCGGTGGTCGGAAATCGACCTCGATAAGGCCGAGTGGCACATTGCCGGGCTTGAGGAGGACGGCAGGCGCCGGATGAAGACCGGACATTACCACATTGTGAGCCTACCCAGGCAGGCGGTGGCGATGCTCAGGGAGATGCAGAAGTTCTCCGGTGGCGCCGAATATGTCTTCCCGGCAGTTGGAAAAATGCGCAATGCCCATTTGCATAGGGATGCCTTGTCACGAGCATTGCGCCTGATGGGCTTTGCTGGGGCGCATACGCCGCACGGTTTCCGGGCCATGTTGCGTACGGTGGCGCGAGAGCGCCTCCAGATCGATTTCGATGTGCTGGAGGCTCAGCTTGCGCACGCCAAGAGGGATGCTATCCAAGCCGCCTATGATCGGACTCGCTTTGACGACGAACGCCGTGAGGCCATGCAGCGCTGGGCGGACTATTTAGATGCTCAGATGTCGGGGGCGCTCGATGGCAACTAAGCTC
>NZ_JADGHH010000250.1 GCF_019689535.1 Pigmentiphaga sp.
AGCCACGGATCCCCAACTCGAGCACGCAGCTGCACCAATATGGTGCAAAAATATTTCGCGTTGCACAAGGGCATCCGCCCTTCTTCAAGCGCCCCCGTCGGGCGCAGAGAGCGCCTCCTCGTCGGCATGCCGGCCGCCCGCGCCGAAGAGCTTTTCCTTGAGCGCGAGCAATTGGTCGCGCGCCCGGGCGGCTTTTTCGAACTCCAGGTTGCGGGCGTATTCCAACATGGCCTTCTCCAGCTTCTTGATCTCTTTGGCGACTTGCTTCTCGCCCATCGCCTCGAGCTTGGCGGCATCCCCCGTGCCTGCGCTCGGCGTTTCCGGCGGCACGTAAACGCCGTCGATAAGGTCGCGGACCTCCTTCTTGACGCCCTGGGGCACGATGCCGTGCTCTTCATTGAAACGCAGCTGCTTCTCGCGCCTGCGCGAGGTCTCGTCCAGGGCGCGCCGCATCGATTCGGTGACGGTGTCGGCATAGAGGATCGCCTTGCCGTTCAGGTTGCGGGCCGCCCGGCCTATGGTCTGGATCAGGCTCCGCTCGGAGCGCAGGAAGCCTTCCTTGTCGGCATCCAGGATGGCCACCAGGGACACCTCCGGAATGTCCAGCCCCTCGCGCAGCAGGTTGATGCCGACCAAGACGTCGAACGTCCCCAGGCGCAAGTCGCGCAGGATTTCCACCCGTTCGACCGTGTCGATGTCGGAATGGAGGTAGCGCACCTTGATGCCGTGGTCCGTCAGGAAGTCGGTCAGGTCTTCGGCCATGCGCTTGGTGAGCGTGGTGATCAGCACCCGTTCGTTCTTGGCCACGCGCAGGTGGATTTCACCTAGCACGTCATCCACCTGGTTCAGCGCCGGCCGGACCTCGACGACCGGGTCGACCAGCCCGGTAGGACGCACCACCTGTTCGACGATTGCGTCGGCGTGGCGTTTCTCGTAATCGGCGGGCGTGGCCGAGACGAAAATGGTCTGGCGCATCTTCGCCTCGAACTCCTCGAACTTCAGGGGCCGGTTGTCCAGCGCCGACGGCAGGCGGAACCCGTAATTCACCAGCGTTTCCTTGCGCGACCGGTCGCCTTTGTACATCGCCCCCACCTGCCCGATCGTGACGTGGCTCTCGTCGATGATCATCAGCGCGTCCGCAGGCAGGTAGTCCACGAGCGTCGGAGGCGGTTCGCCCGGCTTGGCGCCGGAGAGGTGGCGCGAGTAGTTTTCGATGCCTTTGCAGAAGCCAAGCTCCTGGAGCATTTCCAGGTCGAAGCGGGTACGTTGTTCGAGGCGCTGGGCCTCGACCAGTTTTCCGTTGTCGACGAAGAACTTGACGCGCTCCTTGAGCTCCTGCTTGATCGTCTCGATGGCGCGCAGCACCGTGGCCCGCGGCGTGACGTAATGCGACCCCGGATACACGGCAAAACGCAGGATTTTCTGCCGCACTTTGCCTGTGAGCGGGTCGAATAGCTCCAAGGTTTCGATCTCGTCGTCGAACAAAGTAATGCGCAGCGCCAGTTCGGCATGTTCGGCGGGAAACACGTCGATCCGCTCGCCTCGCACGCGGAACGTGCCGCGGAGGAAGTCTGTGTCGTTCCGGGTGTACTGCATCGCCACCAGGCGCGCGATGATGTCGCGCTGCCCGATGCGGTCGCCCGTCCGCAGCAGCAGTACCATGTTGTGGTAGTCGTCCGGATTGCCGATGCCATAGATGCAGGAAACGCTCGCCACGATGACGGTATCGCGCCGTTCGAGCAGGCTTTTGGTGGCCGACAGCCGCATCTGCTCGATGTGCTCGTTGATGGACGAGTCCTTCTCGATGAACAAGTCGCGCGTAGGCACGTAGGCCTCGGGCTGGTAGTAGTCGTAGTACGAGACGAAATACTCCACCGCGTTGCGGGGGAAGAACTCGCGCATTTCGGCGTATAGCTGTGCGGCCAGCGTTTTGTTCGGGGCGAGGATGATCGCCGGCCTTCCCAGGCGGGCGATCACGTTGGCCATGGTGTAAGTCTTGCCCGAGCCGGTCACGCCGAGCAGGATCTGGTACATCAGGCCGTCCTCGATGCCTTCGCAAAGCTGGTCGATGGCCGTGGGCTGGTCCCCGGCCGGCGGATACGGCTGGTAGAGCTGAAACGGGCTGCCTTCGAACGTGACGAAGCCCGGCTCGAAATTCTTCGCCTCGGCGGCGGCCGCCACGAGTTCCCGCGCCTCGGCTGCGGCCCGCAGCCCTTCGGAAGAGGTAGTCTGCATGCTAGACTCTTGTTTCATCAGGAAAACTTCGGCAGCGAAACGGCCCTAGAGTTCCGGCAGCCCACTTCGGCATCTTCCTTCGGCACCTCCGGCAGGCTCCCCATGAGTCCCGCGCCAGCGTTGCCGCATGGCCGTTGCCAAGGGCCGCCCGGGAACCACGAGGTCGCCGGTAAGCGGCTGGGGGCCGCGGAACAGCTCGTCGAACAGCTTGTCAGCCTGCAATTGTTAGCCTGTAATTGCCAGCCTGTAATTGCCAGCCTGTAATTGCCAGCCTGTAAAAGTTCGTCAGACCTGTCCACCCAAGCTGCTCACCAGGCCTGCTCGCCGAACCACCACCGGATTTCGCATTGTAAAAAGCAATCTTCCATTATCCCCTGCACAGTTTCTTCCTTCAACCCCGCGCGCTAAACGGACGCTTTCAATGACTTCGCTCTTCGCAGCCGTAGAACTGGCTCCTCGCGACCCCATCCTGGGCCTGACAGAACAATTCAACGCCGATACCCGCAGCAATAAGGTCAACCTGGGTGTGGGCGTGTATTACAACGATGAAGGTCGAATTCCCCTGCTCAAGGCCGTTCGCAAGGCGGAGCAGGCGCTCGTCGACGCCGCATCCGCACGTGGATACCTGCCCATCGAAGGGCTGCCCGGCTATAACCGCGCGGTGCAGGAACTGCTGCTGGGCGCCGGTTCGCCCTTGATTGCCGAAGGCCGCGTGCTGACCGCCCAGAGCCTGGGCGGGACCGGCGCCCTCAAGATCGGTGCCGACTTCCTCAAGCGCCTGGTGCCCAATGCCAAGGTCGCCATCAGCAACCCGAGTTGGGAGAACCACCGCGCCCTCTTCGAATACGCTGGCTTCGAGGTGGTCAACTACCCCTATTACGATGCCGCCACCCATGGCGTGGACTTCGCCGGCATGATCGCGGCGCTGGAGAGCTATCCGGCCAATACGATCGTCGTGCTGCACGCCTGCTGCCACAACCCCACCGGCGTGGACCTCACCAGCGAGCAATGGGCCAAGGTCGTGGAAGTCGTCAAGGCGCGTGGCCTGATTCCGTTCCTCGACATTGCCTACCAGGGCTTCGGCGACGGCATCGACGCCGATGCGACCGCCGTGCGCCAGTTCGCGGCGGCTGGCCTGACGGCGTTGATCAGTTCATCGTTCTCGAAGTCGTTCTCGCTGTATGGCGAGCGCGTGGGTGCCCTGACCATGATCGCCTCCGACAAGGACGAGAGCGCCCGGGTGCTGAGCCAGCTCAAGCGCGTGATCCGCACCAACTACTCCAACCCGCCGACCCACGGGGGCACGGTGGTGGCCAAGGTGCTGACTTCGCCCGACCTGCGCGCCGAGTGGGAAGCGGAGCTGGGCGAAATGCGCGACCGCATCCGCACCATGCGCGCCTCGCTCGTGGCTAAGCTCAAGGAACGCGGCGTGACCCGCAACTTCGATTTCGTGCTGCAGCAGCGCGGCATGTTCTCGTACTCGGGCCTGACGGCAGCCCAGGTCGATCGCCTGCGCGAGGAGCATGGCATTTACGCCGTGTCCACGGGCCGCATCTGCGTCGCGGCGCTCAACAGCCGCAACATCGACGCAGTGGCCGATGGCATCGCCGCCGTGTTGAAGTGATTTGGAGCATGGAGTGATTCATGCTATAGTCTTGGGCTCGATTCCCCGATAGCTCAGTCGGTAGAGCGACGGACTGTTAATCCGCAGGTCGCAGGTTCGAGCCCTGCTCGGGGAGCCAAAGATCAATGAAGACGGACGCTTCGGCGTCCGTTTTTTATTTCCGGCCGGCGCCCCTGCCACCTCTCCTTGCGAACCCATCCATGCGGCTTGCGGGGCGTGGGTTTCCGGTCGGCGCTCCTCCCCCTTCTCGCCCGCCCCCTCTTTGCCGCGGCGCTTCCAGCCGTTTGCGACAAC
>NZ_JADGHH010000042.1 GCF_019689535.1 Pigmentiphaga sp.
TCTCCACCCTGTCGCCAGCTTGCAGCTCGGCCTGATCGGCATGGTCGAGGGGTTCGACGCTGCCGTCCGTCCTCAAGATGCGCGCCTTGCCCGGCGCGCCGGCTTCTCCGCCGGCCAGCCCGAAGGCAGGGTGGCGCCAACCATTGGCGAGCAGGGACACTGTCATGGGCTCGAGAAATCTCAGCGTGCGCAGGCCGCCGTCTCCTCCGCGCCACCGGCCGGCGCCCCCGGATCCACGGCGGATTTCATAGCGCTCCAGTCGCACCGGGAACCGTAATTCCAACACTTCCGGATCGGTCAGTCGCGAGTTGGTCATGTGGGTCTGCACCACCGACGTACCGTCGAAGCCGCCGATCAGCTCGCCCGCTTCGTTGAACCGGCCACCCGCGCCGGAGCCGCCGGAGATGGTTTCGTAGTACTGGTGCCGGGCGTTGCCGAAGGTCAGGTTGGTCATGGTCGGCTGGCTGCTCGCCATGATGCCCAGGGCCCCGTACAAGGCATTGGTGACGCAAGTCGAGGTCTCGACGTTGCCGGCCACGACCGCTGCCGGATAGCGCGGATTGAGCATGGAGCCTTCCGGCACCACGATGGTGAGCGGCTTCAGGCCTCCGGCGTTCATCGGAATGTCCTCGTCGAGCAGCGTGCGGAAGACATAGAGCACCGCGGCGGAGGTCACCGCGCGGGGCGCGTTGAAGTTGTTGGGCAGTTGCGCCGATGTGCCGGTGAAGTCGAGCGTCGCGCTACGCGCGGCGTGATCGACGGTGACTTTCACGCAGACCTGCGCGCCGTTGTCCAGCGTGACGGTGAAGCTGCCGTCACGCAAGCGGCTGATCGCCCGCCGCACGGACTCTTCGGCGTTGTCCTGGACGTGCTTCATGTACGCCTGTACCACGTCCAGGCCGAAGTAGCGCACCATGGCCATGAGCTCTTCCCGACCCTTCTCGTTGGCCGCTACCTGGGCGCGCAAGTCGGCAATGTTCTGGTCAATGTTGCGCGCGGGATAGCGGGCGCTCGCCAGTAATTCCCGCATCTCGGCTTCCCGCATCCTGCCGTCGCGCACGAGCAGGAAGTTCGTAATCAGCACGCCTTCGTCTTCGATGGTGCGCGAGTTGGGGGGCATGGAGCCCGGCGTCAGCCCGCCGATGTCGGCGTGATGGCCGCGCGAACCGACGTAAAACAGCACCTGGGAGCCGCTTTCGTCGAAGATGGGCGTGATGACGGTGACGTCGGGAAGATGGGTGCCCCCGGCGTACGGATCGTTGAGGACGTAGACATCTCCCGGCCGCATCGTCTCGCCCGCACTGTCGATGATTGCGCGCACGCTGGCGCCCATGGATCCGAGGTGCACCGGGATGTGCGGCGCGTTGGCGACGAGGTCGCCCTGGGCGTCGAAAATGGCGCAGGAGAAATCGAGCCGCTCCTTGATGTTGACCGAATGCGCCGTGTTCTGGAGCCGCCACCCCATCTGCTCGGCGATGGACATGAACAGATTGTTGAAGATCTCCAGCATGACGGGGTCGGCTTCGGTGCCCACCGCGCGGCGTTGGGCCCGGGGGCGCGCCCGCTCGAGCACGATGTCGCCGCTGGCCAGGGCCTTTGCGCTCCATCCCGGGTCGACGACAGTCGTGGCGTTGGCGTCGGAGATGATCGCGGGGCCGGTGACTTCGTCGCCCGCGCGGAGGTCTGATGCGGCATAGAGCGGCACGTCCCGCCATTCCTCGTCGGCATGCATGGCAACGTGCCCGAGAGGTTCGAGCCGGGTGCCCGCTTGGCGTGCAGGACGGGAAAAATTCGCCGCCCTCGAGCCGTGCAAACCGCCGCAAGCCGTCGCTTCGGCGACCGCAGAGTCGATCACGAGGGCCCGATCCGGCATCAGGAAGGCGAACCGCTGGCGATAGGCGCGCTCGAACTCGCCCAGCATCGCATCCGCTTGCCCGAAGGGCACCGGCAGCGCGGTGTCGGTGCCTTCATAGCGCAGGTAGACGCGCTGCGCGATGCGTATTTCTTCGGGCTTGGAGCCTTGCCCGACCAGCTCATTGCATGCTGCGGCGCCGAGATCGTCGAGCACGCGGCTGAGTTCGGCCAGGCCGTCGGCATCGAAGCGCCGCTCGACGGATCGTTCGCGCACCGCGGTGGCCACTGCCAGGCCCATGCCGTAGGCCGAGAGCACGCCGGCCAGGGGGTGTATCAGCACGCGGGGCATGGCTAGGGCGTCTGCCACGGCGCAGGCGTGCTGGCCGCCGGCACCGCCGAAGGTCGTCAGGGTATAGCGCGTGATGTCGTAGCCGCGCTGTACCGAGATGAGCTTGATCGCGTTGGCCATGTTGGTGACGGCAATTTCAAGGAAGCCGTGCGCAAGCGCTTCCGGCGTGACCAGGCGACCCGTCGCGCGCGAGACCTCCTCGGCCATTTCGGCGAAACGCGCCCGGACGATGTCGGCGTCGAGCGGCTGATTGCCGTCGGGACCGAAGACGGCCGGGAAGTGGGCGGGCTGGATCCGGCCGAGCATCACGTTCGCATCGGTCACGGTCAGCGGTCCGCCGCGCCGATAGCAGGCCGGGCCAGGGTCGGCACCCGCCGATTCGGGGCCCACTCTCAGCCGGGAGCCGTCGAAGCGCAAGATGGAGCCCCCGCCCGCCGCAACGGTATGAATGCTCATCATGGGGGCGCGGAGCCTGACACCCGCCACCAAGGTGTCGAAGGTCCGCTCGTATTCGCCGGCGTAGTGGGAGACGTCGGTTGACGTGCCGCCCATGTCGAAGCCGATCACCCGGTCGAAGCCCGCGGCGGCCGAAACGCCGGCCATGCCGACGATGCCGCCCGCCGGCCCGGACAGGACGGAGTCCTTGCCCTGGAAGGTACGGGCGTCGGTCAGGCCCCCGCTCGATTGCATGAACTGCAGGCGCACGCCCGGCAGGGCTGCAGAGACGCGATCGACGTAGCGGCGCAGGACGGGAGAGAGGTAGGCGTCGACCACGGTGGTGTCGCCACGCGCCACGAAACGGATCAACGGCGATACCTCGTGTGAGACGGAGACCTGCACGTAACCGAGTTCGCGCGCAATCGCGGCCAGGCGCAGTTCGTGGGCGGGATTGCGGTAACCGTGCATCAGCGCGATGGCGACGGACTGATAGCCCTGTTCCCGCCCGCGGGTCAATTCCGCTCGGGCTTGTTCTTCGTCGAGCGGGGCGACGATGCTGCCGTCGGCTGCCATGCGCTCGTCGATTTCCACCACGAGGCTGGCAAGCTGTTCAGGCAGTACGATTTCTCGATCGAACAGGCGGGGGCGGTTCTGGTAGGCGATGCGCAGCGCATCGCGAAAACCCCGGGTAACGGCCAGCAGCACGCGTTCGCCTTTGCGCTCGAGCAGGGCATTGGTGGCCACGGTGGTGCCCATGCGGACCACTTCGATGCGATCGGAGGGTATGAGGTCGCCGGGGGCGAGGCCGAGAAGCCGGCGGATGCCTTCCACGGCGGCGTCTTCATAGCGGCCCGGGTTCTCGGAGAGCAGCTTGGCCGTCACCAGCGATCCGTCGGGCCTGCGCCCGATCACGTCGGTGAAGGTGCCACCTCGGTCGATCCAGAATTCCCAGCGGGCATCGTCGGAGGAAGTAGGGCGGGAGGATGCGGTCATAGCGATGAGGCCGCACGCGCGGCTTGGTCGTAGAGCCCGGAGAGCATGCGCAAACGTCGCGCGACGTCTGATAGCGAGGCGTCGTCCGCCAGTTCCCCTTCGATGCTGGGGAGCAGGCAGCGTCCTCGTATGTCGCGAAAGCGCTCGATCAGCGCGGCGCCTTCGTTCGTGGTGGCGTAGAAGACTTCCTTGCCGATTTTCTCTCCGCGTACCAAGCCCATGCCGGCCAGTTTTTTCAACGAATAATTGATGACGTGGGTGTCTTCGTAGTTGAGCGTAAAGCAGATATCGGCGAGCTTCTTGCCTCGCTGGCGGTGATGCACGTGATGCAGCACCAGGACGTCCGTGATCGCCAGTTCGGCTTCGCCCGCCGCAGCCATGCAGCGTACCACCCAACGGCTGAACGCGTTATGCGCGATGATCAGGCCGAATTCCAGTTCGGAAAGCTCTGCGTGCGGGCCGGTGGCCAGGTGGGCCGAGGACAGGATGCGCAGGCGTTCGCCCACCCCTTTGCCCGGTTCGCGCTTGCGATCATTCATGCCGCGCCTCGCTCCGGGATGCGGCGCGCCAGTTCGGGACCGGTGCCGATCATTCCTCCTCCTCGTCATCTCCGGCGAACAGCCGTTCCTTGGGCGGCGCGATTTCGGTGATGAGGTCACGCACCAGCGGCTTGTTGGGCAGGGGGGCGACGGTATGCACGGCGCCCGGCTGGAGTTTGGCGAGACACGCGTAGACTACCTTTCCGTCGAGCCGCATCATGCATTCTTTACAGGCGTTGGCGTTGATGCACGCGTAACGGAAAGCCAGCGTGTCGTCGCGATGAATGCGTATCCAGCGCAGGGCGTCCAGCAAGGAAGCAGCCCCTTCGGGCGGAACTTCGAACTCCTCTTCACGGGCGGGCGAACCCGCGCTGGCCCGCTGTATGCGCAGGCGGATGGGGGCGGGGGATGAGGTCATGCGATTTCCTCCTGCCCGGCCGCGAGGCGCTGGACCGGCTGCGTGGCCAGGGTCCAGGCGCCGTCGTGCCAGGCGATGATCTGGTTCAGGGTCCAGGCGTCGTCCTGCGCGGGAAAATCCTCTCGCTGATGGGCGCCCCGGCTTTCGCGGCGCGCAATCGCGCAGCGTGTCACAGCTTCGGCTGCCAGCAGCATGTTTCGCAGGTCGAGGAAGTCCAGGCGCACGGGGTCTTGCGGCCCGCCTCCCGGTATCGTCTCGCCGGCGCGGTCCCGCAGTTCGGCCAGCGCCGACAGCGCGTGCTGCAGGCCGGCCTCGGTGCGGAACGGTCCGACATGCGTTTGCATCACGTCCTGCAAGGTGTTGATCAGTGCGGCGGAATTCGGTTCGCTTCGTCCGGATGGGCGCGGGACCAGTGCTGCCAATGTCGGGGCGGCCAGCTTCTTGAGCTCGGCCAATGTCGGGGCGGAAGCCCCTTCGGCGGCCGTGGCCGCCGAGCGTCCGGCCCTCAGCCCGAACGTGACGGCCTCGGTGATGGCATTGCCGGACAGCCGGTTCGCGCCATTGGCGCCGCCCACGGCTTCGCCGGCGGCGTAGAGGCCTGGGACGTCGGTAGCCATGTCGGTGTCGACGCGTATGCCGCCCATGTGATAGTGGGCGATTGGGGCGACTTCGATCGCCTGTTTGGTCAGGTCGATGCCGGCCTTGGCGAGCTTGTCGATGATGGGGCCGAACGCAGCCCGCAGCTTCGGTTCCGGTACGTGCTCAAAGCTTAGCCACGCCCCGCCTGAGGGCGAGCCGCGACCGGCCTCGACTTCTTTCAGGATGGCATAGGTCGCGGCGTCGCGCGTGGTGGTATAGCCTTGTTCCTCGGCTGGGTTGCCGTAGCGTTCGACGAACTCCTCCCCCTCGCTGTTGAGCAGCTTGCCGCCTAGCTTGTACCGGAAGGGATCCCACATGATGGGGTCGAAGCCGACCAAGCGCGGCGCCAAATGACCGATAGGGAAGAACTGCACGAATTCCATGTCGATGAGCCGTGCGCCGGCGCGCAGCGCCAACGCAAAGCCGTCGCCTCCCATGTTCAGCGACGCGCTGTTGCGCCGATACAGGCGGGTCAGTCCGCCGGTCGCGATGATGGTCGCCGACGCGCGGACCAGGACGGGGTCGCCCGTCGCGAGGTGCAGTGCGACGGCGCCGACCACGCGATCGTCCTTGCGCAGCAAGTCGACTATCAGCAGGTCCCCGACGCGTCGCACGCCCGGTTCGCGCGCGACCTGGGCCCGCAAGGTTTTCGCCACGGCCGGCCCGGTGTTGAGATAGTCCACGTAGACGCAGCGAGGACGATCGTGGCCGGGCGCGCGGGTCTGCGCCAGGCGTTCGCCGTTGCGCGCCCAGCCCACTCCCCAGCGGTCGAGCAGGCGAATGGCTTGGACGCCCTCCTCGCACAGCAGCCGGGCGAGCGGTTCGTTGCACAGGCCCCGTCCCGCCGCGAGGGTGTCCCGCAAATGGTATTCCCAGTGGTCCGGCCCCTGTTCGCCGAGGGCTGCGGCCACCGTCATCTGCGCCATGATCGTCGCGCCGCCGCGACCGATCAGGCTGCGGTCGGCCAGTAGCGCCAGCCTGCCGGCTTGGGAAACGGCGATCGCCGCACTCATGCCCGCACCGCCGGCACCGATCACCAGCACGTCGGTTTCGAGGGTATGCAGGGTGGAATCAGACATATCTTGCTCCGTGACGTCATGCGTCTTGCCCGTTGGGGGCGGGGACCATTTCCGGGCCTTCTCCGCCCAGATAGGCTTCTTGTACAGCGGGGTCCGCGGCAAGGTCGGCGGCCCGGCCGTGCAGCACCACGTGCCCATGTTGGAGCACATAGGCCCGGTCTGCCAGTTCGAGCGCGATGCGCGCGTTTTGCTCGACCAGCAATATCGTTTGTCCGGCATCCTTCCAGCGGAACAACACCTCGTAAACCGCGTCCACGAACTTCGGCGACAAGCCCATGGACGGCTCGTCGATGCACACGAGCCTGGCCCGGCGCAGCCACGCGCGCCCGAGAGCCAGCATTTGCTGTTCTCCCCCGGACAGGGTGCCGGCTAACTGGGAGCGCCGTTCTGCCAGCCGCGGAAAGGCTTGGAATACCTCGTCGAGGTCTGCGGCGACGGCCGCTTTGTCGCGGCGCCGGGGATAGGCACCCAGGAGCAGATTCTCGCGCACCGACATGTCGGGGAACACGCGGCGGCCCTCCGGCACGCTCGCTACCCCCAGGTCAATGACGTCTGCCGGGCGCAGGCCCTGGATTTCTTTCCCGTCGAGTACGATGCGGCCTTTCGACGGACGTACCAGCCCGAGTACGGACTTGAGCGTGGTGGACTTGCCCGAGGCATTGCCGCCGAGCACCGACACCACCTCTCCGGCACGCACCTCGATGCTGACGCCGAACAAGGCTTGGACCGCGCCGTAGTGCACGTCTACGGCATCGATGTGGAGGAGGGGGCGGATAGACGAATCAGCCAAGGTGTGCATCCGAATTGACGGGCCGCTTGCGTGCCCGGCCGAGATAAGCTTCGATGACTTCAGGGTGGCCCAGCGCTTCCCCAGGTTCGCCGGAGGCGAGGATGCGCCCTTGGTTGAGCACGATCACCCGGTCCGCGATCCGGCGTACCAGCGAGAGCTTGTGCTCGACCACGACCATGCCGAGCTCGGGCTGTGAGGCTCGTAGCGCCAGCAGTAAATCGGTGAGCTCCGCGGTTTCGCTCGGGTTCATGCCGGCCGCGGGTTCATCGAACAGGACGAAGCGCGGACGAGCCGCAAGCACGCGCGCCAGCTCCAACCGCCTCCGATTGGCATAGGACAGGCTGTAGGCAGGCTGGCCGCGGCGCGGCCAGAGGCGGTCGCCGAAACGCTGCAGCGCCTCGCGCGCGTCTCGTTCCGCACGCTCGCGCCGGCGCCGCCATCCGGCCAAGCCGAAGAGCTCGCCAGCGACCTCGGCCAGCGGATTGATCAACCCTCCCGAAGGGGACCGGGCGAGCAGGCTGGCCTGGGTTCCGAGCATGGCACTGTCCCAGACGCTGAGCATGGGGAACACCCGCGACGTCTGGAAACTGCGGCCCAGCCCCAGCCGCGCGATCCGCTCTGGCGCCAGGCCGTCGATGCGCTTGCCGTCCAGGTACACGTGGCCGCTGGTTGGCCGCTCCACGCCACTCAACAGCTGGATGAGCGTAGACTTGCCCGCGCCGTTGGGGCCGACCAGCGCCACGGTTTCTCCCGGCGCTACGGTGAAGCTGACGTCATCCACGGCCTTCACGCCCCGGAAGTGCCGGCTCAGGCGTTCAACGCGCAAACCGCGTTCGGAAGGGTAAGTCATGCTCAGCGTGCTCCCAGCAAGCCGTGCGGCCGGACGCGCAGCATGACGAGCAGCGCGATGCCATAGGCCACCATGCGCCACTCCGCGAATGGCCTGAGTAGTTCCGGCAACAACGTCAGCGCGAAACCGGCCAGCGCTGCCCCCGTGAGATTGCCCAATCCTCCCAGCACGGCAATGGTGAGGATCAGGATGGAGGCGCTGACAGTGAAGCTTTCCGGACTGACGACGCTCTGCACATAGGCAAAGAGACCTCCCGCAGTACCGGCAAGCGCACCGGACAATGCGAATGCCAGGAGTATGTAGCGATGTACCGGAAGGCCGGCGGTATGCGCTGCCAGCCGATCTTCCCGTATCCCGCGCCACGCCCGGCCGATGCCGGAGTCCAGCACCCGCTGGGCAACGAAAAGCGCGAGCCCGGCGACGGCAGCCACCAGCCAGAATTTTTCGGCCAGCCCGGTCAATGCGTGGCCGCCGAGGAGGGCGAGGCGAGGGGCCGGGATGCCGATGAAGCCCATGGGCCCGCGCGTGACGTCGAGCCAGCTCATGAACACCAGGTAGCCGATCTGCCCCACTGCAAGCGTGCCGAGCGCAGCGGTATGGCCGCTCAGTTTGAGCAAGGGCAGCGCCGCGACGACGGCAACGAGCCCCGTGACCAGCGCGGCGCCGGCGAGGGCGGCTTCGGCGGGCCATCCCATATTGCGCGCCAACAATCCCACCGCGTAGGCACCGACTCCGTAGAACGCTGCGTGTCCGATGGACAGCAGGCCCAGTGCACCCGAGACCAGGCTGACGCTGGCCACGAGCACTGCGAAGAGTATGCCGTAGACCACGGCCTGCAGCAGGTAGGCACTTTGCGTGACGAGGGGCAGCAGCGCCAGCAGGCAGCCCACGGCGAGAAATCCCCAGGGCGGAAGCTCCCAGGCGCGTACGGTGCCACGCTGGCTGGATGACGAAGCCAGAACGCTGGAGGTCGGCATGGCGCCCGCCGCCCCGCTCGCCCCGCCGAGCGCATCGAGCCTGCGGTCTCCCAATATTCCATGCGGACGGAAAACCAGGAACACCAGCACCAGGCAAAAGGCCACGAGATCGCGCGAGCCCTCGCCCAGATAAGCGCTCGCCAGTGTTTCCACCACACCGAGCAGCAAGCCGCCGAGCACGGCGCCAGGCGTGCTGGTCAGGCCGCCCAGCAGCGCTGCGGCAAAACCCTTGAGCCCGAAGGGCAGGCCCATTTGCGGAAACACGCTCTTGAAATAGAGCGCCACCAGGATACCGCTCAGAGCCCCCAGCGCACCGGCCAGGCCAAAAGCCAGGCTCTTGACGGTTCCGGTGCGAATCCCGAGTTGCGCGGCGGCATCGCGGTCTTGCGCCGTGGCACGTAGCGCCCGGCCCCACCATGAGCGGGACAGAAACACGGACAGTGCCAGGGTGGCGAGCGCGCCGAAGCCGAAGATCAAGAGATCGGTGCTGGTGACGTAGGCGCTGCCGAAATAGTAGGTGGTTTCCTCGAAGGTGACGGGGAAAGCCTGGCTCTCGGGCGACCAGAGGATTTCGGCGAGTTGTTCGATGATGAGGCTGATGGCCAGCGTGGAAAGCACCGGCGCGATATAGGGAGCATTCTCCAGCGGCCGCAGCGCCACGCGCTCGAGCAGCATGCCGAGCAGCGCGACACCGGCGACGGACAGCGTAGCTGCCGCGGGCAGGGGGAGGCCGAAGGCAGTGACGCCAGTAAAGGCGAGGAAGGCGCCCACCATGAAGAGGGCACCCTGGGCGAAATTGATGAGATTGGATACGCCGAACACCAGCGAGAATCCAAGCGCGATCAACGCATAGACCTGGCCGATGGCAAGGCCGTTGAGAATCTGACTGGCGAAAAGCTCGAGCATGAGTAAGCTGCGCAGGCTGCAAATGGCCGTCGCCGGCCGCGCTGGAAGGCGGGCCGGCGACAGCCTCGAATGGAATTATTGGTTCAGTTGGAACTGGCCATCGCGGATGACCAGGAAGGTGGGAGCCTTGCGCACGTTGCCGTTCTCGTATTTGGTCACGCCGGTTACCCCCTCGTAGGCCGGGCCGTTGGCCAACTCGTCGCGAACGGCTTGTCCCGTCAGGGGTTTGCCGGATGCCAGCACGCGCCGGATGGCGGCGACCCCGACGCCGGCTGCGTCATAGGCCAGGGCGGCGAATTGGTCCGGGGTCTTGTTGTACTTGCTGCGGTATGCGTCCACGAAGGCTTTCTTGGAGGGATCCCCTGCGAAGAAGATGCTGTGTACGACCACGCCTTCGGCCGCCTTGCCGGCCAATTCAATGAACTTCGGCGAGGTAAGCGGTACGCCGCCGCCCGCCGGGATATTCACCCCCGCCTGGCGCAGCTGCTGGATGAAGATCGACGCTTCCTGATAGGGCAGGGCCAGGAAAACGCCGTCGGGCCTGAGGGACTTGATCTTGCTCACCAGCGGGCGGAAGTCCTTGCTGCCCGGCATGACAGCTTCCCTCAACAGTACTTGGGCACCGTCCTTCTCAAGGGCTTCCGCGGTGGCCTTGACGGTGAATAACCCCCAATCGTCCTGCGAGTAGGGGATGACGATGCGAGTGGCCTTGAGCTGCTTGTGGATGGTGTCGGCGTTGTACTGCGCCAGCACGTCGTCGGTATTGTTCTGGCGGAACTGATACGGGCTTTGCTTGCTGAAGTCGGGGTGCGAGGAGGTCGGGCTGATCTGCGGGATCTTCGCTTCGGTGAAGATGGGGGCCGCAGCCAGCGAGGCCGTGGTGGACCAGGATCCGATAGCCAAGACCACCCCCGGCGTGGCAACGATCTTGCGCGCGACCGTCGCCGCTTCCTGCGGGGAGTTGCGGTCGTCTTCCACCACCAGCTTGACCGGACGGCCGTTGATGCCACCCTCGGCATTGAGCTTATCGAGGTAGAGCTCCACCGCGTTCTTGAAGCTCGCGCCGTACTCGGCGAAATTGCCGGACAGGTGGGCAAACAGGCCTATGGTGATCGGCGGTTCCGCGGCCAAGGAGGGGGCAGACAATAGGCCGGACAGGGCCGCGGCCGCCAGCAGGCGGTGGATTGAAGTACGCGTCAGCACAGCAGTTCCCGATCGATGGTTGGAGAAACCGGCACCGCCCGCGGCGGTGCTGCAAGTGCGACAACGTTATTCTTTCATCGATAAAACATCAACGTATTGTTACTAATAAGCTTATAAGCTAGAGGGGTGCAAGCCTATCGCTCGCGCCCCTCGCGCGCGCTCTTCCTGGTTCATGTGGGCGGCTGCCCAGCGTGCCAGCTCGAGTCCGGGTAACGCATGCGGCCGCCACTGGCGACGCGGTTCCGGTCCTCGGCCAATACATTCCCTGAGTCGCCATGGGATCAGCGTCCTGGCTCGAACCGGACGATGTAGCTTTCGTCGAACGAAATCTCGTCGCCTATCTCCATCCCGTCGAATTGCGGCGCGCCGTGGCTGAAGCCTGTGATCTCCGCATTGAATGCAAGCGAAACCCGGTTTTTCAGTTTGGCGTAGACGAGCACGTTCGGATCCGCGGCGCTGCGCAAGCAAGCCCGGCTGCCCATTCGGTCTTCCGCATCCGGAAGTGAGTCCGCCAGGGTGAGTGGCTCGGCCGGCACGCTGTCCGCCGGGGTATTCCAACGTTGCGTCAATTTGCTGGCGTCGTGATGTTTCATGAAAAGCTCCCGGCCGTCATGCAATCGTTCGGGCTGCCGGTCCGTTCGATCCCTTCGAGCGCCAGCGTCGCCGCATCCAGCGTATACCAAGATACACTCGCGAAGGTTACAACTCGTTCTCCGCTAGGTACCCGCACCGTGTCCGCTGCCTCCGCACGCTCGTCTCGCCCGTTGGTCATCGCCTCCGTCATGGCCTCGATGTTCATGATCGCGATTGAGGCGACCATCGTCGCGACCGCCATGCCGCAGATCGCTGCCGACTTGGGCGGGCTCAAGCTCTACAGCTGGGTCTTCGCGTCGTTCCTCCTGACCCAGACGGCCATGACGGTCGTGTTCGGAAAGCTGTCAGACGTCTATGGCCGCAAGCCGGTGATGCTGGCAGGCATCGCCGCATTCCTGCTGGGGTCGATCCTGGCGGGCTTCGCATGGTCCATGCCATCGATGATCGTTTTCCGCCTGATCCAGGGCATAGGCGCCGGGGCGATCCAGCCGGTGGGAATGACCATCATCGCGGACCTCTATCCGATGCATGAGCGGGGCAAGATACAAGGCTATCTCGCGAGTGTCTGGGCCGTATCCGGCGTCATGGGGCCCATGCTCGGGGCTTTGATCATTCACCATTTTTCGTGGGCGTGGATATTCTGGATGAACGTTCCCGTGGCATTGCTCGCCAGCGCGGGGTTCATTTACTTTCTCCATGAGCGCCGCGAGCGTCGGCAGCTTTCGATCGACGTGCCCGGGGCCATCCTGTTCACGGGGGCGGTTGCGGCGTTGATGGTCGCGCTGACCGATGCCGGAGACGGGCGCGCGACGAGGGCGTGGATCGCGACGGGCGCGTTCCTCGTCTTGCTGGTGCTGTTCATTGCGCAGGAGCGGCGGGCGGCTGACCCCATGGTTTCGTTCTCGCTATGGGGGCGGCGTCCCATTGCTGCCGCCAACGCCGCGATGTTGTTGGGCAGCATGGTCATCATGGGCTTGACGACCTTCCTGCCCATGTACGTGCAGGGTGTCCAGCACCGCACGCCGGTGGTGGCCGGTCTCGCGTTGACCATGATCATGGTGGGATGGCCGGTGGGCTCGACCTTCGCGGCGAAAGTGTTTCCGCGTTACGGCCTGCGTCCCATGATGATTGCCGGCAGCATCCTCGTGCCTATCGGCGCGTGCGCATTCTTGCTGCTTGGACCGGACAACTCGCCCGTGCTGGCCGGCGCCGGTTCGCTGGTCGTCGGCCTGGGCATGGGGTTCATGGGAGTGTGTTCGCTCGTCCTGATCCAGGAAATCGTGGGGCTTGCGGAACGAGGGAGTGCGACCGCGTCGAATATCTTCGCGCGCAATCTTGGCAGCACCTTGGGCGCCGCGGCCTTGGGGGCCGTGTTCAATTTCGGATTGTCGCGCGCGATGAACGGCACGCCGGTCAGTTCTGAGCAATTGACGGCTGCACTGCAGTCCGGGGCGGGGGTCAGCCCGGCCATCGAACACGCGATGCAGCAATCGCTGCATGGGACGTTCTGGGGCGTGCTGCTCATGTCGCTGCTCGTCATGATAGCGACCGTATGCATTCCGCCGACTACGATCGGCCGCCGGCGGCAGGCGGAGGTATCGGGTCCATCCAACGGCACGCATTAGTCCGTGGGTCCTTCGTTTCGACACGAGATGTAACTGCCCTCGCAGCCGCGCGCTCAATACGCTTGCCGGGGCCGCGGGGCTGTCCTGCGGGGAGCGCGCCGCATGGCGCGCGCTGCGCCACCCGCGGGCCAAGTCCGAGGGCGCTTGGTTCAGCAGTTGTAACGATGCGTGAGCGGGTAGATGGTCGCATTGCATACATATCGCTACCTCCGGTTCGTCGCGCTCTTGGCACCATGGGCGCGTGTAGAAACGAACAGGGAGTAGTTCATGAAATCCATGACCGGCTTGAAGCGGGTTTTCGTTCCAGCCGCAGGCGCCTTGCTGCTCGCGGCGGCGTCGGCGGCTTTTGCGCAGCCGGCCGGCCAGGCGCCAGCTCCGGGCGCTGCGCCGACGCCGCCGTCCGCGCCCGCGCAAAGTGTTTCCGACGACCAACTGCGTAAGTTCGTCAACGCTGCGCAGAAGGTCGGGCTCATCTCTCAGGAATACACGCCCAAGTTGCAGGCGGCACCGGACGCCGCAGCCCAGCAGCAGGTACACAAGGAAGCCGACGACAAAATGGTCGAGGCCGTGCATGCGGAGGGCTTGACGGTGGACGAGTTCAACGGCATTGGGCAGGCCTTGGAGCGCAACCCGGCGCTTGCCCAGCGTGCCCGGGAAATGGCCAAGTAGTCGCGGCGGTATCGCGGCAGGCAGTCAGGGCTTGAACGCGCCGATGAAGATTGCAGGATCGACACGGGCGTCGTTCAGGCTTACGTTCCAATGCAGATGGGGGCCGGTGGCGCGGCCCGTGGCGCCGACCCGGCCGACGATGCCGCCGCGCGCCACGTCCTGACCAGGTTTGACGTCGATTGACGATAGGTGGCAAAACATGCTGATGAGGCCTTGGCCGTGGTCCAGGAAGATGGTCTTGCCGTTGAAGAAGTAATCGCCCACCAGGATCACTTTGCCGTCGGCCGGAGCCTTGACGGGCGTACCCGCCGGGACGGCGAAGTCCAGGCCGGAATGCGGGTTGCGCGGTTCCCCGTTGAAGAACCGCCGTAATCCAAACGGGCTGGACAAGTGGCCGCCGTCTACCGGTTTGTCGAAAAGCACGTTGCTCGGGATGCGCTCCCGGTAGCTGCGATACGCGGCGGTTTGTTCCGCGAGTTCTTTTTCGATGCGCGCCAGGTCCGCCGGTGTGGGATTTACTTGGCGCTTGTTCCTGAGGCGGATGTGCTGCGCCTCGTAGGTCTTGTCGCGTACGGAGAAGTCCAGGGTGCGGGTGCCTTCCGGGGTGCGCACGGAGATCGCCTGGACGCCAGGCTTGACGTCGAGGGGGATGCCAACGATCGCGAGCCAGTCTCCCGCCTCGTCACGCAACACCATGGTCCGGTGTCCGCGGTAGGTCACTGTCGGTGCGGTCGGGGCGTTTCCCAGGGGGATCACGGCTACGCCGCCGGGAACGGGTTTATCGAGCAGGCGCTGGATGAAGCCCCCGGCTTGCGCCGGGATCGATGCAAGCGCCGCGGCGGCGAACAGCATGAGGGAAATTGCAAACGACATGGGCGCGCATAACGATGACAATGGCCCAAGCGTAGCGTCGTGGCGGACCTCGTGCAAACCCGTTATTTGGCGTCCAGTTCCTGATAATGGCGAAACACCCCATCTCCCCAGGGGAGCCGGCGACCGCTTGATAGATACGCTTGCAGTTCGGGCAGTTTGCTTACGCGCTCGTGCAGGGCCATGACCCGGGGATAATGATGGGCGAGGGTGGACATGCGCTTGGGGAATGCATAGAGCAGTCCGTCGACCAGGTGGTAGAGAGAGAGGTCGGCGTAAGTCCACCGTGGCGCGCCGACCCAGCCGTCATCGTTCGTCAGCACGCGCTCGAAGTACCCCAGGAACTTAGGCATCCTGTGACCGCGGAAATGCTCGGCCCGGCGTCGGGCTTCGGTTTTTTGTTCCTCGTAGTAGAGCTCGGAGGCGATCGGATGGTGCACGTCGTGCGCTTCAGCCACCATGTCCGCGATGGTGAGCTGGATTTGGTTTACCCACAGGCGCCCTGAAAGGTCCGCGGGCGCAAGGCCGTGGCGTGCGCCGAGGAACAGCAGGATATTGGCGGTTTGCGCGATTGTCATGCCGTCGGCGACGAGATAGGGCGGCGCGAACGGCGGATGGGTGCGGTCCGCAATCATGTCCGCGACCAGGCCCGATGGTCCGGCGGCTTCCTCGCGCGCGCAATCCCGGTAAGGAATGCCGCCGGCTTCCAAGGCGAGCCGGACGAATTCTCCGCGCCCGGGGATGCCGTTCCAGTACCAGAATTCATAGCCCATGACGGCTCCTTGGCAGTATTTACTTATCTTGCTCTGGCGGGCGGCTCGCGCAAGCGCGAGCTGCAACAAAGTGCAAGCCGCATCGGTCGGGAGCGGGGCATCCTGCGGCCGTGGGGCTCGGTCGCAGCCCGGGGGCGTCGTTTACGCTGAGGCCAGCAGTCCAGCGTCGCCTCCTGCGGCGGCGGTGTTGATGCTGACAGCCCGCTCCACGAACAAGCGCTCGAGCGGAATGTTCGCTTCGCCCGGGGAGAGGTCTACGAGGGGCACTACGGCGTTTTGCGACTCGCCGAGTTTGAGCAGGATGGAACGTAGCCGTTCGCCCAGGGCATGTACTAGTGCGGCTTCGAAGCGGGACGACGCGGGATCGCCGAGCCGGATCCGCCCGGAGACGGGAGCAGGCAGCGCAGCGTGCATCGATCGGGCGCGGGTTTCGCTGGGCCAGAGTGCGAAGGCCCCGGTCGCGAGCACGGCAGCCAGCTGGCACAGCCTGTCGGACTCGTCGTCTGCCATGCATAGGATGGTCTCCCGGGGGCAAAGTGCGTAGACGTCCAACTGGCCAGTGGGGCCGGGAAGCCTGACGGCGGCCAAGGAGGCTGCACGGGCTTCGAACGCCTCGCAGCAAGCCGCCAGCTCCGGCATGCCGCGTTGTACGGCCCACCCTTTCAGCGCAGCCAGCGCGGGATTTTCTGCCAGTCGCGGAAAAAGCCACGCCGGCGCCCGCGGTTGCTCATGAAAGATCCGCAGGCCGGCATCCCGCGGCGCGGATGCCAATAAGCGCGGGACGTATAGCGGTCCACCCGCTTTGGGACCCGTGCCCGAGCGATTTTCCCCCCCAAAAGGCTGCACGCCGACGACCGCGCCGATCATATTGCGGTTGACGTAGATGTTGCCGACTCTTGCGCGAGCCACTACGCGTTCGATGGTGTCATCGATGCGCGTGTGCACCCCCAGCGTCAGGCCGTACCCGAAAGCGTTGATTTCGTCGAGCAGGGTGTCGAGCGCCTGCGCTGCATACCGCACCACGTGGAGCACCGGTCCGAAGACTTCCCGGGCCAGTTGACCAGGATGGTCGAGCTCGATCAAGGTAGGCACGACGAAGTGGCCGGCCTGGCATTCGGAGGCGTCCATGCTGCATCGCCTGAACACCCGGTGCCCGGCAGCCTGCATGGCGGCGATGTAGGCTTCGATCGCTTCACGCGCGTTGCGATCGATCACCGGCCCGGCATCGGTGTCGAGCCGGTCGGGGCGGCCGACGCGCCATTCGCTCATGGCTCCGCGCAACATGGCGAGCACTGCGTCCGCCACGTCTTCTTGCACGCAGAGCAGCCGCAGCGCCGAGCATCGTTGTCCAGCTCCATCGAAGGCGGATTCCATCACGTCGGCCACGACTTGTTCTGGTAGGGCCGACGAATCGACGATCATGGCGTTCAGGCCGCCCGTTTCCGCGACGAAGGCAATGGCGTGGCCGCCCTCGGCGAGACGTTCCGCGAGCTTGGCGCGTATTCTCCCGGCAACTTCCAGCGAGCCGGTGAATAGCACGGCTTGCACCCGCGGGTCGGACACCAGCTGCGCACCCACGGTTTCACCGGGGCCGGGCAGCAGTTGCAGCGCACCGCGGGGGATTCCCGCTTTCCGAAGCTCTGCTACCGCACGCGCCGCGATCAAGGGCGTTTGCTCTGCCGGTTTGGCCACGACCGCGTTGCCTGCCACGAGCGCCGCAGCAATCTGGCCGATAAAGATCGACAGCGGGAAGTTCCAGGGGCTGATGCAGGCCACCACGCCCCACGGGCGGTGGGGAACACCATGAAGGGCCGTGCGCGCCTCGGCAGCGTAGTAGCGGAGGAAATCGACGGTTTCGCGTACTTCCGCAGCCGCAGCAGGCAGCGTTTTGCCGGCCTCGCGCACCAGCACAGCCATCCAGTCGGCCATGTCGCGCTCGATCCGATCGGCTGCGCCCTCCAGCAGCGCCGCTCGTGCCGCCGCGGAGACGTCTTGCCATGGCCGCGAGGCGTGGGTTGCGCCTTCGAGCGCCGCGTCGACCTCGGCGGGCGTCGCCTCATACACGTGTCCAACCAGGTCTGTCGCCAGGGCGGGATTACGTATCTCGCGCGCGGTACGGTGTGGGACGCCGCCTTGCTGCATGGGCGCGGCGATGAAGGGGCCAGGCGGCCCGCCGGCCAGCTGGTGCGCGAGCGCGGATAAACAGGCTTCGTTCGACCAGTCCACGCCGCGGGAATTCAGCCGTGCGGGGCCGTAGAGGTGACGGGGCAACGGCAGGCCGGGGTGGAGAGCGCCGACCCCGCCATCGGTTTCGTGCAGCGCATCCAGGGGATCCTCTAGCACGGTGTCCAGGGGCAGGCCGGGATTGGCGATCCTATGGACGAACGAGGTGTTGGCACCGTTCTCGAGCAGCCGGCGCACGAGATAGGCGAGCAGCGTGTGGTGCGGTCCGACGGGTGCGTAAATGCGGCAAGGCCGTTCCAACCCTCCCCGGTGCGAGGGGGCGACTACCTGGTCGTAGAGCGCTTCACCCATGCCGTACAGGCACTGGAACTCGTATTGGCCGGGGCGGAATCGCTCCGGGCGCGCGAGGTGATAGATGCTGGCCAACGTGAGCGCATTGTGCGTGGCGAATTGCGGAAACACCGCATCGGGCGCTGCCAGCAGTCTCCGGGCGCAGGCGAGATAGGCGAGGTCTGTATGGGGCTTGCGGGTATAGACGGGGTAGTCGTCCAGGCCGTGAAGTTGCGCCTGCTTGATTTCGGCGTCCCAATACGCGCCTTTGACAAGGCGCACCATCAGTCGCCGCCCATGGGCGCGGGCCAGGGCGATGAGATGCTCGACGAGGCGCAGGCTGCGTTTCTGATAAGCCTGCACTACGAAGCCGAGGCCGTTCCAGCCGGCGAGGTCGGGCTCGGTGCAGAGCCGCTCGAGCAGGTCCAGGGATACGTCCAGCCGCGCCGCCTCTTCGGCATCGATGTTCAGCCCCATGTCGTAAGTGCACGCGCTGCGCGCGAGCGCAAGGAGCCGGGGGTAGAGTTCGTCCATGACGCGGCCCCGCTGGCTGCGCGCATAGCGAGAGTGGAGTGCGGAGAGCTTGATCGAAATGCCCGGGCCGTCGTAGGGTGTTCCCCCTTGCGATTGCTGGCCGATGCGATGGATGGCTTGTGCGTAGGACCGCGTGTAGCGGTACGCGTCCTCTTCGGTCACGGCCGCTTCGCCCAGCATGTCGTAGGAGTGCAGGTAGCCCCGTTTTTCCCGTTCGCGCGCCAGTTCGAGTGCTTCTTCGATAGTGTGGCCGGCCACGAACTGCTCTCCGAGCAGGCGCATGGCCCCGTTGACTGCGGCCCGCAGGAGAGGCTCGCCGCCCTTGCCGATGAGCCGGGCGAGCGCGGCGTGCAGGCCCGAGCTGTGGCGGGCCTCGTATACGCGGCCCGTTATCAACAACCCCCAGGCCGCGGCATTGACGAATAGGGAGGGGCTGTGGCCGAGGTGGGCGGACCAGCGCCCGCGCCGGATTTTGTCCTGTATCAACGCGTCCCGGGTGGCCGCGTCCGGGATGCGGAGAATGGATTCGGCCAGGCACATCAGCGCCACGCCCTCGTCCGAAGAGAGCGAGAACTCCTGCAGTAGCATTTGCGCGATGCCGGCCGGGGCTGGGGTTTCCTCGCTGGGACGAAGCCGGGATGCGAGCCGGTGCGCGAGGTCCTGGACGGACGGCGTTGCACGCAGGTCGCCGACTTCGTCCAGCAGCTCCTGCACCATTTCCGGTTCGGCGCGCCGATAGTCGGCCGTGATCGCCGCCCGCGCACCCGATTGCTCAAGGACTTGAGATCGCAGCGCGGCGAAGGGCTGGGCGGAGGTTTCAGTGCGCATCATTTTCCACCTCCAGCGTTTCGAGGTTCAGCAGCGTGAAACGTCCGTCGGGCGTCCACCCGCCAGTATCGATGTGGAAAACGTTGCCCAATACCGTGGGCGAGGCGACGGGCGTATGCCCCACCACCAATGCGCGCAAGCCGGCAACGCTGCTCGCATCTTTCCGCTGCAGCCGCTCGCGGGCCCAGATGGTGTGGTCCCGTGCCGTGCGCCGCAATCGAAGCGCCAGGGGGAGGTGGCGCCAGTCGCGGACGGGGCAGTCTGCGTGAACGATGCCTACGGGGCCCCGAGAAGTCTCGACCTCCACGGCAAAGGGCAGTTGCGCAAAACTCCGTGCATAGTCGGAACGCAGGGCGGGATCCAGCGCGATGAACCACTCCCCGCCGTTGGCCAGGTAAATCCCGACGTCTACCGGATGACCCGCGGCATAGCGGATGGCGAAGTCTTCGTGATTACCCCGGACGGCATGGAACCACGGCTGCCCCAGCCACATCAGCGCCTGTTCGCATTCGGGGCCGCGGTCGACCAAGTCGCCCACGCTGAAGAGCCTATCCACGCGCGGATCGAACCCCACGCTTTCGAGGGCTGCCAGCAGGCGGGTGAAATGGCCGTGGATGTCTCCAACCGCGAAATCGCGGCCGCAATCATTACGGGCAAAGCGGACGAGATAGGCGGACATGGGGAAGCTGCACCGAACCCCTGGACATCACAATGATATGCCTGTCCTCTCTCGCTGGCTCGCGCATATGCCCGCGAGTGGGAATCGGGGGGCGATGGCAAGAGACCAAGCGCGGTGTGCGGCACGCCTGCGCTGCGCTTGTCCCCGCCCGGGTTTGGTCGACGGCCTCAGTGCACGCTTGGCCTGGACGGGCCCTCGGGCTGACCGCAGGCGAGGTTGGCAGGAATGGCGACATCCATCAGGCGGGGGTGCGGAAGCTTCAGGTTGCGCATGATCGCCACGTATTCAGACTTGGTCTTGCCCGCGATGCGGGGGTTGTGGCGTTTTTCTTCTCCGATGCTCGATGCCGTCCAACCTTTGTAGTCATGAGCCGGATAGACGATGGTGGAGTCCGGCAGGGCAAACAGGCGGCCGACGATGGACTCCCACGAGCGCTCGGCGTCGCCCCCCTGGAAGTCCGTCCGGCCCGTGCTGCGGATGAGCAGCACGTCTCCCGTGAAAACGGCTTTCGGCGCTTGGGGATCCAGCACGAAGCTAAAGGACTCGTCCGTGTGGCCCGGCGTGTAAACCGCCTGGAGCTCGATGCCATCTATCCGCAGGATTTCTCCGTCCTGGACGCGCCGGGAAACGCATTCGGCGCGCGAGCGCTCGCCCATGAGCGTCGTGCACGCGGTGGCGTCCCGCAGGTCTCCCAACGCCGTAATGTGGTCGGCGTGCGTGTGGGTGTCGATGGCGTGCACCAAGCGCAGCTCCAGCTCCCGGATTGCCTGCAGGTAATGGTCCAGGCGTTCTTTGACAGGATCGATGATCAATGCCTCGCCGCCTGCCCTGGAGGCGAGCAGGTAGGTATAGGTGCTCGATGCGTCGTCAAAGAACTGGCGGAAAATCATATTTCAATAAGAAATAAGCTAATTCTCTAGAAGAATATGTTATGTGCTC
>NZ_JADGHH010000251.1 GCF_019689535.1 Pigmentiphaga sp.
GTACAAAAGTGGGGCTAAGATACCGCTTCCGTGGCGTGAAGGTCAATTCACTTGTGCGGAGATTGCTATCAATTCGGTGAGGGAAGCCCCTAAAATCGCAGCTTTTCCCACCAACGAGGATTCCGCTCCATGAAGACCAAACACGTACTGACGGCCGACGACGTCAAGAAAATTCTCGCCGCCTCCGAAGCCGAAGCCCTTGCCAACAAATGGGCGGTGACGATCGCGGTCGTGGACGATGGCGGTCATCTGCTCGGCTTGCTGCGCTTGGACGGTGCCCCGCCCATTTCCGCACATATCGCCCCGGCCAAGGCCCATACGGCCGCGCTGGGCCGCCGCGAGTCCAAGGTGTACGAGGAAGTGATCAACAACGGCCGCACCTCTTTCCTCTCCGCTCCCGCCATCCAGGCCATGCTCGAGGGCGGCGTGCCCATCGTGGTCGAGGGTGAAACCATCGGCGCGGTTGGTGTCTCTGGCGTCAAGTCGAACGAAGATGCGCAAATCGCGCGGGCCGGCATCGCCGCGCTCGGCGTCTGATCCCCCGGCTGCCGGAGTGAGCGCCATGCCCAGGCCGTCCATGCGCGGTGCGCTCAACCCCGGGGTGCGCCCGCGTGAAGTCTTTGCCTGGGCGCTCTACGACTTCGCGAATTCCGGCTATACGACGGTCGTCCTGACAGCCGTCTTCAATGCTTATTTCGTCGGCGTCGTCGCTGGCAACGCCGCCTGGGCGACGCTCGCCTGGACGGCCACGCTCTCGCTTTCCTATCTCATCGTCATGCTGGCCATGCCCGGCCTCGGGGCCTGGGCCGACGCCCGAGCGGGCAAGAAGCGGCTGCTTGCGGCCAGCACGGTGGGGTGCGTCGCGGCCACGGCCGCCCTCGCCCTGGTCGGCCCGGGGGGGCTCTGGATCGCCGTGCCGGCCATCATCGTTTCCAATGTCTGTTACAGCATCGGAGAGTCGGTGATTGCCGCGTTCTTGCCGGAGCTGGCCCGTCCGCAGTACCTCGGGCGGGTCTCGGGCTGGGGATGGAGCTTCGGCTATGTGGGCGGCATGCTGACGCTCGGCCTGTCCCTGGCGCTCGTGATGGCGGCGCAGGAGGCAGGCCGGCCGGCAACTGAATTCGTTCCCTGGACGATGCTCGTGACCGCCGGCGTATTCGGCCTGGCAGCCATCCCGGTGTTCGTTTTCTTGCGAGAGAGGGCGAACCCGGGTGCGGCGCCCCAGGGCGTGCCCAGCGTGGGCGAGGTCATGCGACAGCTGGCGGCGTCTTGGCGCGACGCAAGAAACTTCCCGGATTTCCGGCGCTTGCTGGGTTGCGGGTTCTTCTACCAAGCCGGCATCGCCGTCGTCATCACCCTGGCGGCAGTTTATGCCGACCAAGTCATGCAGTTCACCCAGACCCAAACCATGATGCTGGTTTTCCTGGTCAATATCGCGGCAGCCGGGGGCGCATTCGCTTTCGGTTTCGTCGAAGACCGCATCGGGCACAAATGGGCGCTGGCGGCGACGTTGATCGGCTGGATCGCCATGGTGCTGATCGCCTTCTTCGCCCGCAGCCAGTCCGGGTTTTGGGGCGCAGCGACCATTGCGGGGCTGTGCATGGGATCGAGCCAGAGCGCCGGGCGGGCCATGACGGGCGCATTGGCCCCGGCATCACGATTGGCCGAGTTTTACGCTTTGTGGACATTTGCGACCCGGTTGGCTTCCATCGTCGGGCCGTTGACCTACGGCCTGGTCACCTGGGCGACGGCCGGCAATCATAGGCTGGGAATACTAGCGACCGGCGTGTTTTTCGTGGCCGGCTTGCTGATCCTCGCGCGCATAGACATGGGGCGCGGCGCGGAGCGGGGGAGAGAGGCCGAGGCACTCGGCGCGCGAGGTGCTTGAGCACCCCGGACAAGGCCGCCGGCCCGGCCATCCGAAGGATGGCGGGCGGCGTGCAGGGGCACGTCAGGCCAGTTCGGCGATCTTGACCTTCCAGATCTTGGGGCCGGTTTCGTGCACCGAGGTGCCGTTCGAATCCACGGCCACGGTCACGGGCATGTCCTGGACTTCGAACTCATAAATGGCTTCCATGCCAAGATCTTCGAAGCCCACGACCTTGGCTGAACGAATGGCCTTCGAGACCAAGTAGGCCGAGCCGCCGACGGCCATGAGGTAGGCCGACTTGTGCTTGCGGATGGCCTCGATGGCCACGGGGCCGCGCTCGGCCTTGCCGATCATGGCGATCAGGCCGGTCTTCTCGAGCATCATGTCGGTGAACTTGTCCATGCGGGTGGCCGTGGTGGGGCCCGCCGGGCCGACCACTTCGTCGCGCACCGGATCGACGGGGCCGACGTAGTAGATGACGCGGTTGGTGAAGTCCACCGGCAGCTTCTCGCCGCGGGCCAGCATGTCCTGGATCCGCTTGTGGGCGGCATCGCGGCCGGTCAGCATCTTGCCTGACAACAGCAGCGTCTGGCCGGGTTGCCACGACGCGACTTCTTCCTTGGTCAACGTGTTCAGGTCCACGCGCTTGGACTTGTTGTAGTCCGGCGCCCAGTGCACGTCCGGCCATTCGTCCAGCGAGGGGGGCGTCAGGTTCGCGGGGCCGGAGCCGTCCAGCACGAAATGGGTGTGGCGGGTGGCGGCGCAGTTGGGGATCATCGCCACGGGCTTGGAGGCGGCGTGGGTCGGGTACATGTTGATCTTGACGTCCAGCACGGTCGTCAGGCCACCCAGGCCCTGCGCGCCAATGCCCAGGGCATTGACCTTCTCATACAGCTCGATGCGCAGTTCTTCCAGCTTGTTGCTGGGGCCGCGCTGGAGCAGTTCGTACATGTCGATGTCTTCCATCAGCGCTTGCTTGGCCATCAGCATGGCCTTTTCGGCGGTCCCGCCGATGCCGATGCCCAGCATGCCGGGAGGGCACCAACCCGCGCCCATGGTCGGCACGGTCTTGAGCACCCAGTCCACCAGCGAGTCGCTCGGGTTGAGCATGACGAACTTGGATTTGTTTTCCGAGCCGCCGCCCTTGGCCGCGACCTGGACGTCCACCTTGTCGCCCGGCACCAGCTCCACGCTCAGCACACAGGGCGTATTGTCGCGGGTGTTCTTGCGCTCGAACTGCGGATCGGCCAGCACCGAGGCGCGCAGCTTGTTGTCCGGGTTCAGGTAGCCGCGGCGCACGCCTTCGTCGCACAGCTCCTGCAGGCTGCGCTGGGTGTCGAAGCGCACCTCCATGCCGATCTTCATGAACACGTTGACGATGCCGGTGTCCTGGCAGATCGGCCGCTTCCCTTCGGCGCACATGCGCGAGTTGGTCAGAATCTGCGCGATGGCGTCCTTGGCGGCGGGGTTCTGCTCACGCTCATAGGCGCGCGCGAGATGCCGGATGTAGTCGACCGGGTGGTAGTAGCTGATGAACTGGATCGCGTCGGCAATCGACTGGATCAGATCTTCTTCCTTGATGACGGTAGTCATGAGCGCTCCGTAAAGAGTGGGGTGGGGCGCTGGCATGCCGCCGCGCCTTTCTTGTGGCCTGTACCGGTTAATGCCCGCGGGCGTCCTGCGAGAGCATGGGCGCCATCAGGCGGTCGCAGTAGGCGATGGCCATCGCCGACAGCAGGAAAGCCAAATGGATGCCGGCTTGCGCCAAGATAGTCTTGGAATCGTAATGCGCGGCGTTGATGAACGTCTTGAGCAGGTGGATGGACGAAATCCCGATGATCGCCGTGCCCAGTTTCACCTTCAGCACCGAGGCATTGACGTGCGACAGCCACTCAGGCTGGTCGGGATGTCCCTCCAGGTGGAGCCGGGACACAAAGGTTTCATACCCGCCGACGATCACCATGATGAGCAGGTTGGAGATCATGACCACGTCGATCAGGCCGAGCACCACCAGCATGATGGTGGTTTCCGTGAGTTTGACCTGCTCGGGCACGGCAGCTGCTCCCGGGACCGCGGGCATGACGGATTCGGCCAGCATGCCGATTGCTTCTTTGTTACCGAAGGCTGCTTCTATCAGATGGACGAGCTCGAGCCAGAAGTGATAGACATACATGCACTGGGCCACGATCAGCCCGAGGTAGAGCGGGAGTTGCAGCCAGCGGCTCATGAAGATGAGCTTGGGC